>DATIPA010000220.1:0-34250 GCA_035472475.1 Xanthobacteraceae bacterium | reverse complement strand
GCTGTCAGAATCGCAAACCGCAATGCCAGGGCGGCGGTCGCCGGTCGTTCGCGCAGTGCTTTCATGAACGCGGGCAGTTCGGCGTAGGGCAGGGCGGCGTGATGCTTGACGCGCTTCTTCTGCGAGCCGAGCGCGGCCTTGATGGCGCCACGCCTCGCCGGGTTGCTGCCCTCCGGCCGGTAGCCTCTGGCCTCGGCAAAATCGAGAATGCGTTCGACGCGTGCGCGCGTGCGCTCGGCCGTTTCGGTCTTTACTCGCCAGATCAGATCGAGAGCGCGGATGACGGCGGCACGGTTGACGGCCTGCACCGGCAGCCTGCCAAACACCGGTGTTATGTAGCGCGTGAGGCTGCTCACCCATTGCGCCGCGTGCTTCGGATTGGTCCATTCGCGCTGGTTGCGGGCGATGAACTCGTCGCGGCATTCGTCGAAGGTCTTCGCATGGGCTGCGGCTAGGCGTTTGGCGGCCTTGGCGCTGTTACGCTGGTCAAGAGGGTCGGCGCCGGCGGCAAGCTGATCACGCGTCTTGGCGGCTTCTACGCGGGCTGCAGCTAGTGAGACCTGCGGGTAGGCGCCGAGTCCCATGTGGCGATCGCGTCCGTCGCGCTGGTAGCGGAAGACGAATGATCGGCTGACGCCCTTCTTGCCGGCCTTGACCAGCACGAACAGATTGCCGCCATCCCGCAGCATCGCCGGGGGGTTCGATTTCCGAATTGTTTGATCGGTGAGAAAATGGATGCCCGAAATACCGCCCATGATGCCCAACCTACGACCTGGTCATACGACTTGAAGACCATAAGGGGGCGACGCCCCGCGACGCTCAGCGGCAGGTATGGCCCGTAAATGCTGGATAATCAAGGGGTGAGGCGACAGCGGGCTACGCGCAGCGACGGTATTCTGGAGGAGAGGAAGGGATTCGAACCCTTGATACGGCTTTAGACCGTATAACGGTTTAGCAAACCGCCGCCTTCAGCCACTCGGCCACCTCTCCGGAGGCGCCATATCTGCCCGAGGCTCCCACACTTGGCAAGGTGATCCGCATCCTCGGCCAGCGCCAGCCAAACGTCGGTCCCAGGTCAATACCTCGCCAGGATCACGACCCTTCATCTGGGAGGTTCCGGTCCCAGGCGGGCGTTGCGGCCGTGATGTCGGCGGACGAGCCAAGCCGATCGCGCGCCAGTGCCCAGCGCTCACAGGTCAGCCGCGCCATCGGGGCGTCCAGCCCAACGGCTTGCATCAAGTCGGCGGCCTGTTTGATGTCCTTGGCAAACAGGCCGACCGAGAAGCCGGCAATGAAATTCGGATTATCGATCTGCTTGCGGAACAGGACGTCGGACACAAAGCTGCGTCCGGTGGAGACATTAATCACGTCGATGCAGGTTGCAGGATCAAGTCCGAATCTCTGCGCCGCCAGCAGGGCCTCAGCGAGCGCAACGTGCGAGGCGGCTGACGCATAGTTGTTGAGTGCCTTGAGCGCGTGCGCCGAGCCGAGCGCACCGGTTTCGAACAGGGTGTCGCCGATATCGGCGAGCAGCGGCTTGGCGCGCGCCACCGCGTCCTTGTCGCCGCCGATCATGATCACCATCGGGATCGTGGTCGTGCTCGCCACCGGGATGCCGCTCGAGGTGAATGCGGCGACCCGTTTCGATACAGGCGCGTCGATGAGGTGCACGCCCCATCGGCGCAGCTCCGTGCCGAGAGCCCGCGTGCCCAACGGGTCGGACGAACCCATGTCGATCACGACGGTACCGGGGCGCACCGCTTTGCGAAACGCACCGTCCTCCTGCGCGGTCAGCACCTCGCGGACAATCTCGCCAGTCGGCAGCATCGCGATCACAAATTCGTTGGCGGCAGTCTCGGCGAGACCGGGCGCGAGCGGGCAGCCAAATTCAGCGGCAAACCGCGCGCCGCGCGCCTTGTCTGTGTCGAACACAGTGACGTCGTGACCGGCGTTGATCAGCGTGCCGGCTGTGGGCCACCCGATCGCCCCGATGCCGATGAACCCGACCCGCATGGCCGCCTCCATTTTCGCAGTAGCAGTGGCTAGCAGGCTGAAACAAACGCCGCGATGCGCGCGATTACGTCGGCTTCTGCCAGCAGCGGTGTGTGGCCCTGGTCGCGAACCTCGATGCTCTCCATGCGTTCGCGGCGTGCACGCATCGCCGCCACGGTGGCAGCGCTCAAGATATCGGAATTGGCGCCGCGAACGACCATCAGCGGCGTTTGGGCAAGCGCGTCGAACTGCCCCCAGATCGGGGGCGGGGCGGCATCGGGGCTGAACGCGGCGAAAGCGTCGGCAAGACGCGGGTCATAGGTCAACGCGAGGCCGTTTGCGCTTTGGCGCCAGGTACGCCCGGCGGCCGAGAGCCAATCGGCGTCCGTGAGTTTTGGAAACTGATCGGCGGACGTGCGGCGCAAGATCTCGGCCCCTTCCTGCAGACTGCGCGGCAGCGGCAGCTTGCCCACGTAGCCTTTGATACGCAGCAGTCCGCTCGTTTCGATCACGGGGCCGATGTCGTTGAGGATCGCGCCTGCGATCGCGGCGGGGCGCGCCGCGGCGAGCAGCATGATCAACAGCCCGCCGCGCGAACTTCCGACCAGCACCGCAGGCATGGTCTCGGCCGCTGTCAGCAACGTGATGAGATCGGCGAGTTCGACGGCGAGAGAGTATTTGGCGGGATCGGGATCGAACTGCGAGTGCCCGCGGCCACGCGAATCGAGCGCCATCACGCGCCGGCCCTGGGCTGCGAGCGCGCTCGCGAGCGTGGTGAAATCCTCCGCCGTGCGGCTGAACCCGGGCAGGCACACGACCGGCTTAAGCGCGCTCGCGCGCGACCCAAACTCCAGCGCGTGCAGCAACAGGCCGTCCTGCGCCGTGACAAACGTGCTCTTCGGTTGCGGAGGCGTCGACATGACCGATCTAATGCTGGCTTTCGCCAATCAGATCGCAGGTCTGGTCAAACCGGATCGGGTGTCAAGCCCATCCTGCGGCGGCAGGCTCAACCACCAGTCCCAGCGCGCGGGGGCTTTTGGCAGACGTCGGAAAGCTGACCCGCGCGTCCCTGGGCCGATCGGGGTCCAGGGTCAGGTCGCGGCGATCTATGACATCCGCCTAGTTGTTGTCTCCGCCGCCGCCCCGCCGGATATCGGCCTCGATGGTGAGCTTTGCATTGTTGGCAAAGCGGGCCCGGTAGACCTGATAATTCTCCATCACGCGCTGAACGTAGTTGCGCGTCTCCTGAAACGGAATGCGCTCGACCCAATCGATCGGGTCGACGCGCGGATCGCGTGGATCACCGTAACGTTCGATCCATTCCTTCACGCGCCCGCGGCCCGCGTTGTAGGCAGCAAACGCAAGGATGAGATTGCCCCGGTAATCCTGGATCACCCCGCCGATCTCCGCCGCGCCGAGCTGCAGATTGTACGGCGTGTCGCTCTTCAGCCGCTTGACGTCGTAGGTGCAGCCGAAACGTTTGCAGGTATCCTTGGCCGCGACCGGCGTGACTTGCATCAGGCCCATGGCGTTGGCGGCCGAGTAGTCGGCCGGATTGAACATGCTCTCCTGGCGGATAATGGCGAACATGGTGGCACTGTCGATCTCGGGGCCGATCGGGGTGTAGTCCGGCACTCCCACCGTCGGGAACGCGTAGTAGTCGAGCGGCAGCCCGCGCGCGAGCGCGGCCTTGCCAAGGTGCAGCATTCCGCGCGGATCCCGGTATTCCTCGGCGAGCTCGCCCAACGCGGCGAGGATGCCCGCGTCATCAAGCTTGTCGCCGAGGTCGGCCATCAGCGGAATGACCAGGTTGCGCTCGTTGAGCGCATAGAGGATGTGAAGCGCACGCACGAGCTCGAGTCGTTCGGCGCTGGCGCGCTTATCGGGAGTGATCGGCGGCGGTGCGAGCGCCAGCGCGCTAAGCCCGATGCGGGCGCGCGCGAGCTGGCCGTAGTAGGCGGCCGAAGAACTCGCCGCCGCTCGATATTCGGCGTGCGCCTCGCTCTGCTTGTTCGCAGCTTCAGCCGCGCGCCCGAGCCAATAATGCGACCGCCCGAGCGACGTCGGATGAATGCTGATCTCCTGGATGCGGGCGAAGTGCCGCGCCGCTGTCGCGGGTTCGTTCAGGAACCGCAGCGCGATCCAACCCGCCATGAACTGGCGCTCGACGCGGGAGTTTTCCTTTACCGGTTCCACGGCGTCGCGCATGGTGAGATAAGCAGTCTTGGGATCGCCGATGTCGAGCAGCTTGCGCGCAAGCACCCGGCGCTCGACCCACCATTCTTCCGCATTGTGGATTTGAGCGGCATCGCGCGGAGCCGAAATCATGAGTTGGCCCGCCTCCGCGATCTTTTCAGAGCGACGCAGCACCTGCGCCTTCGCGAAGATGTATCCTGGGTCGTGCCGGGCTTCTTCCGGCACCGATTCCAGAAGCTTGGTCGCGTTGCCAGACTTGCTGCTGAGCGCGAGCCGCACGTGCGCGATCGCCACGTCGGCACTCCCGAGCCGGCGTGCGGCGCGCATGGCGGCGTCGCTTTCGCCCGCGTCGAGGCACATCTCCATGCGGACCCTGTGATCCGCCCGGGTCAGGACGTCGGGGTATTGATCGAGCACCTGGCCCTCGACGTCGGCCGAAAACGGTTCAGTGCGCCAAGCCTGGCGAACCTGTGCCTGTGCGCCGGAACTATCACCCAGCGCCGACAACGCCCGCGCCAGCACGAGCCGGCCCTTGGCTGACTGGGGCGGCGAAGCATTGAAGAAGGTCCGGACCTGCACCGGTGACGTGTCTTCCACCCACAGCATGGCTTCGGCGCGGCGCCGGAACATCGTCACGCTCGGCCAGCTCGGATTGGCCGCGATGAACGCGGCGTAGCGCGCGAATTGCGCGCCGTTGTCGCCGTCCCGCAGGATGATCCATTCGACGAGCTTGCGTGCCACCGGATCCGAAATCTGGCCTTCGATTTGGGTTGCCTCACTGGCGCCGGAGCTGCGCACCGCATCAATCGCCTGTTTGACCAGGCCGATATCCGCATCCGAGGTCTCGGGCGTTGGTGCCTGGGCCAGCGGAACCTTCGAGGGCGAAATGCGCCGAACCGGGGGCGCCGCCGCAACCTGCGGGGCGGCCTCGCCGCTCGATGCGTCCGGTCGGGCGCGCGGCAGCGGCACGTCCTTCGCCGCAGCCTGCTTGGACGACTTATCCTTGTGCTTGGTTACCTTCTTGCCGGCTTTAGCGGCTTTGGCCGCGGTCCGGGACGAGCTGATTCCACTGTGGGAAGCCGTGGCCTCGGCCGCGGCGGAATGAACAAGTGCCAACAAGCTCACAGAAGCGAGCGCAGCGACAAGCGCTGATCGATATTGTGGTGTCAAAATTGGATCCCCCACCAGGCGAATCGCACTACCCCTAGTGCCACCCGCATTCTCGAATGACTCAAAGTCGCATCGAATTTTGGCGGAAAAGCGCCCAATACCGGCCGGCCAAGGCGGTTTTACCACCCCGTTCGTAGGGCTTTCGTCGCCCCGCCTTAAGCGATATCAATTGACCTGCGGAGCCTTCGCGCCGCGTGCCGAGGATCATGCCATGACCGCCAAGACGCGCTTTCGGGGATCGTTTACCGCGTTGATCACCCCATTCAACAACGGCTCGCTTGACGAGAAGGCGTTCCGTGACCTGGTCGATTGGCAGATCGTCGAGGGCACCAATGGTCTGGTGCCGGTCGGCACCACCGGCGAAAGCCCGACGCTCTCCCATGACGAGCATATCCACGTGGTCGAATGGTGCGTCGAGCAGGCCAAGGGACGCGTCCCGGTGATCGCCGGTGCCGGCTCGAACTCGACCAAGGAGGCGGTCAGCCTTGCGCAGCACGCCGAGGAGGCGGGCGCCGACGCCGTGCTGGTGGTCTCGCCCTATTACAACAAGCCGACGCAGGAAGGCCTATATCAGCACTTCAAGGCGATCAACGATGCGATCGGTATTCCGATCATCATGTACAACATTCCGTCGCGGTCCGTGATCGACATCTCGGTCGACACGATGAAGCGCCTCTACGAGCTCAAGAATGTCGCGGGTGTGAAGGACGCGACGGCCAGCATGACGCGGGCGTCGCAGCAGCGCTCCGCCATGGGTGCCGATTTCAACCAGCTCTCCGGCGAAGACATCACCGCGCTCGGGTTCATGGCCCACGGCGGTCACGGCTGCATTTCGGTTACCTCCAATGTGGCGCCGCGGCTGTGCGCGCAGTTCCAGAGCGCCTGCCTGCGCGGCGATTACGCTACCGCATTGACCCTGCAGGACAAGCTGGCGCCGCTGCACCTCAATCTGTTTGTCGAAACCAGCCCGGCGCCCATCAAGTACGCGATGTCGTTGCTCGGAAAGTGCGCCAATGTCTTGCGGCTGCCGATGGTGCCGGCAAGCGAAAAGGCGCAGTCGGCGGTGCGCGAAGCGATGGTGCACGCGGGATTGATCAACTAATGCGCCGCCGCCGTTCTCTGCGGCCGATACGATGGTTCGCTCTAGGCTATCACCGCGTGGTTGCGCGCGGGCGGCGCCATCAGCTTCATCAGCACGAACATCACAGCCAGCGTCGCGCCGTAGACTGCGAGCTGCATCAAGGTCGGATGATCGTTGTAGCCGATCAGCGTGCGTAGCACGCGCCCCAGGATACTGCCGTCGGACAGTAGCCACGAACTATCCCAGACCGTTTGGTCAAGCGCGACCACGACGTTGGCTTGTTCGAGGAACCCAATCGCCTGCGCGGCCATGCCGGCGGCCAGGAATGCGATCATGAAGCTGGTCACCCCGAACAGGTAGCGCTGGGGAATATTGAGCATGCCGAAATAGGTCGCTGCGCAAACTGCCGCCCCAAGGACAAGTCCCAGCACGCCGCCGGCGAACACTTCGATGGCCGAGGCGCCCTCGCTGGCCAGCACGCCGTAGAGAAACATCACCACCTCGAAGCCTTCGCGCAGAACCGCGACGCATACGACAACCGCAAGCGCGAACAGCGATTTTGCCCCGGCGGCAACGGCCTGACCCGCGGCCCGGAATTCGGCGGCGAGTTCGCGTCCGTGACGTGCCATCCATACGTTGTGCCAGGTCAGCATGACCACGGCGATCGACAGCACCGTGGCGTTGACCAGTTCCTGACCGGCACCGGCGAACGCCTGCGAGATGAGGCCGGCAAATGCGGCCATCACACACGACCCGAGCACGCCAGCGGCCACGCCGGCGCTGATCCAGACACCGCGCCGCGCGACGCCATGGGTGACGGCCAGCACGATGCCGACGATCAGGCCCGCCTCGAACACCTCGCGGAAAACGATGATCAGCGCGGCGATCACTAGGGCCTCAGTTCACGACAACAACGCCTTTGGTCGTGGCAGCATGAAAGTCGTCAAAAAACTCGTAGCGGCCCGGCTTCTGCGGCCGAATGTTGATGAGGGCCTCGCCGTTGCCGGTGAGGACCTTCTCAACCCGCAGGCTCTTGCTTTCGAACTCCATCGGACTCGAATCGAGGTTCTTGACGCGCAGCGCGACGGCCTTACCGGCCGGAATCTCGATCTGGGCCGGGTTGAAGGCGTGGTCCTTGACGGTGATAGTAACCTCAATGACGTCCTGCGCGTGGGCCGGCGCGATCGCCCAACACCAAGCCAGTACGGTGGCGGCCATTCCGGCGAGCGACGCGGTCGGCCACGACGCCCCCGGCCAGATCAGTGCCATATTGAGTCTCCCGACAGAACGTTACTATGTGAGCGCTTATGGGATCGCGAACAACCGCTGATCCTTAGAATTTCTGTAAAGTGCAGAATACGTTAGACCGCATTGCGGAAGATCAAGTCGAAGCCTGGGTGATGTCGCGGCGATGACAGAGAAAAAAACGGCGTTCAAGGTCGTGGCCGACAATCGCAAGGCGCGATTCCACTACGAGATCGGCGAGACCTTCGAAGCGGGAATTGCGCTGACCGGCAGCGAGGTCAAGTCGCTGCGCGCCGGCAAAGCGACGATCGCCGAGTCCTACGCCGACGCGCGCGCAGGGGAGATCTGGCTCGTCAACGCCAACATCCCGGAGTATCTGCAGGCTGGCCGCTTCAACCACGCGCCCAAGCGTCGGCGCAAGCTGCTGCTGCACAAACGCCAGATCGGGAAGCTCGCCGGTGCGGTGGAACGCGAGGGCATGACAATCGTTCCGCTCAAGCTCTACTTCAACGACAAGGGTCGCGCCAAGATCGAGCTTGCGGTTGCGCGCGGCAAGAAGCTGCATGACAAGCGTGAGACCGAGCGCAAGCGCAGCTGGGAGCGTGAGCGTGGCAGGCTGATGCGCATGAAGGGATGAGCCGATGCCGAAGGTGAAACTCGACCACTGCGTGATCCACGTGTCCGACTGGGAGCGGTCGAACGCGTTCTATCGCGACGTGCTGGGTGCCGAGGTGGTCAAGCAGGGCGTGCGTGTCGCCTACCGCTTCGGCGATACCCAGCTCAATTTGCATGGCCCCGGCATCTCCGGCGGCCCGGTGGCGCGCCTTCCGGTGCAGCCCGGCAATAGCGACCTTTGCTTCGAGTGGCACGGCCCGATCACCGCTGCGATCGAACATCTCAAGCGCTACGGGGTTGCGATCGAGGAGGGTCCGGTCCAGCGATCGGGCGCGAAGGGCCAGGGGACCAGCGTTTATTTTCGCGATCCGGACGGCTCGCTGCTCGAATTCATGTCGTATCGGGAGGCCGCCCCATGACGCTGCCGCAGGATTGGACGACGTTGCCGGACGATCTGCCGGTGCCGCACGACGACGGCGGCGCCCGCCATCTCTCCGGCTGCAAATTGCCGCCGCTCGCGCTGGTCGCAACCGACGGCTCGCGGGTGGACCTGTCGCGCCTTCCAGGCCGAAACGTTGTCTATATCTATCCGCGTACCGGACAACCCGGGCAGCCCAATCTCGAGGGCTGGGATGCGATCCCGGGCGCGCGCGGCTGCACGCCGCAAAGCTGCGGATTTCGCGACCATTTCGCCGAGCTTATAGCACTCGGAGTTCGCCGGCTGTTCGGGCTTTCCACCCAGGACACGGATTACCAGCGCGAGGCGGTCGAGCGCCTGCACCTGCCGTTTCCGATTCTCTCCGATCAGGACCTAAAGCTGACCCGCGCAGTCAATCTACCGACGTTCGAAATCGCCGGCATGACGTTGCTCAAGCGCATGGCGCTGGTCATCGACGACGGCGTCGTGACGAAGGCATTCTACCCGGTGTTTCCGCCCGATCAGAACGCGGCTGAGGTGATTGATTGGTTGCGCCAGGCGCACTAGCGCTGTGCTACGCGGCCTTGTCGACGCCGTCCAAATATTCCCGCGCCGCTCTGAACACGGCTTCGAACATCGCCGGCGTCAGCACCCCAGTGTTCGTGTTGTAGCGCGAGCAGTGATAGCTGGCGAGCAGTTGCAGGTTGCCGACCCGATGCGACGCGCCGTGGCCGAATGGGATCGCCGCCGGACGCGCGCCGAGCGCGCGCACGACGCTGTCGTGAGCGATGCGGCCGAGTGACACGATCATCGCCAGCCGCGGCATGTCCATCAGGGTGGCCGCCAGGTAATCGCGGCAGGTGGAGATTTCCTGCGGAGTGGGCTTGTTCTCGGGCGGGACGCAGCGCACGGCGTTGCTGATGCGCGCGTCGACCAAGGTCAGCCCGTCATCTGGGCGGGCCTGATACTCGCCACGTGCGAAGCCGAACCGTTCGAGCGTCTTATAGAGCAGGATACCGGCGTAATCGCCGGTGAACGGCCGCCCGGTGCGGTTCGCACCCTGCAACCCCGGTGCGAGGCCGACGATCAGCAGCCGCGCGTCGCGCGGCCCGAAAGAACTGACCGGCGCGTTGAACCAGCTCGGCTCTTTGGCCCGCCAGTTTTGTCGGAATGCGACAAGGCGCGGGCAGCGCGGACAGTCGTGCGACGGCTCGGGCGCTGACATCGTCGCGCGCCGCGATCAATCCTCGTCGAAATCGTCGTCGGCGGTTCCAACTGAAGCGCGACTTGGCGCAGGTCCGCGTTGCAGGAACTGCGGTGTGTGGCGCTCGCGCGGCTCGCGACCTTCGCGCGGTTCACGCGGCGGCCGCTCGGTTCGCTCGCCCGGATCACGTCCGATCTTGTTCTGCAATTCGACAATGTCGAGAAAGATGTCGGCTTGGCGGCGCAGCTCGTCGGCCACCATGGGCGGCTGCGTGGATACGGTGGAGACGACCGTGACGCGCACGCCGCGACGTTGCACGGCCTCGACCAGCGAGCGGAAATCCCCGTCGCCGGAAAACAGCACCATATGATCAATCGTGCCGGCGAGCTCCATTGCATCGACCGCAAGTTCGATATCCATGTTGCCTTTCACTTTGCGGCGGCCGGTCTGGTCCACGAACTCCTTGGTCGCCTTGGTGACCACCGTGTAGCCGTTGTAATCGAGCCAGTCGATCAGTGGACGGATCGAGGAGTATTCCTGATCTTCGATTACCGCCGTGTAGTAGAAGGCGCGCAGAAGGTAGCCACGGGACTGAAACTCGCGCAGCAGTCGCTTGTAATCGATGTCAAAACCCAACGACTTCGCGGTGGCATAAAGGTTGGCGCCATCAATGAATAGAGCGATCTTTTCTCCGGGGACGGTCATGATTCTCCTTTTTAGTTCTCGTTCATTGAAACCGGATCGGTGTTGGTTCGCCGACAATTCCGGCGTTGCAATGGCAACTAGCTATCGATAGGGGGCCGACCAAGGGAAAGCAGCGGGTCTCAAAATTACTGCGACCGGTCGTCGCAGCACCCGTATAATCGATGACTGCGGACCCCGCGCGTTGCCTAACAGAGCTTGGCATCGCCGCCAAGTTAATAATGGATTGCGAAAATCCGCCTTGCGTTTTTGCAACCCAGGGCGTAGCTAAGCCGCAATCACAACATTCTACCATTATGGAGTGACGAGCCGATGGCCCGTGTCACCGTTGAGGATTGCATCGACAAGGTTGAGAACCGTTTCGACCTGGTGTTGTTGGCGGCGCATCGCGCCCGCATGATTTCGTCCGGGTCCCCGATCACGCTCGAGCGCGATAACGACAAGAACCCCGTCGTCGCGTTGCGCGAGATCGCCGACGAGACGATTTCGCCCGGCGACCTGAAGGAGGAACTCCTTCATTCCCTCCAGAAGTACGTCGAGGTGGATGAGCCCGAGCCCGAGGTACCGCTGATCGGCGCGACCGGTGAGCGCGCCGATGCCGACGACACCGAGGTGGTGACCGATCGGATGACCGAGGAGGAACTCCTCAAGGGCCTGGAAGGCTTGGCCCCGCCCGAGGAGCGGCCGGAACCGGTCGAGCCGGACGACGACGAGGAATAGCCTCGACGAGCGCCGCAGCGCGCGCTTGTGAGCCTTGAAACGGTTCACAAGTGCGGCCGTCCACAAGCTTTTCCGGCCGGCTTGCGGTATGATTTGGCATGCCTTCCGTGCAGGCCTTGCCGCTGTTTCATTTGTACGGCGATCCACCCGACGCCGACGCGTTCGATTTCATTCACATCGAGACCATCTCGTCGCGCTCTTCAATCCATGATTGGACTATTCGGGCGCATCGCCACGCCAACCTGTTCCAGATTCTGATCATCACCCAGGGCGGCGGCGAGATGACCTACGAAGCCGCGACGTTGCCGTTCGAGGCACCGTGCGCGCTGTTGACCCCCGCGACCGTTGCGCACGGCTACCGGTTCCACCCGTCCGTGACCGAAGGCTGGGTGGTGAGCTTCACTGAGGACGTCACCCACGCGCTCGGCGATCATTCCGGCGAGGCCCTGGCGCGATTGCGCAGCCTAGCCGAGCAGCCGGTCGTGCCGCTTGGCGAACCCGAAGTAGGGCGACTCGACAGGCTGTGCGGTGAATTGCACGAGGAGCGATTCCTGGCGCGCGAAGGGCATCGTTACGCCATGCGCGGCTATCTGGCCCTGATCGCCATCGAAGTGGTGCGGCTTGCCGCCAGCCGCGCGCGCTCCGGAACAGTGACGCTGACGCCGGCCGACCCCTCCGTCGAGACGCTGCGTGAGCTCGTGGAGGAGCACTTTCGCAAAGAACGCTTGCTCAGCTTCTACGCCGACAAACTCGCAATGACGCCGGACCGGCTCAACGATCACGTGAAGCGAGCGACGGGCGTCACCGCGGGGCATCTCATCCGCCAGCGGGTATTGACCGAAGCCAAACGCCAGCTGGTTTTCACCGGCGCGCCCATCCACGAGATCGCCTATGACCTCGCGTTCTCGGACCCCTCGCACTTCACGCGTTTCTTCCGTAAGCAGACCGGTACGACCCCGCAGGAATTTCGGGCGCGCCGCGGCGGGTGAGACATCGTCAAGCCTTGAGGAAGTCGAGAACGGCGGTGGTATAATTCTCCGCCTGCTCGACGTTGGATATGTGCGCGGCCTCAAGCACGACCAGCTTGGCTCCTGAAACGCGGTCACGGATGAACTCAGCATTCTCCACTGTCGTCGCCGGGTCATGACGGCCGGCGATCAGTAGCGTCGGCGCCTTGATTTTGTGCAACAGCTCGCGGTGGTCCATGTCGCGCACCGCTTCGCAACAAGCCACGTAGCCGTCGAGCGAGGTCGCCGCCAACGCGGCGGTCATCTTGGCGATGATCGCGGGCTCGCGCTCGCGGAACGGCTTGCTAAACCAACGCTCCATCACGAACGGGCCGATCGAACCCATGCCGACCTTGCGCACGGCGTCGATGCGGTCATTCCAGGAATCCTTGTTGACGTAGTAGCAAGAGCTACTCGAGAGCACGAGCCGCTCGAGGCGCTCGGGCGCATTGGCGCCGAGCCATTGCCCGACCATGCTGCCCATCGAGAGCCCGCACCAATTTGTCCGGCGAATGCCGAGACCATCCATGACCGCAAGCGCATCGCGCGCGAGCTGCGCCATGCTGTAAGGGCCCTTGGTGACGCCCGAGCGGCCGTGTCCGCGACGGTCATAACGCACCAGGCGGAAGCGCTGCGTAAACGGCTTCACCTGCGGGTCCCACATCCGGTGATCGGTGCCCAGCGAGTTGCACAGCATGAGGACGGGCGCGCGTTCCGGACCTTCGACCACGACGTTGATCGGGCATCCGTTCGCGTCTATCACCGGCATAAGCAGTTCCTCCAAGGATCACGGTGCTTGGCGTTGTGCAGAGGACGCCGCAAGGCAACGTTAGCATGCCAGCCCGCAGCTGACCTATGTGGCGCCGCGCGAGGCTGATAGGATAGTGGTGCCGCCGATTTGAAGTTCCTTCAACGATTGCGGCAAACTCGTCCAGGAACTTCAAATCGAAAAGCGGCACCAGATTGTATGTTCGCTAGTGCCCCTTTGTTTCCGAAGTTCGTGTAAAAGAGTGCTGCGATGTAGCACGAACTTCGGAAACGGGGCACTAGGCTTAGGCTTATGGAGTGCATGCGATGGCGATGACGATGTCCGGCGAGGTTCAATTGAATGCGCCGCGCGCAGAGGTATACAAGAAGCTTAACGATCCGGAAGTGCTGAAAGCCTGTATCCCCGGCTGCGAGCAGCTGGATAAGCTGTCCGACCACGAGTTTCAGGCGGTCTCCACCATGCGGGTCGGCCCGGTGAAGGCGCGCTGGAAAGGCAAGGTGACGCTGTCAGATCTCGACCCGCCCAACGGGTACAAGATCTCGGGTGAAGGAGAGGGCGGCGTTGCCGGATTTGCCAAGGGAGGCGCCAGTGTTGCGCTCACTGACAAGGACGGCGGCACGCTGCTGACCTACAACGTGGAGGCCCAGATCGGCGGCAAACTCGCACAACTCGGGCAACGCCTGATCGCCGGCGCGGCCAAGAAAATGGCCGACGAATTCTTTGCGAAATTCGCCCAGACAGTCGCTGCGCCGGCCTGATGCCGGCAGGCTTAGCGGCGCAGGTTGGTCGCAACCAGCTCGAGGATTTCGTCGCCGCGCCCGTTCATGATCGCCTTGAGCAGGAACAGGCTGAAGCCTTTGGCTTGTTCGAGCGCGATCTTGGGCGGCATGGCGAGTTCCTGCTTGGCCGTCACCGTGTCGACCAACACCGGCCCGTTGTGGGCGAAGGCACGCCGCAAGGCCGGTTCGACTTCGGCCGAAGCCTCAACCCGGATACCGAGCAGCCCCATTGCGTTTGCCATTTCGGCGAAGTTGGGGTTCTCCAAATTGGTGCCGGTGTCGAGATAGCCGGCGGCTTTCATCTCCATGGCAACGAAGGCGAGCGAACTGTTGTTGTAGACGATCACCTTGACCGGCAATCGCAGCTGCACGAGCGAGATCAGATCGCCCATTAGCATGGTGAAGCCGCCGTCGCCCGAGAGCGACACCACTTGTCGGTCCGGGAATGCCGCCTGTGCGCCCAGCGCCATCGGCATGGCGTTCGCCATGGAGCCGTGGTTGTACGATCCGATCAGCCGGCGCTTGCCGTTCATCGTGAGGTACCGGGCTGCCCAGACCGTCGGCGTTCCGACGTCGGAGGTGAAGATCGCATCATCGGATGCGATCTCGCTGACCAATTTGGTCAGATATTGCGGATGAATGAGCTTGCGATCCGGCGTGGCAAGATCATCGAGACCCTTGCGCGCACCCGCGTAGTTCTTGCGGGCGGCTTCAAGAAATCGCCGATCGGACTTTCGTTTGATCCGCGGAAGGAGACCTCGGACCGTTTCGGCAACGTCTCCGATCAGCCCAAGCTCGAGGGGCGCACGGCGGCCGAGCGCTTCCGGGCGCTGATCGACCTGAATGATCTTGGCTTTGGTCGGATAGAAGTTTCGATATGGGAAATCGCTGCCGAGCATGACAAGCGCATCGCACGAGAGCATCGCGTCGTAGCCCGAGCTGAAACCGATCAATCCCGTCATACCGACGTCGAACGGGTTATCCCATTCGATGAACTCCTTTCCGCGTAGCGCGTGCACGACCGGGGCGGCCAGCGCGTCGGCGAATGCAACGACGTCCTTGTGCGCGCAGGCGCACCCGCTCCCGCACAGGAGCGTCACCGCCTGGGCGCTGTTAAGAAGGGCCGCCATGCGGTCCAGTTCCTGATCGGTGGGGATCATCCGCGGGGCCGCGATCTCCGCCCAGGCGCCGTCGGCGCCGTCGGGCGCTTGCGCAAGCGCGACGTTCCCCGGCAGCACGATGACCGCCACACCGCGCTTGAGGATGGCTGTGCGCATGGCGGTCTCCAGCACGCGCGGCATTTGCTCCGGGGTCGAGACCAATTCGACGTAATAGCTGCATTCCTTGAAGAGCTCTTGCGGGTGCGTCTCCTGAAAATACTCGAGCCCGATCTCGGAGGATGGGATATGCGCGGCGATCGCCAGCACCGGCTCGTGATTGCGATGGCAGTTATAAAGACCGTTGATCAGGTGCAAGTTGCCCGGGCCGCAGCTGCCGGCACACACCGCAAGTCGCCCGGTGGTTGCAGCCTCGGCACCGGCCGCGAACGCCGCCACTTCCTCATGACGCACGTGCATCCACGCGATTTTGCCGAGGCGGCGAAGGCTGTCGCTCAAGCCGTTCAGGCTGTCGCCGGTGACGCCCCAGATGCGGGTCACGCCGGCGTTAGCGAGGGTCGTTGCGAGAAGATCAGCGATCGTGGACATCGGATTCTCCGGCAGAGCGTTGGAAGCGGGCGGCGTGGCGCAACCACAGGGCAGGAGTCCGCAGCGTCGGCTTTTTCAGCGGCGCGGTCAAAAGGCTAGTTCCATCCGCAGCTGAAGCACGAGCGCATCCTTGACGGTCGGGTCGGTATTGGGGCGAACCACGTATTGAATATCTGGCTGGATCGCCAACCAGTCGTTGATCTGGGCGAGGTAGGTGGCCTCAATGGCGGTCTCGGCCCGGTTGACCGGAATTCCTTGCTGCAGCTGCGACTGCATATAGCTGTAACCATTGCGGCCGATCGCAACCGCAATGCCGATTTCGTCCTTCGGGCGTCCGGGAATGAGTCCCGCCGCCGCGAGGCCGGTGCCGTAATAGGACCCGAAGCGATCGACTTGTTGCCCAGCCACGCCGACTTGCAGAAAGGCCGCCACCTGCTTCTTCGGATCGCCGTGCGTCTCCCACAGCACCTTATCGACCAGCGCGTACGCCCCGGTGCTGTCACGCTTCTGCAGCGGATTGCCATCCTGATCGACTTCGGCGAGCGCGTCGAACTTGGCGGTGTAATGCCAGCCGCCGAGCGCGACCTTGTCGTCATAAGGCGGCAGGCCGGAAAAGCGGCCGATGCGGAAATGCGGGTGCGATGGATGTTCGTCAGCGTGGTCGGGCGTGTCATTTCTGGTCCATGCCGCTTCCGACACGACCAGCAGCCCGTCGTTGCCGCGAAACGGGGAGATCTTGTCGTTTGGACGATAGAGCGGCACGCCGTCGAGGATCGCAGTTCGAAACACGACATTGTTCAGCGGCTTGTAAGCGATGCGCCCGCCCAGCGACGTGTAGGGGTAGATCGAGGGTCCTTCGAGACCGCTCAATCCAAACTCGGTACCGGTCCCGAACGCAGTGTTGAAAAACAAGTTGGCGGTCCGCGATCGATAGAACTCGGTGGCGAGGTCGTATTGCCCGACCAACACCGACCAACGGTCATCGAGAAAGTTGTATTGCACCCAGTTTTCGTAGGTGCGAAAGCCCGGCCGTGCCGTCAGATTGTTCACGCCCTGCACATCTCCCACGAGCCCGTCTTCGGGGTTCGGACCGTGCGTGACGAGTTCGCTGAAAAAAAGCTTCAAGCCCGGAAAGCCGAAGGCCTTCTCGCTGTCGATCCGCAACTGCGCATAGAAGTTGCCCTGAAATATCGAGTCCCGTTTGAGACCTCCGGCGGCATCGGTCAGCAGGTTGCCGTCGTACACCACCGACGGCATGATCCCGCGCGACGCGAGGTCTTCCTTCATCTTGTCCCAGGTTTGCGCCGAGGCCTGGTGATAGCCGGATGCGAGCGTGAACGCCGCAAAAGCCAACATCGAGGTGCATGCGGGCATGCGCGCGCGCTTGCCAGCGGCGCCGCGTCGGTCATCGGATCCGTTCACTCCTGTCCGCATGGTCGGACGCCCCCTGCGACCATGTGATTGTCGGGATTGCAATTTTGTGACCGCGCGGAGGCGGGACGGAGATCGTGGGCGACTGTGCCCCGACCGTCACAGAGCACGAGGCGCGCAAAACTACCGGCGGCAGTCGGGCGACTATTCGGCCCGCAAGTCCCTTGACCGCGCTCACCTGACGGGTAGACACTCGATGGGTTCCAAACTAGAAAAACGAGCCGAAACGCCCGGATTTCAGGTCAGGACAGGCCGGCCGATCCGGCAAGCGGTCAAAATGCGGCGATTGGTGCGCGCAAGAAGGGGAGGAGCGTTATGCCCAGTGTTTCCATGAAGGTGAACGGCAAGGACGTCAAAGCTGATGTCGATCCGCGCACCCTGCTGGTGCAGTTTTTGCGCGAAAACCTCCGGCTGACCGGAACCCATGTCGGTTGCGATACGTCGCAGTGCGGCGCCTGTGTGGTTCACGTCAACGGCAAAGCGGTCAAATCCTGCACGATGCTGGCGTTGAGCGCGCAAGGCGCCGACGTGTTGACCATCGAGGGCTTGGCCCACGGCGCGCAACTGCATCCGATGCAGGAGGCGTTCCGCGAGCACCACGGATTGCAATGTGGCTTCTGCACTCCGGGCATGATCCTGACCGCGGTGGATCTGGTGAACCGGAAGGGGAACAACCTTGCGGAGCACACCATCCGTGAAGAGCTCGAAGGCAACATCTGCCGTTGCACCGGCTACCATAACATCGTGAAGGCTATTGCGGCCGGCGCCAAGGCGATGGGCAGTGGCGTATCACGGCAAGCCGCCGAATAGAGCGGTCTAAGCGGGAGGTTCAACGAGCTCCGGGAGGAAGCGCTATGAGTGCTACCGGAATCGGCGCAGCGGTGCGCCGCAAGGAAGATCTCCGATTCATCACCGGCAAGGGTCAATACACCGACGACGTCAGCCGGCCCGGTCAGACGCACATCTACTTCATCCGCTCGCCGCACGCGCACGCCAAGCTCAAACGCATCGATACCAAGGCGGCGGCCGCCATGCCGGGCGTGGTCGCAGTCGCCACCGGGGCGGAGTTCGCCGAGAGCAAGCTTGGTGGCTTGATCTGCGGCTGGACCGTGCTGTCGAAGGACGGCTCGCCGATGAAGATGGCACCGCATCCGGCGCTCGCCGTCGGCAAAGCCTGCCACGTGGGCGACCCGGTCGCGGTCGTGATCGCGGAAACGCTGGCGCAAGCCAAGGACGCGGCCGAGAAAGTCGTCATCGACTACGAGGTCATGCCGTCAGTGGTCGATCCGGCGAAAGCGGCAGCCAAGGGCGCTCCCCAGATCCACGACATCGCTCCGCACAACACGATCTACAACTGGCATCTCGGAGACGCTGATGCGACCGCGGCCGCATTCAAGGCGGCCCAGCACGTCACCAAGCTTGAGTTCGTCAACAACCGCCTGGTCCCGAATGCAATGGAGCCGCGTGCGGCGTTGGCCGAGTACGACTCCGGCAGCGAGAGTCTCACGCTCTGGAATGCGACCCAGAATCCGCACGTGGCGCGACTCGTCATCTCGGCGTTTGTGGGCATGGCGCCCGAAAACAAGCTGCGCGTGATCGCGCCGGACGTCGGCGGCGGTTTCGGCTCCAAGATCTTCATTTATCCGGAAGAGGTCGTCTGCCTGTGGGCGGCGCGCAAGTTCAATCGCCCGGTGAAATGGACCGCGGAACGCTCGGAGAGCTTCATCTCCGACGCGCACGGTCGCGATCACGTCACCAGGGCCGAGATGGCGTTCGATGCTGACAACAAGATCACGGGCCTTAGGGTGCATACCGTCGCCAATCTCGGCGCCTACATGTCGACCTTCTCGTCGGCGGTCCCGACGTTTCTGTATGCAACCCTGCTCTCGGGCCAATACGCGATCCCGCACATCTATTGCGAGGTCGATGCGGTCTACACCAACACCGTGCCGGTCGACGCTTATCGGGGCGCCGGGCGCCCCGAGGCGACCTACGTGGTCGAAAGATTGGTGGAAGCCGCGGCGCGCGAGCTCAGCATCGAGTCGGCTGATTTGCGCAGGAAGAACTTCGTCAAGAGCTTCCCCTATCAGACATCGGTCGCCTCGCTCTACGACGCCGGCGACTACAATGCTTCGTTGGCGAAAGCGCTGCAGCTTCACGACTACAAGGGTTTCGGCAAACGCAAGCGCGAGTCCGAGAAGCTCGGAAAGCTGCGCGGGATCGGTTTTGCGACCTACATCGAGGCGTGCGGCGTGGCGCCGTCGGCGCTCGTCGGCCAGCTTGGCGCCGGAGTAGGGCTGTGGGAATCGGCCGAGGTGCGGGTCAACCCAACAGGCTCGGTCGAACTTTTGACCGGCTGCCATCAGCACGGCCAGGGTCACGAGACCACGTTTGCCCAGCTGGTCGCCGAACGCCTCGGCATCTCGATCGACCAGGTGACCGTCGTCCACGGCGACACCGACAAGGTGCAGTTCGGCATGGGCACCTATGGCTCCCGCTCCGGCGCAGTGGGCATGTCGGCGATCGTGAAGGCGCTCGACAAGGTCGAGGCCAAGGCCAAGAAGATCGCCGCGCATCTGCTCGAGGCCGCCGAGGGCGACATCGTTTTCAAGGACGGCAAGTTCACCGTCGCCGGCACCGACAAATCGGTTGCCTGGGGCGAGCTCGCGCTCGCTGCCTACGTGGCGCACAAGTTCCCGACCAGCGAGATTGAACCAGGCTTGAAGGAAGCCGCGTTCTACGATCCGACCAACTTCACGTTCCCAGCCGGGTGTCACATCTGCGAGGTCGAGATCGACACCGACACCGGAGAAACCAGCATCGTTGGTTGGACCGCGGTCGACGATTTCGGAACCGTCATCAATCCGATGATTGTCGAAGGTCAGGTGCACGGCGGCGTCGCCCAAGGCGTCGGCCAGGCTCTGCTCGAGCACACCGTCTACAACGACAACGGGCAGCTCGTGACCGGGTCCTACATGGACTACGCCATGCCGCGAGCAGATAATTTGCCCTCGCTCAAGGTCGACATGACGGTCACCAAATGTCCGTCGAACCCGCTCGGCATCAAAGGATGCGGCGAGGCCGGCGCGATCGCGGCGCCGGCGGCGGTGATGAACGCGATTACCGATGCGCTTGGGACCGAGAAGATCGACATGCCGGCGACGCCGGCGGTGGTCTGGAGCGCGCTGCAGAAACGCAACAAGAGCCGCGCGGCGGCGGAATAAACGGAGGCTTGCATGTACGCTTTCACCTATCACCGTGCCACCGGCTTGCGGCACGCCGCCAACATGCTGGAAAAGCTCGAGGAGGCAAAACTCCTGGCCGGCGGACAGACACTGCTGCCGACCATGAAGCAGCGGCTCGCGTCGCCATCCAACATCATCGACCTCGGCGAAGTCGAGGGCATGGCCGACATCACGCAGGCCGGACGTTCGGTAACGATCGGTGCGATGGCCCGGCACAACGACGTGGCCAATTCGGAGGTCGTGCAGAAAGCGATTCCGGCGCTCGCCTATCTCGCCGGCCTGATTGGTGATCCTGCGGTCCGCCACCGCGGCACGATCGGCGGCTCGATTGCCAACAACGATCCGAACGCCGACTACCCGGCCGCGTGCCTCGGTTTGGGTGCGACCATCGTCACCAACAAGCGCAAGATCGTCGCCGACGAGTTCTTCAAGGGTCTGTTTGAGACGGCGCTCGAGCCGAACGAGATCATCACCAAGGTCACGTTCCCGATCCCCAAGAAGGCGGGGTACTACAAGTTTCGCAACCAGGCCTCGCGCTTCGCACTGGTCGGGGTCTTTGCGGCAAAACGTCCGTCGGAGATCAGGGTCGCGGTGACCGGAGCAGGCGCATCCGGCGTGTTCCGCGTTCCGTCATTCGAGGAAGCGCTCAAGAAGCGTTTCTCGCCCAAGTCGCTGGAGGGTCTCACCGTCCCGGCGGATGGCATGTCAAGTGATATCCATGGCAGCACCGAATACCGCGCCCATCTGGTTGGCGTGTGCGCCCGCCGGGCAGTCGCGGCCGCGCTGGAAAAGGGCGGGGAGGACTAAAGCGCAACGGCCGACCCAAACGGCAGGCGGCGGCGGGTTGAGAGCCTGGTGCCCCGCCGAACGTATGGCGGATACCTGCTTGCGGATTTTGAACTCGCGGTGTTCGGGCTTATATCACCTGCCGGTTCCATAGGTTTGCCCCGCCAGCCGGCGGGGAGAAGGTTCTTTTTGTGAATAAGACACCAATCTCGCTGCCTTCCTCGATCGATAAGACCCTCGATCTTCTGGCCGGCGCGGACTACCTCGCCGACCGCTCGCTTGCGACCGTGCTGTTTCTGGCGCTGCGGATGGGGCGGCCGCTGTTTCTGGAGGGCGAGGCCGGCGTCGGCAAGACCGAGATTGCAAAAGTGCTTTCGGCAACGCTCGGCCGCCGGTTGATCCGGCTGCAATGCTACGAAGGACTCGACGTTTCAGCCGCGGTCTACGAGTGGAACTATGCCGCCCAAATGATCGCGATCCGGCTCGCCGAAGCCGAAGGGGCGGTCGATCGCGAGCGGCTCACGCATGACGTGTTCTCCGAGCAGTATTTGATCAAGCGGCCGCTGTTGCAGGCGCTCGAGCCCGATACTGCGGGCGCGCCCGTTCTCCTCATCGACGAGCTCGACCGTACGGATGAAGCATTTGAGGCATTCCTGCTCGAGGTGCTGGCCGACTTTCAGGTCACGATCCCGGAGCTCGGCACCGTCAAAGCCGCGCATCCGCCGATCGTGGTCATTACCTCGAACCGCACCCGCGAGATCCACGACGCGCTCAAGCGCCGCTGCCTTTATCACTGGGTCGGCTATCCGAATGCTGAGCGCGAGCTCAAGATCGTGCGTGCCAAAGTGCCGAATATCGGCAAGCGGCTATCGCAGGAAATCGTGCATTTCGTGCAAGGGCTGCGCAAGGAGGACCTGTTCAAATCGCCGGGTGTTGCGGAAACGCTCGATTGGGCGAGCGCATTGGCCGAGCTCGATACCGTCTCGCTCGATCCGGCGACCGTGTCGGATACCCTCGGCGTGCTGTTGAAATATCAGGATGACATCGCGCGGGTCGAGGGCAGCAGGGCGAGCGAACTGTTGAACCAGGTACGCGCGGAGATGCGAGCCGCGGAGTAGCGCCGATGAGCGCAGCGGACGGCCGATTGGCCGAAAACATCGTTTACTTTGCGCGCGCTCTGCGCGCCGCGGGCATCCCGGTAGGGCCAGGTGCCGTGCTTGATGCGTTGGCGGCGGTCGAGACCGCCGGCGTCGGCACCCGCGACGATTTTTATTGGACGCTGCATGCGGTGTTCGTGAATCGCCACGAGCACTCGATTCTGTTCGACCAGGCTTTTCGGATCTTCTTCAAGCGGCGTGGCTACCTCGAACAACTTCTCGGCATGACGCTGCCGCAGGTTCCGGGCACCGAGCCAGAGCAGCCCAAGGCCGGGGCGCAGCGCGTGCAAGAAGCGGTATTCTCCGGGTTGAGCGACAAACTTCAGCAGGATGTGCGCGAGCTCGAGATCGACATGCGCCTCACGGTCTCGGATCAGGAGGTGCTGCAGAAAAAGGATTTCGCGCAGATGACGGCGGCAGAGATCGCCGCCGCCAAGCTTGCAATCAAGCGGTTGGTGCTGCCGCTCGACGAGATGAAATCGCGCAGGCTTGCGCCCGACCGCCACGGTCGGATCGTCGATATGCGCCGCACGCTACGCTCAAGCCTCAAGGGCGGCGGCGCGCTCATCGACCTCAAGTACCGCGGGCCGAAAACCAAGATCCCGCCGCTGGTAGCGCTGCTCGATATTTCGGGCTCGATGACCGATTACACCCGGTTGTTTCTGCATTTCCTGCATGCGGTCACCGATGCGCGCAAGCGCGTGCATTCGTTTTTGTTTGGTACGCGCCTGACCAACGTCACGCGCGCGCTCAAGGCCAAGGATCCGGATGAAGCGCTGGCCTCGTGCTCGGCCCAGGTTCTCGACTGGTCCGGCGGCACCCGGATTGCGACCTCGCTGCACATGTTCAACAAGCTTTGGGCGCGTCGCGTGCTGACTCAGGGAGCGATCGTGCTGCTGATCACCGACGGGCTCGAGCGCGATCCGGATGACCGGCTCGCGTTCGAGATCGACCGGCTGCATCGCTCGTGCCGCCGGCTGATCTGGCTCAATCCGTTACTGCGGTATGAGGGGTTTGAAGCCAAAGCCAAGGGGGTGCAGGCGATGTTGCCCCATGTCGACGAGTTCCGGCCGGTTCACAATCTCGATTCGCTGACCGACCTTGTCGGGTCGCTCTCGGGGCCCGGCACCAGGACACAGGAAGGCCAAGCATGGCTGCGCAAGGTGGCTTGAACACGGGTGCTCCGTCGTTGCCGAGCCGGCCGACGCGAACCATATTTTAGCGGGGACATCCGGAGGTTCACATGTTGGCACGTGATGACGACATTCTCAAAGCAGCCGAGGATTGGCGGCGTGACGGCCGCGGCGTAGCGCTCGCAACCGTGGTCGAAACCTGGGGGTCCGCTCCCCGCCCGGTCGGCTCCAACCTGGTGATTGACGATCAGGGGAACTTTCTCGGTTCGGTTTCGGGTGGCTGCGTGGAAGGCGCGGTCGTGGCGGAGGCCATCGACGTGATCGAATCGGGCAAACCCAAGACGCTCGAATTCGGCGTCGCCGATGAGACCGCCTGGAAGGTCGGGCTGTCGTGCGGCGGCACCATCCGGGTTTACGTCGAGAAGATCGACTAGGACTTCATGCGGCTCGATATCCTCAAGGTCCTCAATGCCGAGCGGGCGGCGCGCCGGGCCGTATTCGTCGTCACCGACGAGGCGAGCGGCGACCAGCGGCTGATCAAGGCCGCGGACATTGCGGGAGATCCGCTGCGGGCCGTGCTCGAAGCGCACCTGCGCAGCGGCAAGAGCGGCATGGAGGAAACGCCGCACGGCAAGGTATTCGTGACGGCCTACGTCCCGCCGCCGCGACTCGTCATTACCGGAGCGGTGCACATCAGCCAGGCGTTGGCCCCGATGGCCGGCCTGCTCGGTTACGACGTGACCATCGTCGATCCGCGCACCGCGTTTGCGACGCCCGAACGCTTCCCCGACGTGAAGCTCATTCCAGAATGGCCGGATGTCGCGTTGCCGCCGCTCGCGATCGATCGCTACACGGCGTTCGTGGCCCTCACGCACGATCCCAAGATCGACGATCCGGCGTTGCTGCACGCGCTCGCGCGCGACTGCTTTTACATAGGTGCACTCGGCTCCCGGAAAACGCATGGCCGACGGCTCGAGCGCCTGAAGGCACAAGGCGCGAGCGACGCCGGGCTCGCGCGCATTCATGCGCCGATCGGGCTTGCGATCGGCGCCGTGTCGCCGCCGGAAATCGCCGTCGCGATTCTTGGCCAGATGACGGCGCGGTTGCGATTGCCCGCGGAGCCGTCGCCGTGAAGTTCGGCTCGGTCGCGCCGGCACAAGCTCTTGGCGGCATCGTCGTGCACTCGATCCGCAAGGATGGCCTAGTGCTCAAGAAGGGCACGCTTGTGGGCGAGGCCGAGATCGAGGCGCTGACCAAGGCTGGGATTGCAGCCATCACGGTGGCTCGGCTCGAGCCTGGCGATATTTCTGAAGACGAAGCCGCCGGCGAGATCGCGGCGGCGGTGGCGGGCGAGGGCGTCAGGGTGGACCCCGCTTTCACCGGCCGCGCCAATTTGTTCGCGGAATTCGGCGGCGTGCTGGTCGTGGACCGCGGCGCGATCGATTGCCTCAACGAAGTCGATCCCGACATCACCCTCGCTACGCTGGGCGCCTATGCGCCGGTCGTGCCCGGCAAGATGGTTGCGACCGTCAAGATCATCCCGTTCGCGGTGGCCGGCGCAGCCCGCGACAACGCGGTAAGCGTCGCGCGCACCGCCCGGCCGTTGGTGCGGGTGGCGCCCTACACAATCAAGCGCGTCGGCATCATTTCGACCGTGCTGCCTGGCCTCGCCGACAAGGTCATCGAAAAGACCTTGCGCGTGACCGCCGATCGATTAGCTCCGGCCGGGGCGAGCATCATTGCGGAGCGGCGCGTGCCGCACGACGCCACCGCGCTTACCAAGGCTTTGAATGAAACGCTCGCGGCCGGCGCCGAACTCGTGCTGATTTTTGGTGCATCCGCGATCGCGGATCGGCGCGATGTCATCCCGGCGGCGATCGAAGCGGCCAGCGGTCGGGTCGAGCATTTCGGCATGCCGGTCGACCCCGGCAATCTGATGCTGATCGGCTCGGTTGGCGGGCGCGCGGTGCTGGGCGCGCCGGGCTGCGCACGCTCGCCCAAGGAAAATGGCTTCGACTGGGTGCTGGCGCGGCTGTTGTGCGGGCTCGACGTGACCCGCCATGACATCGTCAGCATGGGCGTCGGCGGATTGCTGATGGAGATCGTGACGCGGCCGCAGCCGCGCGCGAACGCCGGCGCCGCAGGCCGGCGTGTGGCAGCGATCGTGCTCGCCGCCGGCCGGTCCACCCGGATGGGGGGACCCAACAAACTGCTGGCCGACATCGGTGGACGGCCGATGGTGCGTATCGTGGTCGAAGAGGTGCTCAGATCGCGGGCTCGCCCGGTGATCGTGATCACGGGCCATCAGCGCGATCGGGTGGAGGCCGCCCTGAGCGGGCTCGCGGTGGAGTTCCTACACAACCAGAACTTCGCCGATGGCCTGTCAACCTCGCTCAAGGCGGGTATCGCGGCGCTGCCGGCTGACGTCGATGGCACCATCGTGTGCCTTGGCGACATGCCGCATGTCGATGCGGATCTGATCAACCGTCTGATCGCCGCGTTCGACCCCGAGCGCGGCGCTCTGGTTGTGGTTCCAACCATCGCGGGCAAGCGCGGCAATCCGGTGGTTTGGTCGCGCCGCTTCTTTCCCGATCTCGCGAGCCTCGATGGCGATGTCGGCGCGCGTCATTTGATCGCCGGCTATCAGGAGGCCGTAGTCGAAGTGCCCGCCGACAAGGCTGCGCTCGTCGACGTCGACACTCCTGACGCGCTCGACGCGGTCAAGGCCGAGATCGAAGGCGCACGCTGAACATTTATTGCGCGCTGGCGGCTTTCTTTTCCTCCAAGCCGACGGTGCGGCCGGGAAAACCGGCGACGTCGAAATATTGAACACCGTCGACGTCGTACCGGACCAGAACCGTGCTCAACCCGTTTGCAGCCGGCGAACGTACCGTCTGCGCCGTCACGGTCGGCACCTTTCCGTCAGGTAGCGCCTCACTGATGACCCGCCCGAGCAAAGGGCCCTTGCTCGGGATCGAGAGCCCGAGCATGTGCGCAATCGTGCGTCCGACGTCGGCATTGCTGGTCGGGGTTTGGTCGACGAACTTGGCTTTGAAGCCGGGCCCGATCGCCGCCATGAAGTTCATCGTATCCGCGCGGCTGAAATTGCCGTGCATGCCTTGCCCTTGCTGCAGAGTAGAATCTGCAACCTCGACCGCGCACATCACGGGTTGCTCACAGCCGATCGAGAACGAGCGGAAATTGACGACGATCGCCGGCGTCGGCGTGACGGCCGCGCCCTTCAGACCGATCGCCGACAGCGGCAGCGTTCCCGGAAACGCGCCCAGGCTGTCATTGACGAACAGCCCGCTGATGTAATCCTGCGCCAGCAGCGCGTCGATGACTTTGGCGGCGAGGGCGCGGTCTTCGTTGGGCAGGTAGACCAGGTTGGAGCCGCCGTTGGCTGCAACCACCACCTCCGGCTTGGCCGGGTCTCCTCCGATCAAACCGTCGCCGCGCGCCGGATGCGCGTTGTCGGCAACCGGCGCATTCTTGGCGTCCGGATCAAACAGCCCGAGGCCGAGCGCCTTGGCGAGATCGATCGCGACAAAGCCGGGCGGCAGGAATCCTTTCGGCACATCCTTGTAGTCGGCCTTGGCGGCCGGGCTCGTGGAACTCTGCTTCGAGATCGTCGAGAAGCCGTGATCGGCCGCGATGACAATGTCGGTCGTCGCGGCGAGCCCCAGTCGATCGAGCGCCTGCCGGAGCGCATTGAGATTGTCGTCGGCATTCTTCACCGCCGCGAGCGAGGTCGGTCCGTTGATGCCCGGCGTCACCTCGTTGAGGCTGTCGCCCTGATTGTGCTGCGTGCCGTCGGGATCGCGCGACCAGAACACCAGCACGAACGGCTTGTTGCGCGCCTTGAACATCGGCAGCACGACGTCGGTCGCAACCTTCGCGAAGTAAGCCTGCTGGGCGACGTTGGCGACCTTGGTACCGGGCTTCTGGAAATCACCAGGAGGTCCATTGTCCCCGCGCGTGGGCGCCACCAACGGCAGACCGGCGGCCGTGAGGGCGTCTTTCATGGCTTGCGACAACGGAATTCCGCTCGCGCTTCCGGTTGCGTCATCGACAATGATCGTCTGCTCGCCAGTGCGCTCGGTATGGTCGAAAACCAGAACGGGCCCGACCTTGCCGATGGCAGCAGCGCTGAGGTTGTTTTCGCGCGCCGCCTTGAGAATACTCTCCTCGTCGACGTAGTTGCCGGTGAAGTGCTCGTCGATGTCCCCCAGGACGGCGTCGTTTTCGATGAACGGCGTCACGCTGCCGCCGGCCGGCCCCACCGGATAACCTGTGAATATCGTGTTGCTGAACGTACCGGTGTCTCCGAGCTCGTGCCCCGTCGACATCCCGGACGAGTTCGGCATCGTGAAGGTTGGGAACAGGGAATGCGGATTGGCGAAATTGACGCCCTGGTCGCGCACCGCAGCCATGGTAGGCGCGGTTTCCGGGGTCACCGCCAACGCGCGCAGCCCGTCTGGTACGAACAGGATGACATTATGAGGCGGATCAGCGGCTTGTGCCATTTGGGCGATCAGCAGCGTCGCCACGGTCGCGGCGAGGAACTCCAGGCGCGTTCCCATTGCGGTCTCCCATCGGTTTGGACGTGTCGGCGATGGTTACGTGCCGAATAAGACAGGATTGTTACAGCGCGGGTCCCTATGGAGCGCCCTTAACCGCCGAACAATCGCTCGTTCGCCATGTAGCCGGTCAGCAGTAACAGTCCGAACGCGACGATCAGGATCGACGCGGCGACTTCGATTCCCAGGAGCGCCAGCACGCCGACGCCATTGCGGGAGGTTGCGAGCTTGCGCGCAACCGATCCCGCGCCGACCGCGAGGGTGGCGATTGCCGCGACCGTAACCGCCGTGCCAATCCCCATGACGAACGTCGAGGCGACGCCGACCCAGAACAACCCCTGAGCGAGTGCAAAAACGAGGACGAGGATTGCGCCCGAACATGGCCGCAGACCAACGGCAAGGATCGCGGCGATCCCGCGCTTCCATCCACCTGGTCCGGCCAGGTCTTGCGGTTCCGGACCGTGGGAATGGTCGCAGGCCTCGCCTGGCCCATGTTGATGGGCATGGCTCGCGTGGTGATGATCGTGATGGCGGTTGGCGCAACATGCGTCGGCATGCAGCGTGGCCGTCGCATGTGCCGGATCGTGGCCATGCTGGTGCGCAGGCGCTGACTTGAGGCGCTGCAATTCCGCAAGCAAACCGCGGCCCTTGGCCCAGCAGAGCCGCGCGCCGACCGCGATGATCATGAGATAGCTCGCAATCTCGATTGCACGGACGGCGCTGCCCATGGTCGCGGCAGTTGCGCCAAGCATCGCCGCCGCAATGCCCACCATCACGACCGCGGCGAGCGCTTGCAGGAACGCCGACGCAAACGACAGCACGACGCCGCGCCGCCACGTCTCGCCGTTGGCGATGAGATAGGACGAGATCACAGCCTTGCCGTGACCCGGCCCAGCGGCGTGCAGGATGCCGTAGGTGAACGACAGACCAAGCAGACCATAGACGGCCATACCATCCGCCTTGGCGGCACGGATCATGCCCGCGAAACTGCGATAGTACGACGCCTGCTGCGCCAACAGCCAGCCGAGCACGCCATCTGCGGGCTGGGGAGCGCGTGTCGGCCGGCCGACACCGAAGGCGCCCTGCGCGACCGCGGCATCGGAAAGCACACACACGAGGCCGCCTGCTATGACCACCAACGACGCAACAACAAGCATGTCGCGCCTCGACTTCGACCCGGCCGACAGCATTGGCGGCGTCACGGACATTTCACTAATATCTTGTTGGCAAACCGCGAACCCATTCCGGCGAAGGCCTCGGACGGCGGCTGAAACGATTTGTTGAGGCGCTGGCTCATGGCGGCGGCCGGAACATCGTTCGGCCGGACCGTGGTCAACGCGCACTGCAGTGGCGCATTTGTCATCGTCACCGGGGATTCGTCATCTGCGAAGGCAAAATCGATGAAGAACTCGGGATCGTAGACGTCGACCTCAAGGCTCTGGGCGCGCACCGGTGCCTTGAGCGGCAATGTGAAATGCAGCGTCAGCACGGAATCCTTGTAGTCGAGCCAGTAGTCGGTTGGATCGCCGAACACGTCTTTCCGTCTCTTGCCGTCGATCCTCGCGTAATTGAAGTAGTCGTATTCCTTGAGCGAGGTCACATTGGTATCGGCGAGCGATGCCAATTCTTCGCGGGTAAATACACCGTTGGTCTTGTGCTCGATTCCTTGGGTTGCGTAGACCGAGAACATGTCGTCGAAGGCCCAAGCGTGGCGGATCGCCGTGATTGAGCCGTCGGGCGCGTAAACCAATTCGCTCTTGATCGTGACCCAAACGTGCGGGTGGGCGGATGCCGGCCCGACCGTGCCTGTAGAAAACCATGTACAGAGAAGAAGGCACCGCGCGACGCGTGCCCATGAAGCGGACAGCCTCCCGCTCGCGATGTTATGCGCCGCTTTGACCATGGCTTCAGCGTCGATCCTGATGGCTATTGCAGCCCGTAGGCGATCGGAACCTGCAGAAACAAATCCCGTCCGCCTGTGCCGTTGGGCGGGACCGGATACGGCTGCGCGCGTGTGATCAGGTCCAGCGTCTCCTGATCGAGGATTGAGGAGCCTGAACTTTTGACGATCTTGGAATTGACAACGTGGCCTTCGGTGTCGAGCGTGAAGGCGACGATGACGCGACCTTCGTTATGGCGCGCGCGGGCTTCGGCAGGATAACGCTTGTATTGATTGAGCCGCGTATTCACGGTCATTTGCCATTTACGTACGACCTCGGCGGAAACTTTGGGTGGCGCTTTCGCCTCCTGCTCTTCTTGCGGCGGCGTCGGCTCGACCGGGGTTGGCGTTTCGGGCTGGACCTCCTTTGGGAGTGCCACCTCGGCTTCTTTTTGCTCCGGCTCCTGCTGCGGCTTAACTTCCTGTTCGACGGGCTTTGGCGGCGTGTACTGGATCGGGTCGATCTGTTCCTGCGGATCGCCGAGAGCAAGATCGAGCTCCACGGCTTCAGACCCCGGAGGTGCGTCGGCAAAATCGGTGTGCTCGAGCAATTTGGCAACGGCTACGGCGTGGAGAAGCAGCACGACCGCAAAGCAGACGACCCAGCGCAAAATCCCCTGGATGCGTTCGGACGGCATCGTCAGCGCCTCGCTCACGGCTTCTTGTCCGCCTCGAGCCCGACCAGCGCTACCTTCAGGTAGCCGGCACGGCGCAACAGGTTGATCACCTCCGCGAATTCGCCATACGGCAGAGATTTGTCGGCGCGCAGAAAGATGTTCTGGTTCTTGTCGCCGTTGGTTTCCGCATTGAGCGCCGACGCCAGGGAGTCCCGCGAGATCGGGTTGTCCCCGAGTGCCAGCGAGTGATCCGCCTTGATGGTCAGAAAGATCGGCTTGTCGGGCCGCTTTTGCGGGTCGGCCGTCAGTCCCGGCAGGTTGACGTTGACATCGACCGTCGCCAGCGGCGCCGCGATCATGAAGATGATGAGCAGCACCAGGATGACGTCGATGAACGGCGTGACGTTGATCTCGTGGATGTCCTCGAGTTCGTCCTGACCGTGATCAAGTCGCACGCTCATGGGCCTACTCCGCCGGCAGCCGGGCGGGCACGACCGGGGCGCGCCTGCGCTCGGGCGGCTGCGCGATGTCGCGGCTGGTGAGGTTGAGAACCTCGGTGCTGGTGTTGGCGAACAGCGCCTTGCAGCCGGCGATTGAGCGCGCCAGATAGTTGTAGATCACAACAGCCGGAATGGCGGCCGCAAGCCCCAATGCGGTCGCGAGCAGCGCCTCGGCAATCCCGGGCGCTACCACTGCCAGATTGGTGGTGTGGGCTTTTGAAATGCCGATGAAGCTGTTCATGATGCCCCAGACGGTGCCGAATAGTCCGACGAATGGCGCGGTTGCCCCGATGGTGCCGAGGATACCGGTGCCGCGCGCCAACTGACGGCCTACGGTCGATTCGATCCGTTCGATCGTGGCGGCAAGGCGCTCCCGGATCCCCTCGCGATCGCTGCGATCCGGCGACTTCTCCAACTCCACCACGGCGGCGCGCACCAGCCTGGCAGCGGAGCCGCCCACGTCGGTTGCGCGATTCTCGGCCTCTGCGAGCGATCGCGCTCCCGCGATCGCCCGGTGCGCCTTGCGCAGCCGCGCCTTGAAACCGAGAAGTTCCAGCCATTTCGCGAGCGCGATCGTCCAGGTCAGCACCGAAGCGAACGCGAGCCCGACCATCACAGCTTTGACGAGCCAGTCGGCGTTGAGAAACATGCCCCAGGGCGAAAGGTCACGCGGCAACAGAGCCAGCGTATCCGGCGAGGGTGGAGTTTCAGCGCTTGGCGACGTTTCAGCAATTCGCGGGCGCAGCCCGTCCGGCACGGCGTTCGGTGCTGCAGACGAGGCGCCCGTGCCGGCGGATGGCGGGGTCGCTTGCTGTGGCGCTTGCGCGTAAGCGGTTCCTCCCGCAGCAAGAATCGCAGCGCACAGGAGGCCGGCACGCAGCGCGTGGGGGGAGACCCGCCACGCCGCGTGAGTTGATGTTTGCTGTCGCAACATTTTGGCTGCCTTTGCGGACCTAGAGTTTCTGCGTTATGCCGACAAAATACCCACGACGTGGGCCAAATTGGTTCGAAAACACGCCGATACCGGTGCCGTTTCGAATGAAATAAGTCGTGTCGAACACGTTGATGACGTCGAAACGCACCGTGATCGGCTTTTCGCCCGGCATTGCTATTTCACGTGACACGCCAGTATTGACCTGCCCGTAGGCCGGCAAGTGGTCGAGGTTGAGTTCACTCGCCCGCAGGCCGCTGCCGTATATCATATCGGCGCTGAACTTCGTGCCGTTCCAGTTGTAGGCCATTCCGCCTGACGCGGTGTAGGTCTGGGCGTGATCGGTGAAGACATAATGGTCGGAAATGTAGGCGAGGTCGGCGGCGCTGAACAGAAATTGATTGGAGACGATGTTCGTTGCGCGTTGGACCGCCCACGCTAAGTTGCCATACATGCTAAAAGCTCCGACGTTGTACTTGCCGCTGACCTCGACGCCGTAGTTCTCCGCCCTTTCGTAGTTGAACGCCGTCAGCACCAGCGCCTGGCCAAACTGCCCGTCGTCGAGCAGGTCGTGGGCTATCTTGTAGTAGGTGTCGACGCCGAGCTCCATTCCGGGGAGAATCTTCTGGACGATGCCGACGTCCCACACATCGCCGCGCTCCGGCAGGACCGGGCTGTCCTGGAGAGTCCCGGGAGGCGCCGCGGTCGTGTTGGCGAATGCCAATGTATTGGTCGGTGCCGACAATGACTGGTTGGGCGGCGTGAAATAGCGCGCATAGCCAGCATGGAGAGTCGTGGCCTCTCCCCACGGCTTGTAAACGAAGTTTATGCGCGGGCTGACCTGGTTGGTGTTGACGTACTGCCACATTTGGTCGAAGCGCGCGCCGTAGTTCACCGTCAGCTGCTCCGTTAGCCGCCACTCGTCCTGCAGATAGACGCCCGCCAGCCATCCCACTTTCGAATTCGCGTCGACGATACCAAGAATCGGCGAGGGCAACTGAGTGCCGCTCGCCGTATCGAACGGCAAGGTCGACGAGGTGTTGTTGATGTGGGTGGCCTCGCCGCTGGACGTGAAGCCGGTTCGAATGGTGTGGGCGTCGTTGAGCCGGTAGGCGGCGTCAGTCTGGACGCCGTTGGTGAATGCGCCGCGGAAGATGCTTGATGCAACCCCGTTGAACACCATGTCGGGAAGCTGATCGGGCGCGAAGTGGACGCTCGCATAGCGGTTGAAGTATGCGAATTGCACGTCCCAGTTCCCGATCGTTTTCTGCCAAGCCAGGACGCCGAATACGTTGGTTTCGTATTGGGTTTCGTTGAGGCTCGCCGAGTTATTGGCCGGATCGAACGGCCCGACCCCGGCGACCGCGAAATTCGGTGGCTGGTTCGGTGTGTTTGGAATCTGGAACTTGCCCTTCCAATAGCCGCTCATGATGCTGGTGCGGGAGGAATCGTCATTGATCGTCGACGCATAGGCGAATGCACGCCCCTGCGCCGTGTTGTCGTGAATGGCCTGCCGCGCCGGGGTCGGATTCTCGATCCCGAGATCGTTTCCCCAGTAGCGGCCGACGGCAAAGTATTCCGTTTTGCCGATGACGCCGCCATATTCCATGCTCGGCGTGATTTGCTCATGCGAACCGCCGTAGACGCCGATACTGCCGGTGCCTGGCGTGTTGGGGACCCGTGTCCTGATGTCGACGACCGCCGCGGTGCGCAGGCCATATTGGGCGGGAAGGACCCCGGTCAGCAGTGCCATGCTGCCGATAAAGCTCGACTCAAGCACCTGACCAAAGCCGGCGACACCGTCCGGCAGCATGATGCCATTGAACCGGTAGGCGACATTGCCGTGCTCATTACGCACGTGCAAAAGACCGCTGGCGGCGGAATCCTGGGTGACGCCAGGCGCCTGCAGCAGGACCTTGTCGAGCGGCGTATTCGTCCCGCCCGGCATGTCCTCGATTTGTTGGTGCGTGAACTCATACGAATTCGCGCCGGAAGGGCGCGTAATGAAATCGCGCTGTTGGTCGAACGTCTGCGTCTGCTGGATCACTCTTTCGGCCGCCTGCGCGGCGATCTGCTCCGGCGAAGGCGGCGAGGGCTTAGGGGCCGGTCGCGGCGCCGCGACGGTGCGCGGCGGCGGCTTGCGCGCAGCTGTTTTCTTTGGTGCCGGCTTGGGGGTTTCCTTGGGCGCGGTGACCTTCACTTCAGGCAGCTCTGTTTGGGCACGGGACCAGTTGCTGGCAACCGTGCTCGCGAGCACGGAACTGCCAACAAGCAGTCCGGCACGGACGGCGGTACGCATCTTCCTCTCCAAAACCCTCTATCCGACG
>DATIPA010000219.1:0-14219 GCA_035472475.1 Xanthobacteraceae bacterium | reverse complement strand
TGCAGAGTCCGCCGCCGCCGGAAGCAACCGAGCTTCCCTTCATGCAAGCCCATCACATCGATCCTTCCACCGGAGAGGACGAACTGGCGATGGCGGACGCACCGCTGGTGCCAGCGATGGCCGGTAACGGAACAAGCCGTGCGGCGCACCGCAATCCGAACGATCCAACGAGCTGGGGCAAGGTGGGGCGCAACGAACCTTGCCCGTGCGCTTCAGGTAAGAAATACAAACATTGTCACGGCAGATACGGCTGAGCCGACGCCTCTAAAATTGAAAAACGCCGGGCTTGCCCGGCGTTTTCTTTCAAGCACTTCCGTGGCGTGCGCTGCGCCCCTTACCTGCTAAATCCGGAGGTCGACCAGCGGCTCTCGAACGAGTTCGACTGCGCTTGCGCGGGCGCGCTGGCGTTGCCGCCGTCGGACGGCGTGGTCGGGGCCTCAGCTATCTGCTGCGGCTTGCTGTCAGCTGCCACCTGTTGCGGCTTCGGCTTTGCGGCCTGAGCCACCGCCGTTTGCTTAGGCTTAGGCTTGGGCACAGGTGCCGCGGCAACGCGCGTCTCCGTTTGTGCGGGTTGCGCCGGTTGCGGATTGAAAGCGTGGGAGACCGAAGCGGTGAAACGATCCCAGGTACTTTCGCCGCCGGTGCCTTCGGCGGCACCGGACTCGCTCATCGGAGAGGCCGCCGCCGCTCGCATCGGGGTGGATCCGCCGTCATCCGTCGATTCGCGAGGCGGGTTGACGTTGTTGCCCATATCGCCCGGCTGGGCGCCCGCAACCTTGGTGTGGTTGTATGTATCCCACGGATTTCTTGGCCGCAGCCGGGCCAGGAACACCGAATGCATGCCGCCGTCCGAACCCGTGCGCACCGCCACGGTCTGGACGCCGCGCTGGGCGTACTCGGCCATTTTGCGCTCGTCCTCGGTCTGCTTCTCCTTCACGGCCGCAGCGATCTCCTTGGGCATCTGATAGGCCGGGCACGCAGCCCGCGGGCTGAAGTTAAGCGCCGCGCCGCCGGGCGAGACTGCGTTGAACACATAGTGCTTGTCGCAGACGTCGACCTTCGGCTCGTGACGCGTGACTTCAAAGATGTCGTTGCCCTGCTTGATCATGCGCCAGAACGCCATGCTCGGATTGTTGCGATGCTTGGCCATGTTCAAGGGCGTCATGTGGAACGGATAGGCCTGCACCTGGAACGCCTTCTGCCCGCCGAAGAACGAGTCGCGGCCGAGTGCGAAAATTTCGCCGATCTGTTCGTCGGTCATGGCGTAGCAGCCGGCCGACGAGCAATCGCCGTGCACCATCAGGAATGCGCCGTTGCGGTCGTTCGCTCTGTCGTAGGTATTGGGGAAGCCGAGGTTAAAGGAGAGGTAGTAGTTCGAGTTCGGATTCATCTGCGCCGGGGTGATCGTGTAGTAGCCCTCGGGCGCCTGGCGGTCCCCGGCCTTCACCTTGGGGCCGAGTTCGCCCGACCAGCGGCAGATCGGATAGGTCTTCAGGTGCGCGTATTTGCCGTCAGCGTCCTGCTTCCAGACTTCGAGCTCTGATTCCTCCTTGAAGATGCGGATCAGAATCGGCGAGTCCTTCGGCATGTTTTTATGCTCGAGCTCCGCGATCATGTCGGGAGGGAGCGGCCGGACGGCTTTGGCAGAAAGGGTGACGTTGTCGGTGTCGCAACCAGCCAACGCAACCGCGCTAGCAAGCGCTGCCGACGCGAGCAGAGCGCGTACGATACGACGGTGCACGGTATCCCCCACTATCCCCGATCCCTCGATCGGGCCCCATCAAATCGTTAACCAGAAGATGTGGTCTAACCAAGGCGAACGAGACCATGCGCACGGGCCTAGTGAACGGACCGTAAACCAGGCGCAAATATCTGGATCTTATAGTTAATTTGCCGAACGCCGTGACCGCGAGTGTTGCCCAAAAGTCGCGGTCAACGGTCAACCGAAGACGCGCCCGATGCCGAGGAATTTGTCACGCCGATTGCGGCGGATGGTCTCGCGGTCGAGGCCCTTGAGCTCGGCGAATATCCGTTCAATGGCCGTACCGGTTGAGGCGATCGCTGCGGCTGGATCGCGATGGGCGCCTCCCGTCGGCTCGCGCACGATCTCGTCGATGATGCCGAGCCGCATCATGTCGTCCGCGGTGATTTTCATGCTGGTCGCCGCATCCTGCGCCCGCGCCGTGTCGCGCCACAAGATGGATGCGGCGCCTTCAGGCGAGATCACGCTGTAAATCGCGTGTTCGAGCATGAGAACCCGATTGGCGGTGGCGAGCGCGATCGCTCCCCCCGAGCCGCCTTCACCTACGATGATGGCGACGTTCGGCACGCCGAGGTTCAGGCTCGTCTCGGTCGAGCGCGCGATTGCCTCGGCTTGGCCGCGCTCTTCCGCGCCGATGCCCGGATAGGCACCGGCGGTGTCCACGAGTGCGACGATCGGAATGTCGAAGCGGTCTGCCATGTCCATCAAGCGCGCTGCCTTGCGGTAGCCCTCCGGCCGCGCCATGCCGAAATTGTGCTTGAGCCGGCCTTCGGTGTTCGAGCCCTTTTCGTGACCGATGACACAGACACTTTCGCCGCAAAAACGGCCGAACCCGCCAACGATTGCTTCGTCGTCGCCAAACTTGCGATCGCCGGAGAACGGCGTGAAGTCGGCGATCAGTCCCGCCACGAAGTCGAGACAATGCGGGCGCTGCGGATGGCGGGCGACCTGCGTTTTTTCCCAAGGGCTGAGATTGGCGTAGAGTTCCTCGAGCGCGCCCGCCGCTTTGGCTTCCAGACGGGAAATCTCGTCCCCGATTCCGACGGTGTTGCCGGCGTCTGCAAGCGCGCGCAGTTCCTCGACTTTGGCCTCGAGCTCGGCCACCCCTTTTTCGAAATCGAGATAAGTACGCATCGACGGGACACTAGCAAATTAATGATTCGGGTGGGTTTTTTGGATTTGACGGTCCGGTGACGCGGCGATACCCCGCGCGCCGCCGGATCATTGCGGGTCGGCGAGTGGATGGAGGTCGCGCACCAGGCTCTTGAGCCGTTCTTCGAGCACATGGGTGTAGATCTGGGTCGTCGAAATGTCGGCATGCCCGAGCAGGGTCTGCACGACCCGCAGGTCGGCGCCGTTCTGCAAAAGGTGGCTCGCAAACGCGTGGCGCAGGACGTGCGGGCTCACGCGCGCCGGCGGCACGCCCGCTGCAACGGCCAATTCCTTGAGCTCCCGCGCCGCGTGCTGCCGGGTCAGATGTCCGCTCTCCCCGAACGATGGAAACAGCCACTTCGCCGCCCCGCGCTCATCGCCGAGTGCCGCCAAGTAGGTCCGCATCGCGTCGCGCGCGGCAGTATTAAGCGGCACCAGCCGCTCGCGGTTGCCCTTGCCGCGGACGACCAACATGCGCCGGTCTTGGCGTGCCGCTGATGTCGGGAGGGTAATGAGCTCCGAGACGCGCAGACCGCTGGCGTAGAGCACCTCGAGAAGGCAGACGAGGCGCAGCGCGCGCAGGTGCTGCAACGGTGCGACGTCCTCGCTGGCGCGGGCGTGCGCGTATGCGAGGAGTTGGTCGACTTCCGCGACCGACAGAATTTTCGGCAACCCGCGGCCGCGGCGAGGGCCCTCGATGACGGCGGCCGGGTCCTCGCCGCGATGACCTTCCGCGTAGAGAAACCGGTAGAGCTGGCGAAGTGCGGACAGCCGCCGCGCGACCGAGGCAGCCTTCAACCCGCGCTTGGTGAGGCCGCCAAGGTAACGGCGCAGAGCGTCGGTGGTGGCGGTTGCGATGGCGCTCCCGCCGGCGCCAAGACCTGCCGACAGGTCGCTGAGATCATGCGCATAGGCGGAAAGCGTGTTCTTGCCGGCGCCGCGCTCGGCCGCCAGCATATCGAGGAACAGCGCAATCAGGCGTTCGTTCGAATTGTCGCCTCGCCGCGGCATCGCTTATTGCTGCTTGTAGAACCGATCGGGCGGAACGGTGACCGTGATCTCGCGCGGCTGCGGATTGACGAACGTAGCAAGGGCGAAAATCACGCCGTAGCCGAGCCCGCCGATGATGCCGATCACGAGGAGAAATCGGAAGAGGCTGGGCATGCGCCGACTCAGGTTCTCCGCAGGCATCCGGCGGTTCGGTGGGGCCACCTTCCCGGCAGGAACATGCTTAAAATCAAGTGGTTAGAAGCGCGGTCTCGGGGCGCCCCGGGGCTCGTAGCAAGGGAATACGCCCACGTTCGTGCCGGCCTGGCAAGAGGGTCGAAGGGCGTTGTACCGCCAACCGCTTTGTGTGACGTTGGCCGCCATGTCTGAAGCTGCCCTCAAAAACGCCTCGGCCTCCAAAGCGGTCGCGGTCGCTGCCAAATTGGGCCAGCGTTCCATCGTTCTGGTCGGCATGATGGGTGCCGGCAAGTCCTCGATCGGGCGCAGGCTGGCGACGGAACTCGGCCTCCGGTTCGTCGACGCCGACACGGAGATCGAGGCCGCCGCGGGCATGACCATCCCCGAGATCTTCGATACTCACGGCGAGCCTTATTTTCGCTCCGGGGAAGCCCGCGTGATCGCCAGGCTGCTCGACGGCGGACCACAGGTGCTGGCAAGCGGTGGGGGCGCGTTCATCAATCCGCAAACCCGCGCGCTGATTCGTGAGCGCGGCGTGTCCGTGTGGCTCAAAGCCGACGTAGAGGTGCTGCTACGGCGGATCCGGCGCCGCTCGGATCGCCCGCTGCTCAAGACCGACGATCCGGAGCAGGCGTTGCGGCGGCTCGTCGCTGAACGCTCCCCGGTTTACGCCGAGGCCGACCTGACCGTTCATTCCCAAGACGTCGCGCATGAAGCGATTGTTGCCGACATCCTGGCTGCGCTTGCGCATCATCTGCAAAGCACATAGGGCGCGGCATCGCGAGCTGAAGGTTGCGTCCGAGAGGACATCATGACTGCCCCCGTGCGCACAGCTGAGACCGTGGTCAAGGTGGAGCTTGGCGATCGAGCCTACGCCATCGCCGTTGGACGCGGGCTATTGGCATCGCTCGGCACTCGGGTCGGCGCGCTCAAACCCGGCGCCAAGGCGGCGATCGTCACCGACGAGACCGTCGCCAAGCATTTCCTGGCCCCGGCAACCGCGGCGCTGGCCGCGTCGAACGTTGTTGCCACCCCTATCGTTGTGGCGCCGGGCGAGGCTTCAAAATGCTTTGCTACACTCGAGCGAGTGTGCGACGCATTGCTTGCCGCCAGGGTTGAACGCGGCGACGTTGTGATTGCACTCGGCGGTGGGGTGGTCGGCGACCTCGCGGGCTTTGCGGCGGCAGTAGTCCGTCGCGGCATAGACTATGTGCAGGTGCCCACAACGTTGCTGGCGCAAGTCGATTCATCGGTCGGCGGCAAGACCGCAATCGATTCCCGCCATGGCAAGAACCTGATCGGTGCGTTTTATCAACCGATTCTGGTCGTCGCCGACACGGCGCTGCTCGACACTCTGAGCGTGCGCGAATTCCGTGCCGGGTATGCAGAAGTCGCGAAATACGGATTGCTTGGCGACGCAGGTTTCTTCACTTGGCTCGAGGCCAATTGGAGAGATGTATTTGCGGGCGGCGCGGCGCGCGAACACGCGATAGCAACGAGCTGTCGCATGAAAGCTGAGATCGTCGGACGCGACGAACGCGAAAGCGGCGAACGCGCGCTGCTCAACCTGGGTCACACCTTCGGCCATGCGTTCGAGGCCGGGGTCGGCTTTTCCGACCGGCTGTTGCACGGCGAAGCGATCGCAATCGGCATGTCAATGGCGTTTGCGTTTTCGGCCCGCCTGCGGTTGATTGCGCCGGCGGACGCGGATCGCGCGCGGCGCCATCTTATCGACGTCGGCCTGCCGACGCGCGCGTCGGACGTGCCCGGCGGCGTTCCCAACCTCGACAGCCTTATGGATCTGATCGCCCAGGACAAGAAGGTCAAACGCGGCAGGCTGACTTTCATTCTGGCACGCGCCGTCGGCCAGGCATTCGTTGCCAGCGACGTCGACGCCGGAGAGGTCCGCGCGTTTCTTGCCGAGCAGCTCGCCTAGAGCGCGTTCGATGACCACCATCGACCTGATCATCGCTTTCACGGTCATACTGTGTCTGCTGATCTCGTTTCTGTTTTCGGGAAGCGAGACGGCACTCACTGCGTCCTCGCGTGCGGCCATGCTCCGGCTCGAAAAACAGGGCAACGCTGACGCCGTGCTCGTCAACCGTTTGCTGGACGAACGCGAACAGATGATCGGGGCTCTGCTGATCGGCACCAATGTTGCCAACATCGCTGGCTCGACACTTGCAACCGGGTTGTTCCTCGAATGGTTCGGCGACATCGGCGTGGTCTACGCTACCATCGTCATGACGGTGCTGGTCGTGGTGTTCTGCGAAATCTTGCCGAAGACCGTCGCGATCAATGCTCCCGATCGCATCTCGCTGCTGGTGGCGCGCCCGATGCTGCGCGTCGTCAAACTGCTCGGCCCAATCCTGCAGGCCATTGGCCGCCTTGTGCGCTGGATGCTGGCGCAGGCTGGGTTCGAGCTCGGGGAGTCAGCGCCGCTGTTGCCAGCGCACGAGGAGCTGCGCGGCACGGTCGACCTTCTGCACCGCGAAGGCGGCGTCGAAAAGCATGACCGCGACATGCTCGGCGGGCTGCTCGACCTGCGCGATCTTACGGTCGGCGATGTCATGATTCATCGCACGGAGATGATCACCTTCAATGTCGAAGATCCGCCGCAGGAGATCATCGATACGGTGATCGAGAAGGTCTCGCGGATCCCGCTTTGGCGCGACAGCCCGGAGAACATCATCGGCGTTGTGCACGCGCGTGACATCCTGCGCGCCTTGCAGGCCGAGCATGCCGACGCCTCCAAGATCGATCTCGCGGCAATTGCGCGGCCGCCCTGGTTCGTCCCCGATCTGCGGCCGTTGTCGGAGCAACTGGCCGCTTTCCGCCGACGCAAGAGTCCGTTTGCACTGGTGGTCGACGAGTACGGCGAGGTGATGGGGCTTGTGACCCTCGAGGACATCCTTGAGGAAATCGTCGGAGACATATCCGACGAGCACGAGGTGGTGTTGTCCGGTGTGCGGCCGCAACCCGATGGTTCGGTCAACGTCGATGGCGCTGTCCCGATCCGGGATCTCAACCGCGCCATGGATTGGCACTTGCCCGATGACGAGGCCACGACAATTGCTGGATTGGTGATCCACGAGGCACGTTCGATCCCGGAAGCCGGTCAAAACTTCACGTTTCACGGATTTCGTTTCAACGTGCTGCGTAAGAGCCGCAATCGCATTGCGGCCTTGCGAATCACGCCCCTCGCGCGCAAGTCAGGTCACAAGGTCCTGTAGGCCAAGTGTCACGTTTGCGTGAGTCCACCCGGAAAACACGGTAGTGGGCTAGTGAGAACGGCGACATAATGAAATATGATGAAATATAACGCGATTTCGTCACACCCGGTACGCGTACAGGAGCGCTCGGCAAGAAAGCCAGTCCATGCAGCGACGGCCCCCTGTCAACAATGTTCCGATCGAACTTCTCCGCGCGATCGTTGCGATCGTAGACCTTGGCAGCTTCACCAAGGCCGCCCAAGCGCTCAAGCTCACGCAACCGGCGATCAGTGCCCAGATGAAGCGGCTTCAACAGCTCGTCGGGGCCGAGGTGTTCAGCAAGTCCGGCTCCGGCTTGGTCCTGACGGCGCGCGGGGCGCTGGTGGTAAAATATGCCCGACGCATCCTTGCGATGAACGACCAGATCTTGTCGCTGGGCGGCCAGGTCACGCAATCGTTGCGCGTTGGGATTCCGCTGCTGTTTACGCGCGCGGTGCTGGGCGACGTTTTGAAGATCGGCTCGATCCATGAAGGCGAAACGGAGCTTCAGGTCTTTTCCGAAAGCTCCGAGGAACTGCGCAAGCGCCTCGCGGCGGGATATCTGGATGTTGCATTCATTATCAACCCGCAAGAGGCGCCGCCGCAGGTGGTGACGGAATGGACGGAGCCATGGGTCTGGGTGTGCGCGTCTGATTTCGTGCTCAAGCAGGGCGCCAAGATCCCGTTGATCGTGACTCCGACCGATCGTTACACAATCGAGGTGGTGGAACGCATCGGGCGGCCATACGTGATCCGGTTCATGGCGCCGTCGCTCGGCGCACGGATGGAAGCAATGCGGGCCGGTCTAGGCTTCATGAGCATCGCCGAACGGCTTGTGACCGAGGATATGAAAATCGTGGGAAGCAACGTGCTTCCACCATTCCCCGAAACGCTCGCCGGAATCTACCTGCGGGAAGGCCTCGAGCTTGGTAGTCTCGCCAAGTTCATCGAAGCCTTTGTGGCGGTCTGCAAGCCGCCGAGTCTCGAGCGTCCGTCGTTCGGATGGCGTGTGCGGACCGGGTCCGTCGCACAAGGCATTTAGCGCAAGTCTTGGTCGCCCTGCTCCCGGGGCGCGATTGCGTGAATTGCGAGGGCGTGCACGCCACCCTCGAGCTCGCCCGCGAGCGTCTGGTTGATCAGGCGGTGACGTTCGAGCCGCGACTTGCCCTCAAAGACCTGCGCCACAATATAAATGCGGAAATGCGTCTCTCCGCCGGGTCGATGGCCGGCATGCCCCCGATGCTGTTCGGATTCGTCGACAACCCTCAGGCTCTCGGGCGCGAACGCGCGGTTTAGTTTGTCCGTGATTGTGTCGACGACGCGCATCGCGTGGCCTTAGCCGTTTCGATCCCGGATCGTCAACGAGCGGCCCGAAGGGATCCGGCGTCAGCAGGGCGCTTCAAACAAATCCGATTTTGTCAATCTTGCGGGGACGCCGCGGAATTCCGCATAATGGCCGGTCATGAAATTCAATTCGCCCATTTACGATCGCATCCGCGTCAAGCCGGATCAGGACCGGCTCCGGCGGGCTGCATCGCCCACGTGCGAATGGTCCGGCTGCAGCAACGCTGCCACCCATCGCGCGCCGAAGGGGCGGGGGCATGAGCACGAGTATTGGCGCTTCTGCCTCGATCACGTGCGCGAATACAATCATTCGTACAATTTCTTCGCCGGGATGAGCGAGGAAGCGGTGGCGCGCTATCAAAAGGACGCGGTCACCGGTCACCGCCCGACCTGGAAAATGGGGACCGGCGGGCGTCGCTCCCGCGCCGACCAGATGCCGGGCTTCGAGGCGGGCGACCCGTTCGGCATGTTCCAGGAATTCGGCGCGGGGCCACGCGGCCGTGCCGAGCAGCCGCGGGTCGAGACGCGCTCCGTCCACAATGCGGCGCGCAAGGCGCTGCACGCACTCAATCTCGAAGAGGACGCAACGCGCCCCCAAATCAAGGCCCGTTTTAAGCTGCTGGTGAAGCGGCACCACCCCGACGCCAACGGTGGGAGCACCGCTTCCGAGGACAAGCTGCGCGATATCATCGCGGCGTACAATTATTTGAAGTCAGCCGGATTTTGCTGACTCGTCAGCACGCGGCTGGCCATCCGGCCGGCCCTTTGTCTTGACCGGCCCTTGGATCGGGGCCACCTCAGGGACCTGTGAAGGCGCGGGCCAAGCCGGCCGTCCGGGTGGCCTGCGAGCGCCGCAAGGCTGGGTTGCCACTGCCAGAAGGCGGCCGCAACCGACTGAGAATGACGGAGTTTTTCTGACATCGGGCCTGCTTTCGCGGCGCCGCGTGGTTCTGCTAAGTTGGCAGCGAGCTCCGATCGCTCGGGTAACCCGATTCGCGCCTCGGATGGTCCCGAGGTTGTGGAGGCTTTATGACGACTGCAGCTGACGCCGTCGCTGGCGTGCCCGACATGAAGGTGTCGATCCGACAGGTTTTTGGCATCGATAGCGATATGGAGGTACCGGCTTATTCGGAGGCCGACGAGCATGTGCCCGATGTCGATTCCGACTATCGCTTTGATCGGGCGACGACGCTCGCCATCTTGGCCGGCTTCGCGCGCAACCGCCGCGTCATCGTCACCGGATACCACGGCACCGGAAAATCCACGCACATCGAACAGGTGGCGGCGCGGCTGAACTGGCCCTGCGTCCGAGTCAATCTCGACAGCCACATCAGCCGCATCGACCTGATCGGCAAGGACGCGATTGTGATCCGCGATAACCAGCAGGTCACCGAGTTCCGCGAGGGCATTCTGCCGTGGGCGCTGCAGCACAATATCGCGATCTGCTTCGACGAATACGACGCCGGACGGCCCGACGTCATGTTTGTCATTCAGCGCGTGTTAGAAGCCTCCGGCAAGCTGACGTTGCTTGACCAGAACAAGGTGATCCGACCACACCCCGCATTTCGGCTGTTCGCCACTGCCAACACGGTTGGACTCGGCGACACGACCGGGCTCTACCACGGCACGCAGCAGATCAACCAAGGTCAGATGGACCGATGGTCGATCGTAACCACGCTCAACTACCTGCCGCACGACAACGAAGTGGAGATCGTGCTGGCCAAGGCCAAGCATTACCGCACCGATCAGGGACGCGACATTGTCAACAAGATGGTGCGGGTCGCCGACCTTACCCGCAATGCTTTCATGAACGGCGACTTGTCGACCGTCATGAGCCCGCGCACGGTGATTACGTGGGCGGAGAACGCTGAGATCTTCAAGGACCTCGGGTTCGCGTTCCGGGTGACGTTCGTCAACAAGTGCGACGAGCTCGAACGGCCGATCGTCGCGGAGTTCTATCAACGATGCTTCGGACAGGAACTGCCGGAGAGCTCGATCAACGTGGCGCTCAGCTGATGGTCGGCGCTTTCGAGCGAGACTGGCGGCTGTGCGAATTGCGGTATGTCGTCGAACATCAAACCTAAGGCCCCGGCCAAGGAAGCGCCGACCGAGCCGTTCAAGCGCGCGGTCACCGGCTGCCTGCGCGCGATCGCGCGACATCCCGAAATCGAAGTGGGCTTTGCCGCCGAGCGGCCCGGGCTGGTCGGCGGCAAGGCGCGGCTACCTGAACCGCCGCGCCGACTGTCGCCCGAGGATGCGGCGATCGTACGGGGCCATGCCGATTCCATCGCGTTGCGTCTCGCCTGTCACGATGCCGCCGTGCACCGCAAACTGATGCCGGGCGGCCAACAGGCGCGCGCCGTGTTCGAGGCAGTCGAGCAGGCCCGCGTCGAAGCCATTGGCGCCCGCCGCATGCATGGGGTTTCGCAAAACCTCGCAGCCATGCTTGATGACAAATTCCATCGCGGCAAGTTCGACGAGATCACCGATCGCGCCGATGCGCCGCTCGAGGAGGCGATCGCCCTGATGGTGCGCGAACGCCTCACCGGCGTGGCGCCGCCTCGCGCCGCGAAACGGCTGGTTGATCTTTGGCGTCCATTTATCGAGGAACGCGCGGGGCGCGATCTCGATCGGCTGGAACGTTTGGTTGAGCACCAACGCCGCTTCGGCGACGTGGTTCACGATTTGCTGGACTCCCTCGACATGGGCGATGAGCGCGCCCGTGAAGAGGACAGCGAGGACGATGAGAGCGAGAACGGCGCTGAGGACGAGCAGGGCCAGGAAGGTGACGCGGCGGAATCGGAGGATTCCGAGCGGATGAGCGTGGAAGACGCCAAGGCGTCCGCGGACGATCGGCCGGACAGCGCCGAGGATGCGGCCGATGCGCCGGCGACTGATATGCCCGACGACGCCGAAATGGGCGAGGACGAGAACTCGGCGGAGCCGTGGCGCCCGCGTCATCACGGCATCAATGAGCCGCGCGGACCCGACTACAAACCCTTCACCCCGCGCTTCGATGAGATCGTCGGCGCCGAAGAGCTGTGCGACCCGGAAGAGCTCGATCGCCTGCGTGGCTATCTCGACAAGCAGCTGGCGCACCTTCAAGGGGTGGTCTCGCGGCTTGCCAATCGGTTGCAGCGCCGCCTGATGGCTCAGCAGAACCGTTCGTGGGAGTTTGATCTCGAGGAGGGCATACTTGATCCGGCGCGATTGTCGCGCGTGATCGTCGACCCGTTGCACCCGCTCTCTTTCAAATGGGAGAAAGACACCAACTTCCGCGACACCGTGGTGACCCTCCTGCTCGACAATTCCGGCTCCATGCGGGGCCGACCGATCACGGTTGCGGCCACTTGTGCTGATATTCTGGCACGCACGCTCGAACGCTGCGGCGTCAAGGTCGAGATTCTGGGATTCACCACCCGCGCCTGGAAGGGCGGTCAGTCACGCGAGGCGTGGCTCGCCGCCGGCAAACCTCCCAATCCCGGGCGCCTGAATGATCTGCGCCACATCATCTATAAGTCGGCTGATGCTCCTTGGCGCCGGGCGCGCAAAAACCTTGGATTGATGATGCGCGAGGGGTTGCTCAAGGAGAATATCGATGGCGAGGCCCTCGATTGGGCACACAAGCGCCTGCTGGTACGCTCCGAGCAGCGCAAGATCCTGATGATGATCTCGGATGGTGCGCCGGTCGACGACTCGACGCTGTCGGTCAACCCCGGCAACTATCTCGAGCGGCATTTGCGCTGGGTGATCGAGGAGATCGAGCAGCGCTCGCCCGTCGAATTGATGGCGATCGGGATAGGTCACGATGTCACGCGCTACTATCGTCGTGCTGTCACTATCGTCGACGCGGAAGAGCTGGGCGGTGCGATGACCGAGAAGCTTGCCGAACTGTTTGACGAGAAGGCGCCAATGCCACGCCGGATGCCGATGCGCAGGTTGCACGCGTGAGCGCTGGTTCGCGTGGCGCACTATCGGCGGCGATTGTTCTATTCGTCAGCATCCTGGTGTCGTCGGCATCGCCGCAGCCTGCGCCGCGCGCTCCTGACGCTCCGATCCACATCACAATCAATGCCGTGCCGATCGAAGCTTTCGAGCCCGGCAATCAAGGACGGGTCCGTTTCGGGCCACTCGAATTCCGCGGAGGCCTGGAGCTTTCCTCATCCTACCGGGAGTTCGGCGGGGTATCGGCGCTGCGTCTGTTTCCCGATGGCGAGCACTTTATTTCACTGACCGACAAGGGCCGCTGGCTACGCGGACGCATCGCCTACCAGCGCGGGCGTCCGGTCGCGGTTGAAGACGTCGAAATGGCGCCAATCCTCGGACCGGATGGTCGGCCGCTGGCGGGGCGCGGGTGGTACGACACCGAGTCGATCGCGATGGACGGCGGCACGCTCTACGTCGGTATCGAACGAGTCAACCGCATCGTGCGTTTCGACTACGGGCGACAAGGATTGCTCGCGCGCGGGCAACCGATCCCGCTGCCGGCCGGCATTGCGAGCCTTCCCAACAACAAGGGACTTGAGTGCCTGGAGTTTGTTCCCACGCCTATGCCCGGTGCCGGCACGCTGATCGCTATCTCCGAGCGCGGTCTTGATAGCGCCGGCAATATCCGAGGGTTTATGATCGGCGGGCCGACGCCTGGTGAGTTCACCGTCGCACGTCACGACGACTTCGACGTCAGCGATTGCGCGATCCTCCCGGACGCTAGCCTTGCGCTGTTGGAGCGCCGCTTCACTTGGACCACCGGAATCGCCGTCCGCCTCCGGCGCATACCGCTCACCGCGTTCACGCCCGACGCGGTGGTGGATGGCGATCTAATTCTGTCGGCCGATATGGGATATCAGATCGACAATTTGGAGGGTCTGAGCGTCAATCGCACCAGCCGCGGCGACGTGATGCTCACGATGGTGTCAGACGACAATTTTTCGCGTCTGCAGCGAACCATTCTTCTGCAGTTTACGCTGATTGGTGAATAGGACCGCCGGTCCGGTCGCAAGCGCGCTCTATTGCGCGGCGGCAGCCCGCTTCTTGAGGACCTGACGCTTGAAGTCGAGCGCTCTGGGCGAAAGCTCGCCGTCCTTTGCTTTGAGCAAATATGCGTCAAGGCCGCCGCGATGATCCACCGACTTGATCGCGTTTGCGGAAACCCGCAGCCTCACCGAACGTCCAAGCGCGTCGGATATCATGGTGACGTTGAACAAATTGGGCAAAAAGCGCCGCTTGGTTTTGATGTTGGAGTGACTGACGCGGTGGCCCACAAGCGGACCCTTGCCGGTCAATTCGCACCGCCGCGACATTGGCAAACCTCTTTCAAAAATGCCCCCACCCGCACGCACGGGGATCACAAGATCATCGGGGTTTCCTGGACCGCGGACGTATAGTGGCCGGGCGTGCCAGCGTCAAGGACGAGAGGGTCGGCCGCACATGCGAAACGGGTCCGGCACTGAAATAGGTCCGAAAATCAGCGCGTGGCGGGGCTTATGAAGGGGTGTCGCGCGGGCTTATTTGACATCACAGATTCG
>DATIPA010000218.1:0-6830 GCA_035472475.1 Xanthobacteraceae bacterium | reverse complement strand
GCGGATGCAGCCGCGGCGTCGCGCAACACATTCGCCTGGCGGCCGGCCAAATAGTTCCCCGCCGGCGTGGTGCGCGCCAGCTCCTGCGACGTCGGAACCTGCGCAGCGATAACCGACGGCAGAACGAGAATAGCGGCCGCGAGGCCGAGCGCCTTGGTTGATGGCAACGGATTCATCCCCTTTACGATCACAGACTCCGCCCCCGCGGAATCAAGCCCAACCCGGCGGAATCTTGAGTCCAATCTACCGCAGCATGGACTTTTTGCGCCGCACTCGCAAGGACGGCCGATCCTTATCACTCGCTTAGGATGGCGGCATTTTGACGGAATGACGCTTTTTCCGTCGCGGCGGCCCCCTTACATGCTTTGGTAGTTGGGTCCGCCCCCGCCTTCCGGGGCGACCCAGGTAATATTCCCGTTTGGATCCTTGATATCGCATGTTTTGCAATGCACGCAGTTCTGCGCGTTGATCACGAACCTGGGTCCGCCCCCCTCCTCGAGCCATTCGTACACCCCGGCCGGGCAATAGCGGGCGGACGGACCGGCGTAAACGTCGTGTTCGGAGCGTTTTTGCAGCCCTAAGTCGGCGACCTTGAGGTGAACGGGCTGGTCCTCTTCGTGGTTGGTGTTGGAGAGGAATACCGACGACAGGCGGTCGAAGGTGAGCTTGCCGTCCGGCTTGGGATAATTGATCGGGCGAAACCCGGCTGCCGGCTCGAGGGTCGCGCCGTCCGGCTTACCGTGCGCAAGTGTCCCCGTCAGCGAGAACCCAAATGTATTGGTCCACATGTCCAGGCCGGCGAGCCCAATCCCGCCAAGCGTACCGAAGCGCGACCACAACGGTTTGGCGTTGCGCACCTTCCAGAGATCCCGCCCGACGTCGGAAGCGCGCCAGGCCTGCTCGTAGCTTGCGAGTTCGTCGTTGGCGCGGCCGGCAGCGAGCGCGCTTGCTACATGTTCGGCCGCGAGCATTCCCGACAGCACCGCGTTGTGGGTGCCCTTGATGCGCGGCACGTTGACGAACCCGGCCGCGCACCCGATCAGCGCGCCGCCCGGAAATGCAAGCTTGGGAACGGACTGCCAACCGCCTTCGGTGATTGCGCGCGCGCCGTAGCCAAGCCGCTTGCCGCCGGCGAATGTGTCGCGCACCAGCGGATGCGTCTTGAAACGCTGAAATTCTTCGAACGGCGCCAAGTACGGGTTTTGATAGTTGAGATGCAGCACGAACCCGACTGAGACGAGGTTTTCACCATAGTGATAGAGAAACGATCCGCCCCCGGTTCGGTTGTCGAGCGGCCAGCCGAACGTGTGCTGGACCAGTCCGGCTTTGTGCTTCTCCGGCGCGACCTGCCACACCTCCTTGAGGCCCAGACCGAATTTTGGCGGATCGCGGTCACGGTCGAGCCCATAGCGGGCGATCAGCACTTTCGCGAGCTGGCCGCGTGCTCCCTCCGCCACCAGCGTGTACTTGCCGCGCAGCTCCATGCCGCGTGTGAACGAGGCCTTTGGCTCGCCGTCCTTGCCGATTCCCATGTCGCCGGTCGCGATGCCCTGGACCTCACCATTGGGCCCGAACAGCACTTCGGTCGCCGCAAAGCCGGGATAGATTTCGACCCCTAGCGCCTCCGCCTTGCCGGCAAGCCAACGGCAGACATCACCGAGGGACACGATAAAATTGCCATGGTTGCTCATCAGCGGCGGCAACAAGATAGTCGGCAAGCGAAATGCCCGGGTCTGCGTGAGCATGTAGAAGCGATCGTCGGTCACTGCCGTTTTGATCGGCGTGTCTTCCTTGCGCCAATCGGGCAGCAGACGATCAAATCCCACCGGATCGATCACCGCGCCTGAGAGGATGTGGGCGCCCACTTCCGAGCCCTTCTCGACCACAACGACTGAGCAGTCGGGGGCGCGCTGCTTGAGGCGGATGGCGGCGGACAGCCCGGCCGGACCGGCGCCGACGATCACGACGTCGAATTCCATCGCTTCGCGGGCGGGCAGCTCAGCCATGCGATCTCTCCGGGCACGCAGTTCCGGCACATTGGTTTTTCCACGTTTGTCACAGGGCGGCAATCGGGCGTGCTAGAGTGACGCCGCCTCGTGCCATGACCCCCGACCGCACTACAGCCGCGCGCGAATTACTTGCCTTCTATCTAGAGGCCGGCGTCGACGGCGCGCTGGGCGAACAGCCGATCAATCATTTTGGTCCGGACGAGTCCGCGGCGACCTCCGCCGCTGGCGCCGCGACGCGCGCCGCGGCCGCGACGCCGGAGGCGGCGCCGAGCGGACCACGTGCCAAACTCCCTGAGCCGAGGGCAACGGCCCCTGTGCCAACGCGTGTGACGCCGGCGCCCGCTGCGAGCTTGGCGCTCTCCCCCGACACGGCCGTGATGGCCGCGCGCGACGCGGTCAAACGTGCGGCGAGCCTCGACGAACTGCGCGCCATCATGCAGGGCTTCCAGGGCTGCGCGTTGCGGGTGACCGCGACCCAACTCGTGTTTGCCGACGGCAACCCGCAGGCGCGCGTGATGTTCGTCGGTGAAGCGCCTGGGCGCGACGAAGATCTCGCCGGGCTTCCGTTTGTCGGCCGCTCCGGCAAACTGCTCGATCGGATGCTCGCGGCAATCGGGCTCAACCGCACCTCCGCCTATATCGCCAACATCATCCCTTGGCGTCCGCCCGGCAATCGCACACCGACTCCGCAGGAGAGTCAGATCTGCCTGCCCTTCATTCTGCGCCAGATCGAGCTTGCCGACCCGGACGTGCTGGTGTGCCTGGGCGGGCCCTCATCTCAGGCGTTGCTGGGATTCAAGGATGGAATCCGCAGGACTCGCGGGCGCTGGTTGAGTTTTGATACTGGCAAGCGCGAAATTCGCGCGATGGCGACATTTCATCCGGCGTATTTGTTGCGGTCTCCGCTGGAGAAGCGCCATGCATGGCGTGACTTTCTCGCGGTCAAACAAGCACTCGCCACGCCGCGCTGTGGCATCTGATTGCGGCTTACTGTCCGCGCGGCCGGACAATTCCCCAACCGATCCGCAGCGTGGGCTTGCCGGTCAGGGTGAAGCGTTCGAATGCGCGCGGGACGTCGGTGATCAGTGCCGGAAAACGGGCTTTGATCTCATCGGGGGGGAAACTCGAAGTATCGGTCGCATGCCAGACCACGATGGCCCCCTTCTGGTTCACGTCCTGCGCATTGATCCAGGGTGATCGCTCTGGCGTCGCATCGAAGTAGAGACTTGCGCGCGGCCGCGATTTGAGCGCAACCAGCGCCGCGAGACGTGGCTCGCCGGCTGCGATCTCCGGAACCTTCCCGGTGCGGCGCTGAAAAATGTCTGAGAAATAGCGCCCGATCGCGTTGGCGGGTTCCGTCACCGCGAACTCAACTCCGGTAATCGGTGGCAAGACCACGACCGCTATGGCGACGATAATCGGCGGCACCACCAGCATCGCTCCCCAGACGATCCCGAGCACCTGTTGCCGATTGATGCTGATCGTGTCGCCCGCCAACACCACGACCGCGAGCGCAGAAAGGACGATCAGCGGCGCTATCCCACCAACCGGATCGGGCTCGCCCAAAATGAGCGCCAGCAGCATCGCAATGACCAGCGGGGCGATCGCAAACGTGTAGATGAACTTGCGCGCGAACGGGTGCACGGGCGGGCGCACGAACACCGGCACGCGTTGCTGCGCCTTGATGCCCCAGCCGGCTGCCAACGCCACCAGAATGATGAGACCTGCATGCGCGACCAGCACGCGCGCCGGCAGTCCAACCCGGTCAAACAGGTGCGCTGTCGTGAGACCGCTGCCCAGGCGATCCAGCAGCGGCGCGACCAGACTGCCCTGTGCGTCGAGCCAGATCAGATGCGGAAAGCCAAAGACGATCACCACGACGCCCGCAAGCCAGGGCTCGAGCGAGCCCAGCAGCGCGCGGCCCCGCTGAGTGACCACCATGAACGCGATGATGATCACGTAGAGAACAACGCCTGAGTAGCTAGTCAGCAGCAGCAATCCGGCCTCTACGCCGACCGCTGCCCAATACAGGCGCCTGGTCTGCCCCACCGCCTTCCAGAAATGCAGCAGGATCAATGCGGTCAACGCCATAGCGAGGACCTGGGATCCGAACTCCGGCGTCGGCAGACTGAACGCAACAACGCCAACCATCAGCATCACGGCAATCACCGCGTGGACAATGCCAACGGTCGCGCAACCGAGCTCGAACACCGCCCAATACGTCACGAGGACGCAGATTTGCGACAGCAGATACACGCCCGTCATTCCTGCGATGTCGTAGGCGATTTCAGCCAACCAAAAGGCCAGCGGCGGCCCGAGGTAGCTGCCGAGTTGGAATTCGTGGCCGATCGCAAGCACAAGCGGCAAATCGCCGGGCGGCGCGGCGTAGAACAACGCAGGCACCAGCCACCATAGTGCCGCCTGCGTCAGCGCGATCAGCCAGAACACGATGCGCGGATGACCGCGCACCAGCTCGAAAATGATGGACACCCGGATCATCGGCGCTGGTTAGGGCTCAGGTTCGGGATGACGTCGACAACAGCCGGACCGCAAGCCGTTACAGCAGCATGTCCGCTTCAGCGCTCGGGTCCAGCCCGAGAGCCTCCGCGATGGGCGCAAACGACCGACGATGGTGGATGGTGGGGCCGAGTTTGGACAGCGCCTCGAAATGCTCGGGCACGCTATAGCCCTTGTGACGCTCGAACCCATAGCCCGGATGGGCAGCGCCGACGCACGCCATGAGCCGATCGCGCACGACCTTGGCGATGATCGAAGCGGCGGCGATCGATGCAATCAACGCGTCGCCGGACACGACCGCCTCGCAGTCGCAGCCGGCATTGATGCGGTCGCGGCCGTCGACCAACACGAGTTGCGGCCGGACCGGCAAAGCCCAGACCGCGCGCTCAAGCGCCCATAACGACGCGCGCAGAATGTTGTCGCGGTCGATCCGCGCCGGCGAAGCGACTGCGATCGCAAACTGCGCCCGTGCGGTAATCTTTTCGTACAGCGTTTCGCGCTCGGGCGGGGTCAGCTTCTTGGAATCATTGAGCCCGCGCGGGATCCGTTGCGGATCCAGAATGACCGCCGCCGCCACAACCGGTCCGGCGAGCGGACCGCGCCCGGCTTCATCGCAACCGGCGACCGGCCACAGGCCCCGCTTCAGCGCTGCCCGCTCGCGCCGGAACGTGGGGCGGATATTGTCCTCATCGAGCGGCAGGCGCGGGGCGCGGACGGGAGCACGACTCATGGCGCGATCGTGCAGAGCGCACGGGCGTTTGCAAGCGATCATCGCCATCGACTTGGTTTGTCCCCACTGTCCCCGGTTGACGGTGTTTGGGTAGCGTAGCCACCTTCGGCCTCGCTGTCGATTCCGGTTCGGCTCGTTCGACTGAACAGCGCACGATCGAACACGATGAATTTCAATTGATCCGCCACCCGACGGTGACCGAGTGCGGACCGTTGCGCCGCAGCACGCACGTACTCGTTGCGCGTTCGACCGTGCCGGCGGATCGCAGGGTGTACGTCGATGACAACCAAAGCCGCAGCACGATCCCGCGAGGTCAGCTACAGCATCTTCGCGTTTTTCCTGATGGTCGCAAACCTAGGTTCGGCACTGACCAGTGTCGGTCCGATGCTTGCGGCGATCCAATCAAGTCTCGGCCTCGCAGGCGTGGCGGCGGGACTGGTCGTTGCTTTGACACTGCTGATCTTTACAGGCTTCTCGCAGGCCAAAGCTGGAGGGAAGCTTCAAATCCACCACGCTAGAACAAACTAAGTTGGTTTGCCTGCGCGCGCCGCTGCGGTGGCTTGAAGTGTTCGGTCGTGAGCTTCGCCTTGCGCACGTTGAGCCCGAGCCGGTCGCAAGCTTGCTCGAACCGCCGGCCGATCATCCACGCATAGGGACCGGATCCGGTCATGCGCTTGCCCCACTGGGCGTCATAGTCTTTGCCGCCCCGCATCTGTCGTATCAGCGCGAACACGTGCCGATAGCGGTCCGGGAAGTTCGCCATCAGCCATTCCTTGAAGAGATCGCGCACGTCGAGCGGTAGACGCAGCAGGACGTAGCCGGCGCCCGTGACACCGGCGGCCGCCGCGGCATCGAGAATGCGCTCGATATCGGCGTCGTTGATTGCAGGGATCACCGGCGCGACCATGACAGAGGTCGGGATACCGGCGGCCGAGAGTTGACGCAGGGCTTCGAGGCGGCGGGGCGGCGTGGGGGCCCGCGGCTCCATCGCGCGCGCGAGCTTGGGATCGAGCGTGGTGACCGAAATCGCGACCTTGACGAGATTGCGCTCCGCCATTCGCCTCAGGATATCGAGGTCACGCACCACCAGATTCGATTTGGTTACGATACCGACCGGATGGCCGGCGCGATCCAGCACTTCGAGCACGCGCCGCATGATTTGGTAGCGACGTTCGATCGGCTGATACGGATCCGTGTTCGTACCGATTGCAATTGTACGCGGCTGATAGCGCGCAGCCGCGAGTTCGCGTTCGAGCAACTCCGGCGCATCCGGTTTCATGAACAGTTTCGACTCGAAGTCGAGCCCCGGCGACAGTCCCAGATAGGCGTGCGTCGGCCGCGCGAAGCAATAGATGCAGCCGTGCTCGCAGCCACGATACGGATTGATCGAGCGGTCGAACGAGATGTCCGGCGACTCGTTGCGGGTGATCACCTTGCGCGCCGCATCGATGCCGACGCTGGTCTCGAACGCGGGCAGTTCCTCGAGGGTCTGCCAGCCATCGTCGAACGCGACGCGCGCTTCCGCCTCATAGCGGCCGGACGCATTCGACTGGGCGCCGCGCCCCTGCCGGCGT
>DATIPA010000217.1:0-2830 GCA_035472475.1 Xanthobacteraceae bacterium | reverse complement strand
CTTGGCGGATGGTGTCGGCCCAATCCGTTCCCCAATACGGCGTTCGGGACCGGTGGCACCTGGTCCAATCGACCGCGCCAGTCGCGCGGTGGCCGTTAGCGCAGCCGCGAGGCGTCGGGGCCGCCTCAGGCGAATCGGGGGCTGCGGACATCGCGCGCCGTTGGCGCGTCAATCTAGATGTCATGGAACGGACTTATTCCCGATTGCGGGCCAGGACTGCATTCCTGGTCCGCAAGAAGCCCCGCCAACAAAAGTGATTTGAGCAAGCATCCATGCCCTCCATCACCGCTTTCTGGACTTGGCTCGGCATTATCGCCTGCGTGACGCAGTCGGCGCTGTTTGCCGGGCTTAACCTCGCCATCTTCAGCCTCAGCCAATTGCGCTTGCAGCTCGAGGCTGACGGCGGCAATGCCGACGCCGCGCGTGTCCTCGACCTGCGCAAGAATTCCAATCCGGTGCTCGCCACCGTGATCTGGGGCAATGTCAGCACCAACGTTTTGCTGACGCTGATGTCAGATTCGGTCCTGGCCGGGCTCAGCGCCTTTTTCTTTTCGGCGATCGTGATCACGCTGCTCGGGGAAATCATTCCGCAAGCTTATTTTTCGCGTAACGCCTTGCGCATGACCGCGCGGTTTCTGCCGTTTTTGAACTTCTACCGCGCGGCGCTGTTTCCGCTCGCCAAGCCGACGGCGATGCTGCTCGACTGGTGGCTCGGGATCGAAGGCATCCCCTATCTGCGCGAACGCGAGGTTCGCTCGTTGGTGCTGCGCAGCGCCGCCAGTGGCGGCGATATCGGGCGGCTGGAAGCCATCGGTGCCCGCAACTTCTTCGACCTCGACGACGTGCCGGTCATTGAAGAAGGCGAGCCGGTGCATCCGCAGAGCATCATCAGCCTGCCGCTGGCAAAGGGCAGATGCCTGCTGCCGAAATTCGATCGTTCGCCCGATGACCCATTTCTGAGGCGGGTTGATGCCTCGGGCATGAAATGGGTCATCGTCACCGATCCGGGCGGCGAGCCGGTTTTTGTTTTGGACTCTGACCATTTTCTGCGCGATGCGCTGTTCGATCAGCTCGAGAACGATCCGACCGGGTACTGGCACCGGCCGATCATCGTCCGCGACATGCAGACAAAGCTCGGCGTGGTCATCTGCCGCATGAAGGTCGCCCCGGAACGGCCGGACGACGACGTCATCGACAACGACCTGATCCTGGTTTGGGGCGCGCAGAAGCGGATCATCACCGGGGCCGACCTGTTGGGCCGGCTGCTGCGCGACATCGTGACGGTGGACGCGAGGCAGGGCACGCCCGCAGCGAATGAAGGCGCGAAAACAGCGGGATGATGAACGACGTTGCGAGCAGTTAGCCTCAGTCGCAAGGGTGTGATCGACCTCAACCAGACGTGACCGGCCTGTACATCCGCGAGACACAAAGGCGGAGCAAGGCCAAATGATTCACGACTTTGCCTCTGTAGGAGGTCCGGAATGATGCAACGGCGCGCATTTCTCGGTGGTGCATTGACGACTATGAGCGCGGGAAGTCTCCACGCGCCCTCGGCAACGGCGCAAGCGGTCATCCCGGCACCGGCTGAGCCACTCGTGTGGCCGGTCGTGACGAAGGTGCCGGCCGGCATTCGCTCGTTCGCCGGTCACACCGACACCGTGCCCGACATTGTCGGCCGGATCGGAACGCCCGCGAGCCTGGTGATCTTTACCGAAGGCAATCACCTGATGGCGCTCCTCAGCGACGACATCCTCGGCGCGTTCCCGTCGTGGGCGAAGTCGCAGCCGCGATACGCCGATCTCGATCTCGACAATATCGTGGTGGTGACGGTCCCCCAACCGGCCGTCGTACAGATGATCCGCACCGGCGGATTAGCGCTTGGCAACCTCGTGCTGGACGTAAGCCGCAAATCCGGCTTCTACCCCGATATCGTGATGGCTGGCCCTGGGCCTTTGCGGCAACTGCGCCAGCTCGGCACGATCGAGCCCCAGGCGCGCTTCTTCTCACGCAATCGCGGCTTCGCGCTGCTTGTTCGCAAAGGCAATCCGCTCGGAATTCATCGCCTCGTCGACGTCGCGCGCAGCGGGGGGCGGGTCGCGCTGCCGGAGGCGGCGAGCGAGCCGGAAGCCCGCGCCAGGTACCGGGCCGCGGTCGACGATCTCATCGGAAAGCCGGCGGCCGACGAGCTCTTCGCCGCGGAGACGCCGAGCTTCCCGGGTCGCATCGGTATTGTGCATCGCGATCTTCCCGAGATGGTGGCGCGCGGCTACGCCGACGTGGCCCTCACGCAGTATCACCTCATTTCCTATTGGACGCGGATATTCCCGAACCATTTCGCGCTGGTACCCGTTTCGGGCGCCGAGCGGTTTTTTGTAAAGATCGCGTTCGGCCGCGTGGTTGATCCGCTGCGTCCACGCGCGCTCATGGCCTTCGAGGAGTTCTTCTTCAGCCGGGCGAGAGAGGTTTATCCGCGCTATGATTTTGCGCGCATGAATGACGATGAATACGCTGCGCCCTTGGCGCTCGATTGATTGAGGCCAGCGCGACCGGCTCGAGCCGGTATCTTAAAGGCTCGCTTTACGCTGCGCGCGTCAGTGCCGCCGTATGGAACGGATCGAGGTTGTCGATCGCCTCGACGCTTTGCGTGTTCACATCCCACTTGAACATCCGCAGCACGATCTTGTCGGGAGCAAAATCCGCGATGGTGAAGCCGTGCTGTTCGATCGGCTTGACGTCTTCGGCCATGTCGAGATGGGCGGGCGGCAGCGCGCCGGTGCCCCGGCGCGCGGACGGCCATCCGCTTGGACGCGTGCTGATCGGACCGGTCAAC
>DATIPA010000216.1:0-3853 GCA_035472475.1 Xanthobacteraceae bacterium | reverse complement strand
AACACCATTTGACAGAAGCGCAAATCTAACGTTCGTCGCGCCAATATCGCCTAACAACCGATGCTTATGTGAGAAATCCATTGAGCGTCCTGAGGCGGAATTTGCTGGCAAGGAGACCTCGATATCTCGCGTTCACTGAGCGCTTAGTTGGCGCTACGATGTTTGTGTCGGCTCAAACAAAGTAGAGAAATCCGATCACCGGCATCGCCGGCTGCTGCCCGCGCGCCGCGAGCGGCCATGCAGCCACCGCACCGCCGAGCAGCGTTATGAACCGGCGCCTCTTCACTCGATCACCTCGTCGGCTTGGGCGAGCAGCGCCGGCGGCACAGTGAGGCCGAGCGCAGTAGCGGCCTTCAGATTGATCACGAATTGATATTTCGTCGGCTGTTGGAACGGCAGGTCACCGGGCTTCTCGCCGTGCAGAATACGATCAATGTAGCCGGCCGCACGGCGATATAAATCCGCGCGATCGACGCCGTAGAACGCCAAGCCGCCGTGTCTGACATAAATCAGGTCGGTATAGATCGTCGGCAGGTGGTGCTGTCGAACCAGTTCGACGACCTGCTGTGCCATCGCTAGAATGGTGACGTCGGGCAGGAAGAAGACGGCCGTATTGGGCTGTTCGGCCATCGTGACAATCGCGCGATCGATGTCGGCGAGCCCGTGAATCGGGAAGACGACGGGTTCGATCCCGAGCGGGCCGGCAAAGGTCTCGATCTCGCGCCTGAACGGGAGGTTGCTCGGATTGTCGGGATTGAACACGAGCCCGACGCGGACAGTGCCCGGCGCAAGCTGCTTCAGTAGATCGAGCAGCTTGCCGAACATCGAGAATTCCATGATTGTGAACCCGGTGATATTGCCCCCGGGCCGCGCCAGGCTTTTGACCCAACCGGTTCCGACCGGATCGACAGTACCCGGAACCACGATTGGAACTGCGCGCGTGATCTGCAACAGCACCGGAATGACGCGGCCGCCGGACGCGACGATGACGTCAGGCCTCAGCTCCACGAGATTGGCTGCGTTGACTCGGACCAGGTCCATGTTGTCGGTGGTCCAACGCTCGTCGAATTCAATGTCGCGGCCCCGCGTCCATCCCAATCGTTGCAACTCCTGTTTCAGGACGTTGACGCGGGAACGATTCTCGACATCGGTCGGAGGATACGGCATCAAGATGCCGATCCGCCGCATGCGTTCGCCCTCCTGCGCCCGCGCCGCGAGCGGCCACGCGGCCGCGCCGCCGAGAAGCGTAATGAACTCGCGCCGCTTCATTCAATCACCTCGTCGGCGCGGGCGAGCAGCGTCGCGGGCACGTCGATGCCGAGCGCCTTAGCGGTCTTCATGTTGATCACCAGCTCGTACTTGGTCGGCGCCTGCACTGGCAGGTCGGCGGGTTTCTCGCCTTTGAGGATGCGATCGACGTAGGATGCCGAGCGCCGGTACTGGTCGATAAAATCGGACCCGTAGGAAATCAGGCCGCCGGCGGCGACGAAGAAGCGTTCGTAGTAGACCGCGGGCAGCTTGTGGCGGGCCGCAAGCGCGATGATCAGATTGCGATGAAGCTGCGCTGTCCCGCCCGCCGGCACGATCAGGCCGGCGTTCGGCGAGCGCGCGAAGGCCGTGACGGCGCGCTCGATCTCGCCGGCGTCGCCTACATTGACCGGGCTGACCTCCACCCTGAGTGACGGTGCCGCGGCCTGGATGACGGCAAACTGGCTGGTTCCGGAGGCCAAGGCGGGATCCCGAAGAACCGCCACTCGCGTCACGCTCGGCGCGATCTCTTTGAGCAGTTCCAGCCACTTCCCGCTTGAGCTGATTTCCCACACCATGAAACCGGTGGCGTTGCGGCCCGGCCGCGCCAGGCTATCAGCGAAACCAGCGGCGACCGGATCGAGGGCAACGGGAAACACGATCGGCACGGTGCGGGTCGCCTGTAGCAAGGGCCCCACGGTCGAGGAGCCGTGGGCCAGGATGACGTCCGGTGCGAGCGCGGCGAATTCAACCGCGTGCTTGCGAATCAATTCGGCATTGCCTGCGCCCCAGCGCGACTCGATCCGCACGTTGCGGCCGATGGTCCATCCCAGTTGCGCCAGCGCCTGCAGAAACGCTCCGACCCGGGCAAGCGATTCCGGATCGTCCGCGGCCGCGGTCAGTAGCATGCCGATGCGCCGCATACGCTCGCCCTGCTGCGCCCGCGCCGCGAGCGGCCACGCGGCTGCCGCGCCGCCGAGCAGCGCGATGAAGTGGCGTCGGCCTGCGTCGAGCATGGGCTCCCTGAAAACTGCGCCAATCGAATCGTTATGCTATGGCCTCGCCCGGGCGAGCCGGCGCGGGTTCGCGCGCAGGTTCGCTCGCGGGCGCAGCCGGCACAGCCGCTGCGGCAGGCAGGCGGATTGTGAACACCGAGCCTTTTCCTAGTTGGCTCGTCACCGTCACGTCGCCGCCCATCATGCGCGCGAGCTTGCGGGTGATGGCAAGGCCGAGACCCGTGCCGCCGTAGCGGCGCGCCGTAAGTGAATCGGCCTGGGTGAAATCCTGAAATAGTTTCGCCTGTTGCTCCGCCGTCATACCGATGCCGGTATCGGCAACTGCAAGCTCGACCCAGTCGCGTCCGTCCGCCACGTTGCGCACCCGAAGGGCGACCTCGCCCTCTTTCGTGAACTTGCACGCATTGCTCAAGAGATTGAGCAGAATCTGCTTGAGCCGCATGGCGTCCGCGGTGAGCGTGCCCAGGTTTTCGTGCGCCTCGACGATGAGGCGGTTGTGGTTCTTCTCGGCAAGCTGTTCCGCGGTGCCGATGACCTCGTCGATAAGCCGGGGCAGATTTACAGGCTCTGGATTGAGTTCGAGCTTGCCAGCTTCGATCTTCGAGAGGTCGAGTATCTCGTTGATGAGGCTCAGGAGGTGGGTCCCAGCGGCACTGACGCGGCGCAGCGGTTCCAGCGCCTTTTCCGTGCCGAAGCGCGCCGCGTTGGTCACCATCATCTCCGTCAGGCCGATGATGGCGTTGAGCGGCGTGCGTAACTCGTGGCTCATGCTGGCTAGGAACTGGGATTTGTTCTTGCTGAACGTTTCGAGCTGCTCGTAGAGCCGGCCGAGCTCCTCGGACATGCGGTTCACGTCGGCCGCAAGCGCCCCCAACTCGTCGCGATTGATGACGTGGACCCGCCGGCTGAAGTCGCCGGCCGCGACCTGGTTAAGCTGCGTTTCGATCTTCTTGACCGGTCCGAGCACCGACCAGGAGATGGCGTAGCCCAGCGCCAGCGCCAGCGCGATGCTGCCCAGCGCAAAGCCGATCACGATCCATTGCGCTTCGTTATAGGCCTGCGTGCTCGCCTCGATGCCGGCGACCATATCCGCCTCGGCCTTATTGACCAGCTGATTGGTCAATCGCTCGAGCTGGTCGGCGAGCGGGGTCGCCTGCTGCATCTGGGTTTCCCGCGCCTCGGCGGTGCGGCCGCCGCGGATCAGCTCGACGACCCTGGTCACCACATCAATGAATCGGTTGTAATCGCGGCGAAACTGCTCGATCAGGTCCGCTTCGTCCTTGGCCACGAATTCCAACCGATCGACGTCGTAGCCGAATTGGTTGAGCTGGCGCAGCGTGCTCTCCAGCGTGCGATCGTCGGAGGAAACCAGCGCCGACGACACGCTGTAGAGCTGGCTCGTGGTGTCGTGCTGGACCTGGCGATAGGCCTCGATCTTGCGCTGCAGTTTGATCAGCTCTTCGGTGCGCTCGTTGACGCCGCTCAGCTCGCGCAGCCCGCCGGCGCCGGTGATGATCAGCAGCGCCACGATCATCAGAAAGGCCGCCAGCAATTTTGTTTGTACGCGGGCCGGCGCTCGCGCGACGAAG
>DATIPA010000215.1:0-1625 GCA_035472475.1 Xanthobacteraceae bacterium | reverse complement strand
CAACTTGCCGATGACACGGTGATCGACGCCGTCATCAATTTCGCCGGTGAGCCGGTCGCCAATGGCCTGTGGACACGGGCAAAGCGTCGCCGGATTCTTGCTTCGCGGCTGCGCATGACGCGCGACGTGGTCCGCCTGATCTCGCGCCTGCAGCGCCGTCCCGCCGTGATGATCAGCGGCTCTTCGATCGGGTGGTACGGCACATGGGGCGACGAGTCGCTGACGGAGTTTGACGGCGGCAAGCGCAGCTTTGGCCACCGCGTTTGCGAGGCCTGGGAATGCGCGGCGAAGGAGGCTGAGAAGTTCGGAGTGCGCGTTATCCGGCTGCGCATCGGACTCGTGCTTGGCACTGAGGCCGGGATGCTCAGCAATCTGCTTGCGCCGTTCGAGTTCGGCCTCGGCGGTCCTATCGGCAGCGGTGAGCAGTGGATGTCCTGGATCGAGCGTGACGACCTCATCCGGTTGATCGCGCACATCATTGCGAGCCCGCAGCTCAGCGGCGCCGTAAATGGCACGGCACCGGCGCCGGTGGGCAATGCGACCTTCGCACAAGCGCTCGGGCGCGCCTTGCATCGCCCGGCGCTGCTGAGAATGCCCGCGTCGGTGCTGCATCGGCTCGCCGGCGAGCTTGCTGACGAACTACTGCTGCGAGGACAGCGCGTGTTGCCGGATAAGGCCCTGGCCAGCGGCTTCAAATTCAGGCACGAGACGTTGCCCGGTGCTTTGTCGGCGATACTCGGGGACATGCCGACGAAAGTCACTGGCGCGGAATTCAGTCGCACACTGGAGATGCAACAGGCGAGGTAGCTGGGATCTTGGGGCCCCTATCCCTTGAACTTAGCCCCACCGGCGCCTGACCCTTGTCCACTGTCACGAAGTTGTCGCATAGCCGTCCGCGTTCTGTGAGAATTGGCCGCCATCTTCGGCCCACTTCTCGCAACTGGAGGATTTCCATGACGGTGCGCATCCCCATGTCGCGTCGGCGGTTTCTGGCCACGGCCGCGGCGTCGACCGCAGTTTCCGCCGTTGGCGGCATCAGCAAGCCTTATCTCAGCCGAGCCGCCGATCGCCCCGTCATCACTCACGGCATCCAGTCCGGCGACGTCTCGCTCGACTCCGCCGTGATCTGGGCGCGCGCCGACCGCCCCGCGCGCATGTTGGCCGAGGTCGCGACCACCGACAGCTTCAAGACCATCCACCGTGCCGTCTTCGTCGATGCGCTGCCCGAAACCGATTTCACCGCCAACGCGCTAATCGACGGCCTGCCCGCGGGGCAGGACATCTTCTACCGCATCCGCTTCCAGGATCTTGCTTCGCCGACCATTGTCGGCGAGCCGATGAAGGGCCGCTTTCGCACCGCACCGGGCGACCAACGCTCGATCTCGTTCGTGTGGTCGGGCGACACCGCCGGGCAAGGCTGGGGCATCGACGAAGCGCGCGGCGGCATGCGCACCTACGCGACCATGCTGCGCAACCGCCCCGACTTCTTCATCCACAGCGGCGACAATATTTACGCCGACGGCCCGATCCTGGCCGAGCAGAAAATGCCCAACGGCGAGATCTGGAAAAACGTCGTGATGGAGGAAAAGGCCAAGCCGGCGGAGACGCTGGCCGAGTTCCGCGCC
>DATIPA010000214.1:0-6241 GCA_035472475.1 Xanthobacteraceae bacterium | reverse complement strand
GCGCCGATATAGGGCACGAACGCGCAAATGAACGCTAGCGCGCCGAGCAGGAACGGGCTGGGGAAGCCCAGCAGGAACGTGCCGAGCGCAGTCAGCGACCCGAGCACGAGATTGATGGCCGCGACAGTGCCGACATAGCGGAGGAGATTATCTTCGACCTCGTTGAACATTCGAATTGCGCCAAGTCTTGCTTCGGAGCCTGAGAACAGCAGGATCACATTGCGGCGCAGGGTGTCTCGGCTGATTAGAAACAACAGCAGCGTAGCTAGGAAAATGACGATCTCGCCGACCGCCGGCGTCAAAAACGCCGCCACCGGCTGCACCGCATTGGTGAGATTGACCTGGGGGACGAGCGCGGCGGCGCTATCAAACATCGAATAGGCGCCCGGCACGATCTTGTTCTCGAATTCCCGCGCATAGTCGACCAGCGGAGAGAGCGCCGCGAATTTCTGTCGGAGATTGTCGCCGACTTCGGTCGCGTGTGCGGCGACTGCCAGGAGGGGCGCCGCGACGGCTGCGAGAGCAAATTGGATGAAAACCAGGCACACAATACCAGCCAGCACTGCGAATACTGGCGCGGGCACGCGATAGGATTCCGCGCGCCGCGCCAGCGGGCTCAGCATCGTGCCAATCACAAAGGCGCAAACAATCGGCAGTAGCAGCACACGCGCGGTCTGCAAAAACGCGCCAAACAGCAGGATGAAAATCCCGATAACCGCGAGCCGCGCCGCGACCTTTATGAAACTCTCGTGCGCGGAGGCTTGAGCGTCGGGTTCAATCGGCGACTGGTTTGTTTGCTGAAGCAACGGGATCACCTGGACGCGGAAAGTCGGTTGCCCATGCACGCAACGGCCCGGCGGAGGCCGGGCCGGAGCGATTCCCCTGGCTCTTCACAAAATCGCGTCACCAGGTTTGCGTGTCGTACCAATCGTTGATGTCCTTGCGGATCTGATCCTTCGCGATCCCGTACCGCTCCTGGATTTTGCCTTCGAGTTGATCGCGGCGGCCGTTGATGACATTGAGATCATCGTCGGTCAGCTTTCCCCACTTCTCCTTGACCTTGCCTTTGACTTGCTTCCAGCTTCCCTCGACGCGATTCCAGTCCATCACGACCTCCGAATAAAACGCTGTGTCAGGAACATAACTTCCGCGCGCGGAACGGGTTCCGCTCCGCGTCGGATGCGACAGAAGGTCCAAGGGAGCGTTGGCACCGATCAACCGGCGCGCGCGCGTTAGCTGCGCAGCACTGCCCCGGTGCGTTTGCTGACTTCGGCCACGATCTTGGCGGCCACCGACTCGATCTCTTCGTCGGTCATGGTCTTCTCGCGCGGTTGCAGGGTGACCGCGATCGCAATCGATTTCTTGTCCGCGTCGATGCCCGGGCCCTCGTAGACGTCAAACACCGAGATACCGGTGATCAGCTTACGGTCGACGCCCTGCGCGGCACGCACAATGTCGCCCGCCTTGGTGGTGCGCGCGACCACGAATGCGAAATCCCGTTCAACCGGTTGGAATGCCGAGAGCTCGAGCGGCGGTTTTGCCCTCGTCGGCCTGGCCCTCGTTTCTGGAATGCGCTCCAGAATCACTTCAAACGCGACCAGCGGGCCTTCGGCGCCAAGCGCCTGCAGGGTCTTGGGATGTAGCTCGCCGAACCAGCCGAGCACGTTTTGCGGCCCGATTTGAAGCGTGCCGGAACGTCCGGGATGCAACCAGCTCGCGCCGCCCGGCGCGATTTGCAGTGCTTGCGGAGCAGCACCGGCCGCGGCCAGCACAGCGAGCGCGTCCGCCTTGGCATCGAACGTGTCGACCTCGGCGCCGCCCGTCGACCAGTTGCGGCCGCCGGCAAGTCTTGCGAGACGGCGGCGCACGCCGCTCGCGGCGGTGAGCTGATCCTCGGGCCGATCGCCACGGAAAATCTGCCCGACCTCGAACAGCGCCACGTCGTTGAAACCTCGATCGGCGTTGTTCTGCGCCGCCAACACGAGACCCGGAATGAGGCTCGGGCGCATGTCCGACAGGTCGGCGGCAATCGGGTTTGCGAGCGCAAGCTCGTTCTGACCGCCGCCAAAGAGTTCGGCGTGCGGCTTCGCGACGAACGACCAGGTCACTGCCTCGACCAGGCCGCGCGCCGCGAGCGCGCGCTTGGCCTTGCGGGTGCGCCGCTGGATCGAGGTGAGCACGGGCTTGCGCGGGGCGTCGCCACGGTCGAACGGGGTGAACGGGATACGATCAATGCCGGTGATGCGCACGACTTCCTCGACGAGGTCCGCCTTCCCCTCGACGTCCGGTCGCCAAGACGGCACGGTCACGGCAATCGATGCACCTGTGCCGGCAAGCCCAAAACCGAGATCGCCGAGAATCTGTTTGATGTCGTCCGGGCTGACGTCGAGGCCGGCGAGGCGCTTCACTTCGCTCAGCGGAAAGTCGATCACCCGCGCCCTCGTTTGTGGATCGCCGGCGACCGTGATGGCGGACGGTTCGCCGCCGCAATGATCGAGCACCAGGCGGGTCGCGAGTTCCAGTCCCGGCACCATGAACGCCGGATCGACGCCGCGCTCAAACCGGTAGCGCGCATCGGAGTTGATCCCGAGCTTGCGGCCGGTGTGCGCGATGTTGATCGGGTCCCACAGCGCCGATTCGATCAGAACCTCGGTCGTTTGCGCGGAGCAACCGCTCGCCTCGCCGCCCATGATTCCGGCAAGCGATTCGACGCCGTGTTCGTCGGCGATCACGCACATGCTGTTGTCGAGCGTGTAGGTCTTGCCGTCGAGCGCGGTGAGGTTTTCGCCCGCGCGCGCCCGACGCACGACTAGATTGCCCTTCACCTTGGCGGCATCGAATACGTGCAGCGGGCGGCCTCGGTCGTAGGTCATGAAGTTGGTCATGTCGACCAGGGTATTGATCGGCCGCAGCCCGATTGCAATCAGGCGCCGCTGCAGCCACTCCGGGCTCGGACCGTTCTTGACGCCGCGCATGAGGCGAAGCGCGAACGCCGGGCAGAGCGAAGGGGTCGTCCCGAAATCGAGCGTGACGCCGACCGGGCACGGGAATGTTCCCGCAATCGGTTTGATCGGCGCGGTCTTGAGCATGCCCACGTGCGCGGCCGCAAGATCGCGCGCGATGCCGGAAACGCCGGTGCAATCCGGCCGATTGGGGGTGAGGTTGATCTCGATCACCGGGTCATCGAGCCCGGCCCAAGCCGCGTAGCGCTCACCGATCGGCGCGTTCGCCGGCAGATCGATGATGCCTTCGTGATTGTCGGAGATCTGCAGCTCGAACTCCGACACCAGCATGCCGCGGCTTTCGACCCCGCGAATCTTGCCCACGCCGAGGGTCAGGTTCTTGCCGGGTATGAACGAGCCGGGCGGCGAAAACACGCCGATCATGCCGGCACGCGCATTGGGCGCGCCGCACACAACCTGCACCGGATCGCCGCCGCCGGTGTCGACCATGCACACGCGCAGCCGGTCGGCGTTGGGATGCTGCTCGGCCGAGACCACGCGCGCGATCGTGAATGGTGCGAGCGCGGTCGCCTTGTCTTCGACCCGCTCGACCTCGAGCCCGATCATGGTGAGCTTGTCGACGATCGCCGACAGCGGCTCTTTGGTGTCAAGGTGCTCCTTGAGCCAGGCGAGGGTGAGTTTCACGAACTCAGTCCTCCGGCGAGCGTCGGAAAGTCGAGCGGCCGGAACCCGTAGTGCGCGAGCCAGCGCACGTCGGCCTCAAAGAACGCGCGCAGATCGGACATTCCGTACTTGAGCATGGCGATGCGATCGATGCCCATGCCCCAGGCAAAGCCTTGGTATTCGTCCGGATCGAGGCCGCCATTGCGCAGCACGTTGGGATGCACCATTCCGCAGCCGAGGATTTCCATCCAATCATCGCCCTCGCCGAAGCGGATCTCGCCCTTATCGCGCCGGCATTGGATGTCAACCTCGAGCGAAGGCTCGGTGAACGGAAAGAACGACGGCCGGAACCGCATCTTCACATCGTCAACTTCGAAGAACGCCTTGCAGAATTCGGCCAGGATCCATTTCAGGTGGCCAAGGTGCGAGCCCTTATCGATTACCAGCCCCTCGACCTGATGGAACATCGGGGTGTGGGTCTGATCGGAATCGCTGCGATAGGTGCGGCCCGGAATGATCACGCGGATCGGCGGCTTCTGGATCTGCATGGTGCGGATCTGCACCGGCGACGTATGGGTGCGCAGCAGCAGCCGTGAGCCGTCGGGCTTCGGGTTGAAGAAAAACGTGTCGTGCATGTCGCGCGCCGGATGCGCTTCCTGAAAATTCAGCTTGGTGAAATTGAGCTCGTCGGTTTCGATGTCCGGCCCCTCGGCGATCGAAAAACCCATGTCGGCGAAAATCACCGTGAGTTCATCGATGACTTGACTGATCGGATGAATGCGGCCGGACTCGCTCGGCGGCTCAGGCAACGGCAGCGTGACGTCGACGGTTTCGGTGTTGAGTCGAACATCGAGCGCCTGCTCGGCGAGTGCGGCCTTGCGCGACGCCAAGGCGGCCGTGATGCGATCCTTGAGCCCGTTGATCTGCGGACCTTGTTCGCGCCGCTGATCCGGCGTCATCGTGCCGAGCGTCTTGAGCAGTTCCGACACCGAGCCCTTGCGGCCGAGCGCGGCGACCCGCACCGCTTCCAGCGCGGCTTCGTCGGCCGCGGCCACGATCGCCGCATTGAGTTCCTGCTCGAGGGTTTGCAGATCGGACACTGTGTCACTCCGGCATGTACTGCAAATCGGTGTCGTGCGGCCTGCCGCCGGCTTGCGTCAGCAGGCAGTGCACCTGGCCACGATGGTGCGTCTGGTGATTGAACAATTGGGTGACGAGCAGCCACTTCGGTTTTGTGATGTCCCGGTTGAATGCGTTGGAGTGCCAGGTCAGATCGCCGTCAAGCGATTTCTGGTCGAGTTTGTCGGCCCATGTGATGATCGACGTGTCGGCCTCCGCGCGCTCGCGTCGCAACAGCTGCCAATCCGGGTAGAGCGAGACGGATTGCGGAATCCCGCCCGAAGGCGCGGGCCAACCGGCGAAGCGGCTCATCCAGATGCGGTCGCCCCACAACAGGTGGCTGAGGGTGGCGTGGATCGACCCGAAGAACGCGCCGCGATCACGCCGGCGCTCTTCGTCGGAAAGCCGGTCCGCGACGCCGTAAAGGTTCTCGTTCTGCCAACGATTGTAGCGCGCCATGCGCTGGACGTAGGCCGGGTCGATCATTGCTCGATCAGGCCGCGAGTGCGGCCTTTGCCTTCTCCACGATGGCTGCGAACGCCGCAGGCTCCCGGATCGCGAGATCAGAGAGCACCTTGCGGTCGATGGTGATCTCAGCCTTGTTGAGGCCGTCGATGAAACGGCTGTAGGTGAGGTCGAACTGACGCACGGCCGCATTGAGCCGCTGGATCCAAAGCGCGCGGAAGGTGCGCTTGCGCCGCTTGCGGTCACGGAAAGCATATTGGTTTGCTTTCTCGACCGCCTGTTTGGCGATCCGGATCGTGTTCTTGCGCCGGCCGTAATAACCCTTGGCGGCTTTGAGAATTTTCTTGTGCTTCGCGTGGGTGGTGACACCCCGTTTGACGCGGGCCATGGTCGATCTCCTGTACCTGAAAAGAAGCGGCGTGTAACGCAATGCAACCGCCGAAGCGGGCGGCTCAGCTGTTCGGCAACCAGTATTTCTTGATTTTGTCGCCGTCGGTCTTGAACAAGACCTTGGTGCCGCGGTGCTCACGCACTTGCTTGGTGCTGCGCTTGATCATGCCGTGGCGTTTGCCGGACTGGGCGAACAACACCTTGCCGGTGCCGGTAATTTTGAAGCGCTTTTTGGCGCCCGATTTGGTCTTCAGCTTGGGCATTTGGCTCTCCTTTGTCGGCTGCTCACTGCGCCGCAGGGGCGCGTCGCCGGCTGTGCTCACAATCGAGCTGTGCTCGATAAGCGCTTGCGCTTGCTTTGAGCTTTTTCCGCCGCCACGGCAGCCCTTTCGGCCGGGCCACGGAAGGGCGGCGTTATGGCAGAGACGGCCGCAAAAGACAACCGCCCCAAAGTGGGGCGGTCGTTCGACTGACTTGGATGCGGTCGGCGGCGCCTCAGTCGGAACGCGTCATCGCGGCGCCAGGACCATGATCATCTGGCGCCCTTCGAACCGGGCATCCTGTTCAACCTTGGCAAATTTGGCGGTGTCGTCGCGCACGCGATCCAAGAGCTTGGTGCCGAGCTCCTGGTGAGCCATCTC
>DATIPA010000213.1:0-7822 GCA_035472475.1 Xanthobacteraceae bacterium | reverse complement strand
CCACCGGCTTGATGGCTTGCTGGTCGCGCTCGATCTCTTCCGGATGGAACACGAGCCGATACGTGCGGATTGCGATCAGAATCACCGCCGAGACGTCGCCGGCCCAGGCAACGGCGAAGAACGGCCAGGTCGGCAGGCGGAGATCGAAAGTCAGAACATTGTCGCGATAGGTCCCAACAACCTTGTCGACCAGCGTGTAGGTCTGCACAGTGACGACGAACAGCAGCACCAGCGTAGCAAAGACATCGATCCAGCGCTGATACTTGGGGCCGACGTTGGCCCACACCAGATCGACCGTGATGTGGCCACCGCGATAGCTGCAGGCCGCGATCCCCCAGAAAATGAGAATGCCCAGCAGCATGCGCCCGAAATCGTAGGAGTCGGGGATGGACGTGCTGAACAGATAGCGCAGCATCACCGAGATGAATGTGTCGGCCGCGACGAGCCCGACAAAGAACGCGGCGATCAGCTCGATCGTATCGATGAACCGGTCCATCGCGTTGGGCGCCGGACCGGGCCCGCCACTGCCGCCGATCGCCGCAGCCGCTGGTTCGGAGTTCGTCAAATTGCCTCCCCGTACGCAGTGACGGCGGCGAGACCGCGCCGCCGTCCCATTCGCCGCCCCGGCAGGCGGACTTCTAGTAACCCGCTTTGTACTGATCGAGCGCGGCGCGCAGATCCTTCAACACGACATCGGGATCGCCGCCCGCCTTGCGCACGCCGTCCGCCCAGGACTTGTAGACCGGCTTCGCCGATGTCTTCCATTCCTTGAGCTGATCGGGAGTGACCGAAACGATCTCGTGTCCGGGCATATCTCTGAGCTTGTTAACGCCTGCCGCCTCGAAGTCGGCCCAGGCGTCGGCGAACTTCGCCGCCCAGTCGTTGGTGCAGTGGTCGTCGATCACCTTCTTCTGCGACGCCGACATGGCTTCGTAGACCCTTGGATTCATAATCCACTGGAACGTGGTCGTGGCGAGCGGGATATCGAGATGATATTTCGTCACCTTGTCGATGCCGAACAGCAGCACCGAGCCGTATGGCGTGGTGGTCGCATCGGCGACGCCCTTCTCCAGAAGATCGCGGATTTCCGAGGGACCCGACGTCACGTTGGTGCCGCCGAGCTGTGTCATCCACGACGCCATCGTGGCCTGCGCCGGACGGATCTTCATGCCCTTGATGTCCGCCGGAACCACGACTTTCTTGGCGCGCGAATGCATGCGCAAGGGGTCGAGAATGAACGAAAAGCAGAGCTTCACGTCCTTCATCTCGGCCGGGCCATATTTGCGGTACCAGGCATCAATTGCCCGAATCCCGCCATGCGACTCGCCGACCAGGAACGGCAGCTCGCCGGCGGAGACGATCGGAAAGCGGCCGGGCTGATATCCCGGATTGATGTAGGCGAAGTCGACAATGCCGTCGCGCGTCATGTCGTAATGGTCCGGCGCCTTGCCGAGTTGCTGGGCCGGATAGACGTTCGACTTGATGGTGCCGTTCGACGCCTTTTCGACCGACGCACCCCACTCCTCCATCGATTTCTGCAACGGATGCGTCGCCGGCACCCAGTGCGACAGCTTGAGTGTGAAGGTCTTGTCCTGCGCCGATGCCGGCACGGCCAGCGCGGCCAGCGCCGCGCTGATCAGCAGTGTGCGAATCATCATGCTCGTCTCCCGGCGTTGGGTTAGTACGATGCTTTGTATTGATCGAGCGCGGCCTTGAGCTCCTTCATGATCGTGTCAGGATCGCCGCCAGCCTTGCGGACGTTGTCCGCCCACACCTGACGCAGCGGCTCCGCCGACTTCTTCCATTCGTCGAGCTGCGCGTTGGTGATCTGGTACACCTCGCGACCCGGCAACGCCTTCACCTTGGCGAGACCGGCATGCTCGAAGTCGCCCCACGGGTCGGCGAATTTTGCCGCCCAATCGGTCGTGCAGTGATCATCGATCACCTTCTTCTGCGCCGGCGACATGGCGTCGTAGGTCTTCTGGTTCATCACCCATTGGAACATGGTGGTCGAAATCGCCGCGTCCATGTCGTATTTGGTGACCTTGTCGACGCCCAGAAGCGGCACCGACCCCCAGGGGAATATCACCGCTTCGGCAACGCCCTTCTCCATGACGTCGCGGACTTCCGACGCGCTCGCCTGCACATTGGTGCCGCCGAGCTGCGTGACCCAGGTCGCAATCGTCGCATTGGACGGGCGGATCTTCATCCCCTTGATATCGGATGGCACGACAATTTTCTTGTTGCGCGAGTGCCACGTCGCCGGGTCGAGGATGAAGGAGAAGCAGTATTTGACGTCCTTCATCTCGGTCGGCGCGTACTTGCGGTACCAGGTGTCGACCGCCCGGATGCCGCCGTGCACCTCACCGATCAAAAACGGAATCTCGCCGGCCGCGATGATCGGAAACCGGCCGGGCTCATAGCCGGGATTGACGTAGGCGAACTCGACGATGCCGTCGCGCGCCATGTTGTAATGATCGAATGCCTTGCCGAGCTGCTGGGCGGGAAACACCGTGGATTTGATGGTGCCGTTGGACGCCTTTTCGACCGACGCGCCCCACTCTTCCATCGCTTTCTGCAGCGGGTGTGTGGCGGGCACCCAATGCGACAGCTTGAGTTGCACAACCTTGTCTTGCGCAATCGCGGGTCCCGCCAGTGCGGTGAGCGCTACGCCGATCAACAGTGCACGAAATTTCATCAAATCCTCCCTGTGCGTTCGACCTGAGGCCGAGTGCATGCTCGGTTCTCGTTGATGCTACTCGTACCAGACCGGCGCCCAATCCGGCAAGAAGCCGCGGGCTAGAGCATGGTCACCAAAAAAGGCTACGTCACTTCGAAGAATCGCAGAACTGCGCGGTCGGGAAAGCGCGCGCCGGCGCACAGAAAAACGGCGCGCATCAACCATGCCAAGTCCGGATCGGAGGTTTCGAACGTCGGGACTGTCCGAAAGTAGATCGACCCCTGCTCGACCGGTTCGCCCCGAAACAGGCGTTGCATCACGTCCGGCGTTGCGCGCCGCAGCCCGGTCGCCTCGACATAGACGCGCGCACCCGCCGTGGTCTCGATCACATAGCGGGCATGGATTTCGGTCACGTCATCGTTACGCCAGATCTGATAATCGACGCCGCCCGGCATGACCGTTCCGTTGAGTCGTGGCCCGCTCACCTCGCCGCCGAGAATTGGGACGATCCGGCGCACGCCACGCGGCGTCTTCCCCACGTCGATTGGCGCGCCGACTTTGGCACTGAGTTCGGTGACGAGGCTCAAACCAGGGGTTGCGATATCGCTCATGGCACGCTTTCCTTCGCGAGTACTCGTGGGTGCACTAGTTAGGCTACAACGCGCCGCCGTCGGCCGCTAACATGCGCCGCTGAGAGAAAAGGCGGAGGAAACGATGCAAAGAACAAAACCGCCGTTTCGCGCGGATCATGTCGGCAGCCTGCTGCGGCCGCCCGCGCTGAAAGCGGCACGCGAGCAGCGGGAGCGCGGCGAGATCACCCCGGCGCAGCTCAAGGCGATCGAGGATGCCGAGATCAAGCAGGCGATCAAAAAGCAGGAGGAGATCGGAATTACGGCCATCACCGACGGCGAGTTCCGCCGCGCCTACTGGCACTTCGATTTCCTGGAGAACCTCACGGGCTGTGAGGGCTATTGGATGGAGCCGCAGACATCCGACTCGCGCCAGTCATTCAAGGGCGCGGCGCTCAAGCCGTGGATGGTGCGGGTGATCGGCAAGCTGGATTTTCCGGCCAACCATCCGCATATCGAACATTTCAAGTTCCTCAAGGCCAACACCTCGAAGACACCGAAGGCCATGATCCCATCGGCCAGCATGCTCAACTACCGGGGCGGCCGCAAAGTGGTAAGCGAGAAGGTCTACCCCAACCTCGACAACTACTATGCCGACCTCGCGCAAACCTATGGCAAGGCGGTCCGGGCGTTCTACGACGCCGGCTGTCGCTACCTGCAAATCGACGATGTGGCGTTCGCATATTTCTGCGACAGCGATCAGCGCCAGATGCTGCGCGACCGCGGCGACGACCCGGACCGACAGTTCGATCGCTATCGCGAGGTCTTCAACACCGCTCTCAAGGCCAAGCCGGCCGACATGGTGATCACGACGCATCTCTGCCGCGGCAACTTCCGCTCGACCTTCGTCGGCTCCGGCGGTTACCAGCAGATTGCGGACAAGCTGTTCAACGATCTCACGGTCGACGGATATTTCCTCGAATGGGACACCGAGCGCGCCGGCGGTTTGGAGCCGCTGCGCTCGCTGCCCAAAGGCGGCAAGATCGTCGTGCTCGGCCTCATCACCTCCAAGTTCGGCAAGCTCGAGGACAAGGGCGTAATCGAGCGTCGCATCGAGGAAGCGAGCAAGTTTGCTCCACTCGATCAGCTCTGCCTGTCGCCGCAGTGCGGCTTTGCCTCAACCGAGGAGGGCAACACGCTGTCCCAGGACGAACAATGGGCCAAGCTCGCGCGCGTGGTGGAGATCGCGAAGGAAGTTTGGGGCTGACATGGCCAAGAGCTTCGCCTCGACCGGAGACCTCACGGAAAAGAAGATCTCGTTCAGCGAAATCGGGCCGGGCTTCTATGCCTTCACGGCGGAAGGCGATCCCAACACTGGCGTGATCATCGGCGACGATGGGGTCATGGTGGTGGACGCCCAGGCGACGCCGAAGATGGCTGACAAGGTGATTGCGCGTATCCGCGCAGTGACCGACAAGCCGATTCGCTTTGTGGTGCTCAGTCACTATCACGCGGTGCGGGTGCTGGGAGCGTCCGCGTTCCATGCCGATGAGATCGTCGCGTCCGAGACCTGCCGGGCCATGATCCATGAGCGCGGTCAGGAGGACTGGGAGAGCGAATATCGCCGCTTTCCCCGCCTGTTCCAGTCGCCGGAGTCGATTCCCGGCCTGACCTGGCCGAGCCTTACGTTCACCGACAGGATGACCGTCTATCTCGGACAGCGCCGCATCGACCTGATGCATCTCGGCCGCGCCCACACTGCCGGCGATATCGTGGCGTGGGTGCCCGACGCCGGCGTCATGTACACCGGCGATATCGTCGAATATCGCTCGGCCTGTTATTGCGGCGATTGTCATTTCAACGACTGGCCGGCGACGCTTGATGCAATCGCGGGCTTTCGTCCAGAGGCGATCGCGCCCGGCCGCGGCGACGCGCTGGTCGGCGAGGCCAAGGTGGCCGAAGCACTCGCGCTGACGCGCGATTTTCTGGAGAGCACCTACCGTCCGGTCGCACAGGTCGCCGCGCGCGGCGGCTCGCTCAAGGACGCGATGGCGGCCTGTCGCGCCGCGTGCGACGAGAAGTTCTCGAGCTACGCGATCTACGAGCACTGCCTGCCGTTCAATGTCGCGCGCGCCTACGACGAAGCGCTCGGGATCGACACGCCGCGGATCTGGACCGCCGAGCGCGACCAGATCATGTGGGACGCTCTGCAGGGGTGAGCCCGCTTCATGGCCCGCTACGAATACAAGCCGTTTCCCTACCGCAAGCCGCCGGAGCTTTCGGGCGAGTGCGGGCAGCGCTGGCCGGTGCTGATCGTCGGCGCCGGCCCGATCGGGCTGAGCGCGGCGATCGACCTCGCGCTGCACGGCGTTCGCAGTGTGCTGTTCGACGATAACAATGTGGTCTCGCGCGGCTCCCGTGCCATCTGCTGGTCGAAGCGCACGCTTGAGATTTTCGACCGGCTCGGGGTCGGCGAGCGCATGGTGAAGAAGGGCGTGACCTGGAAGGTCGGCCGGCTCTACCACCGCGATCGCGAGGTCTACACCTTCGATCTGCTGCCGGAAGCCGGTCACAAGAATCCGGCGTTCATCAACCTGCAGCAATATTACGTCGAACAATACCTGGTCGAGCGTTGTCTGGAATTTCCCGACCTCATCGACCTGCGCTTCATGAATAAGGTCACGGGCGTCGAGCAGCTCGCTGACGGAGTTCGCGCCGACGTTGAGACCCCGGATGGGCCGTATCGCATCGAGGGCGAATACCTGATCGCCTGCGACGGAGCGAAGAGCACGGTTCGCGCAATGCTCGGCATCGAGTTCAAGAGCCATATCTTTCCGGAGCAGTTCCTGATCACCGATGTGGAGATGAAGGCGGACTTTCCCTCAGAGCGCCGGTTCTGGTTCGAGCCGACTTTTCACAACGGCCAGTCGGCGCTGCTGCACAAGCAGCCTGACGATATCTATCGCATCGATCTTCAGCTCACGCCTAACGCGGATCCGAAAGAAGAAACCAGGCCAGAGCACGTCATTCCGCGGATCAAGGCAGCGATCGGCAACCGGCCGTTCGAAATCGACTGGGTGTCGCTCTACACGTTCCAGTGCGGCCGCATCGACCGTTTCGTGCATGGCCGCGTGATTTTCGCCGGCGACAGCGCGCATGTGGTGTCGCCGTTCGGCGCGCGCGGCGGCAACGGCGGCGTCCAGGATGTCGATAACCTGGTGTGGAAATTGGCTGCCGTGCTCGCTGGAACCGCACCCGACGCGCTGCTCGAGAGCTACGACATAGAGCGCGTCCATGGCGCCGACGAGAACATTCGCAATTCGAGCCACTCGACCAATTTCATGACGCCGAAAAATGCCTTCGAGCGGGTGTTGCGCGACGAAGTGCTCGGGCTCGCCGAGACCTATCCGTTTGCCAGGCGGTTGGTGAATTCCGGCCGGCTGTCGGTGCCCGCGTCGCTCGCCAGCTTCGCGCTGCAATCGCCGGATGACCCGGCGATGAATGGCGCGATGGTGCCGGGCAGCGCTTGCAGCGATGCGCCGGTGCGCGATGTCTCGGGCCAGCCGGGGTGGCTGCTCGATCATCTGGGCGGCGATTTCGTGGTGATGAGCTTCGGCAGGCCGGCGCCCGCGCGTCAGGACGTGCGTCCGCTCGTCATTTCCTCGGAGCCGGTCGCGGGTGTCGAGACGCTGTGCGACGAGAATGGTCTGGTGGCGCAACGCTACGGCGGGCGTGACGGCGCGGCGTATCTGATCCGGCCCGATCAGCACGTGGCGGCGCGTTTTGCCGAACCGACGGGGGACAAGATTACGGGCGCGTTGGCAAGGGCACGAGCATGTTGAAGCAACTCGTCACCGATTGGAATTTGGGAAACGCCGGAGATGACGTTTATGCGGCGCTGATCGAAGCGCACGCCGATCTCACCGAAGATCAGAGCCGGCGGCTAGACCTGCGGATGATCCTGTTGTTGGCCAATCATATTGGCGACGACGCGGTGATCCTGGAAGCGCTGCGCCGCGCCCGCAAAGGATTGGGTTCGCCGGCATCCGCGCCCACTCAATGAAAATTGCGTCCCTTCGGCATGACATCGACCGGCAGGTCGTGCGCCGGCCCCGGCTTGCGCTTGAGCATGGTCACGAGCGCGTCGCCGTCGCGCGGATGACGGAAGCGATCGGAACTGTCTCGCTTGACAAGATCGGCATGCGCCAGTGTTTCGACAAACGGCCGTTCCTGCGTGAGGACGCGCAGCAGCGAGGACAGATCCTCGATCTGATGCGCGATGATGTGGATGACACCCTGCTCGTTCTGCAGCTCCCCGGTCACGCTGATGAGGCGCGCGCCGAGCACGATCGGGCGAAAGATCTCGAAGGCGCGCAGCCACACGATGGTGTTGGCGATGCCGGTTTCATCCTCGAGCGTCATGAAAATCGCCTTGGCGTCGCCCGGCCGCTGTCGCACCAGCACAAGGCCGGCAACGGTGACAATGCGCCCGGGAGCAATCGTTGGAAGCTCCTCGTGGCGCAGAATTCCGCGGGCTGCAAGTTGCGGCCGCACAAACGCGAGTGGATGCGCC
>DATIPA010000212.1:0-9990 GCA_035472475.1 Xanthobacteraceae bacterium | reverse complement strand
CGCGATCGGGCTCTGCGCGAAGGTCGCCAGCATATTTGGGGTGAACCCGATGTTCTTGGTGAACGCATCGAGAGCTGGTTTGCTATCGGCCGGCACTTGTTCCGGCTTTAGAGCTGCACTTCTTGGCATCGTAGTCTTCCGCAAGTTACGGGCTTTACTAATACTCATACGAGATCCAGCACATCGGCGATCGGACGGCGCGGCTTCTGCGCCCAGTTTCCTGGACGCTCTCGCCCCACGGACAACAGCATGACTGGCACTTCGTCCTCGGCCAGTCCGAACTCGCGATGCACCGCTTCGGCATCGAAACCGATCATCGGCGTGGAACCAAGGCCCAGCGAGCGGGCCGCATAGATCATCGCCGCCGCGCCGAACGTGCCGGTGCGTACTGCCTCGTCGCGCTGACGCTGGGGGTAGTCCATGTACAGGTCGCGTGCAGGGATTTCCCATTCCGGAACCATCTTTGCTGGCATGATGCCCGCTTCCACCAGCGGTGCCAGGCGCTCGGGGACTACGCTGGAATCGGCCAACTGGCCGCAGACGATGAAGGTAACGGCTGCTTCGGTGATCGCGGGCTGATCCCAAGCAATCGGACGCAACCGAGCCTTGGCTTCAGGCGTGCGTACGGCGATGAAGCGCCAGTTCTGCAAGTGGAAGGACGTCGGCGCGGTCGTGCCGATTCGCACCAGCTCGCGGATTTGGTCGTCGCTCAAGGTGGCAGCAGGGTCAAAGTACTTGGTGGCGCTGCGGCTCAGGATGCAATCGATGACGTCGTTGGTCATGGTAATTCCGTCGGACACGGGGACTCCTATGGGTGAAGGGATGGGTTGAGATACGAGAGTGCTTTCGCGTGGTTCTTAGTAGACGACTGCGAGCGCGCGGTCGGCGCGCTTGCTCACGCTGTCACTCCATGGGACGCTTTGATCGGGACATCACGCCAGCCTCACAGGCGTGCGTTATTTCTGGTGATGCTTGCGAGCAATCGGCGCGTAGGCGTAGGTCCCGCGCAGACTCGGTGCGTAAGCGTAGGCGCTGGCATCGGCACCGAGAGACGGATCGCGAAGACAATCGCCGCCGCGTCCCGACGCCGTAGCCTGGCACTGCGCCAAGGTGTCAAAGCTGCAGCTCAGAGCGCCGTAATTCACGATGTCGCGGCGGCAATACTCGTGTGGGCCCGCCGCGGCCGGTGCTGCACTCCCAAAAAATGCTGCGCAGGCGATCGCCGCGGCGCCGGAAATCAAAAACTTTTTCATGGTCCCTCTCCAGGATTTGTTGGGGGACTCGAGGGGCCGCGTGAAACTCGGCTATCCCCGTCCCGCTTTCGAGCTCGCAGATAGGCACCGGGTGGTCGACCGTCCAATCACCTCCGGTTATCGAAACGATGCCATGCGGATCGACCGCCTCGACACCATAGGCCGTCGCGGCCGCGGGCTTGACGCGCGCATGCTGCCCGCCCGTAACCGCCGCGACTACGACGACATCCCCGCCGGCGCCCGAAGGAAGCTTGAGTTTGTGTGGCTCGAACGCGTCGACGACGCAATCGCTGCCGCGTTAGAGGTTGGAGTAACTCCGCTTGCGCCGAGAGCGGATGTTGCGACGCAGACCGTGCAGTCCGCGGTGGCCGCGCGGTACGCGCGGTGTCCGAACCCGCGCGTAGTGATCGGTCCGTCACGAAATCCGGCTCTGCGATCGAGGCTCGGGGCCTTCTGTTGACGCGCGTCGGCATGCCTTCGCGCGAATTTATTGAGTTTCACGGGTCTTTGAGCCACTCTGCCGGATTATTCATGTTGCGGCAGAATTTATCTAATTCGGCTGCAACCACTACTCGGTCAGTCGCAACTGAGTAATTGTTCACGTATTCAGTTGAAGGCAACGAAGACCGAACCCGTCAAAATCCCAGATCAGGTTGGAGTGCAGAAGGGCCCTTCACCCAGCTGCGTAGGCTGCCTGCGCGAGATGGCATCGTCCCGGAGACGAGCCCAGCAGAGACAGCAGCAACTAATCGGAGAACAGCCTGTGGAGCTTCATCAAGTTCGCTACTTCCTCGCGCTTGCGTCCACCCTCAACTTCACCCGCGCAGCCGAGCAGTGCAATATCACGCAGCCGGCCCTGACCAAGGGGGTGAAGAAACTCGAGCAGGAGCTCGGCGGCGAGTTGATCTACCGCGAGCGCCAGCTGACGCAGCTCACCGACCTTGGCAAGGAAGTCCTTCCGATGCTGGAGCGCACGCTTGCCTCGGCAGAGACCGTGCGCCGCAGAGCCCGGGAGTTCCGACGCAAGGAGGTCGCGCCACTGAAGATCGGTCTCGCCCCCTCCATCTCGGCGTCGCTCATCCTCGATCCGATCGCGGAGATCGCAAAGTGCGTCCCTGGACTTCGCGTCGAGCTGCGCGAGGGCGCGGCGGAGAAGCTCGTCGAGCTGTTGCTTGAGGGGGAGATCAACGCCGCAGTGGTCGGGAAGGACGTGCAGGACATGCCCGCCCGCATCGACGACTGGTCGCTGTTCGAGGAGCGCTATGTGGCAGTTCTCGCGCCGACACACCACCTCGCAAACCGTCCCTCGATCGGCATCGGCGACCTCCGCGAGACCGTCTTGCTGGAGCGCGCCGGATGCGACGTCGCGCTGCAGATACAAAGGTCGTGTTTTCCGGAGGAACCGCTCCAGCTCGGCCACTGCAGCGGTCACGACTTGCACCTGCAGCACATGGCCGCGGCTGGCTTCGGCGTGATACTCGCGCCCGAGCACATGCCGCGTCTCCCGACGCTCAAGACTATTCCGCTCGAAGGCGACCCGATTTCGCGGAAGGTGCGGCTGCTGACTGTGCAGGGGCGCCGCTACTCGCCGGCGCTGGACGCTTTCGTCAAGGTCGTGAGGCTTCGCGACTGGTCGGTCGATGTCTCCCACCGGGGAATGCCGAACGCAACGCTCCCGGAGGTGGCTAGCGCGACCGCGGCTTAATGCGCGGCGAGGTGGGCGAGGACCGGGATCAGTTCGGAGGGGTCGCCGCGCCGCGTGTAGTCGACGCTGACGTCGGCGTACTCGATCATCCCGCCGGGCGCCACAACGTACCGGGCCGGCATGGTCAACGTCCAGCTCGGATCGCCGTTGAAGGCCGCGAGATCCCTGCCGCAGTCCTCCTCGACAGCACGCAGCTCGACGGAGACTTTCCAACGCAGGCCGAAAGCGAGCGCGACCTTGCCTCCCGCGTCGACCAGGCTCGCGAACGAAAGCCCGTTGAGTGTCTGCGTCTCCCGGCTGTTGTCAGGCGTTTGCTGCGAGACGACGACAAGCGAAGCGCCGAGGCTGCGTATGTCGTGCGAGGTGGCCTCGATCGCGCGAAGGTCGATGTTGCAGTAAGGGCACCATCTCCCCCTGTAGAACACGAGGACGATCGGGCCGCGACGCAGCGCCTCGCGTGACGAGAACGCCCGGCCGTAGCCGTCACGCAGCCGGAAAGCGGGGGCCTGCTCCCCGGCGTGCATGGCCCGTTCGGCCAATCCGGATGCGGCAAGCCCTTCCACCGCCCGTTGTCGAGCCAGCGTCACTTTCGGCGGGGTCTTGGCGAGACACTCGGCTTTCAGGGCGTCCAATTTGTCTTGGAGTAACATATTCGTCTCGTCACGCGGCCTGGTGTGCCCTTGGCATAATCGCTTGTCCGGTGCGGCTCCGGTAGTCTTGCCGCGCGAGTTTAAGTTATTCTTGTCATGCATGAATGATCGCCCGCGAGTGAGGTGCTAAGCTGCCGCACGGCAATCATGCCTCGTCGATCACCTGACGGATCTTGTATCGGCGGGCGAAGTGGCGCTGCTCTTCGGAGCGCACGACATCGCCGTAAGGCTCCCGGACTACCTCGCGGCAAACTAGTCGGGGTCGATGTTCGGGATCAGAAGTTCGCTCAGGTCGTCGTCATAGCTCGCCGCCCGCGCGACGCTGACGTTATCGTTCGTATGGATGTCGGCGCTGAGGCCGAGTGTCCGCCCGACGGGACACATGTTCGCTGCCCGCATCAGTTGAGCGCGCTCGTCGTCGACAAGGTTCCCTTCAAGCTTGATGGAGCGCTCGAAGGAGTCGCGGCCGCGATCCGCACTATGGTGGTACGACACGGCTACCTCGACGTGGGACAGCGGGATTTTCCGCCTTCGTGCCTGCAGCCGTATCGTCATCGCCGTGCACGCGGCGAGCGAAGCGCTCAGCAACTCGTAGGGATTCGGTCCCGCCGCCGTGCCGCCCCTGCCGTCGGGGCCGCCGATCGAGAACACCGATGCCCCGGCACGGCCGTTGAGCGTGCCAGCGCCGTCGAGGTCGCCGGCCACCACAGCCTGTGGGCAGGGAGCGCTATCGTCGTTCGAACTCGTCATCGTGCTTTCCTTTCAGATCAGACCTCATGGCTGGCCCGTCAGAGCGGGCCGCGGCAGTGGAAGCGGCGTCAGGCGTGGAGGGTCTCGCCGCCCTTGGCGTCTGCGTAGTACTGAGGCGCCTCGCGACGGTCGTATTTCCCATAGTCGCGCACGATCCGAACTCTCCGGACTCTTGCCTTGTCATTCGGCGCGGCAGCGTCCTCGTAGGCCTGCGCTGCGGCGGCGTCCTTCCAGGATATGAGCAGAATCAGGTCGCCGGGCGTAAGTACGGCGTCGAAGATGTCCCAGGACGTGCAGTCGGCGGCCCACGGGTTCAGGCCGAGCCACTCGGCGCAATCGTACGGGTTGTTGGTTTGCTTCCACTCCGCGGGGCGAGTCGCGTTGATCAGCGTGACCGTCGTTCCCTCTCCGAATTCGGTATCGTCGAGCCTCTGCTCGGCGAGGGAGTACCCCGTTGGCACCTGATTGTCGGCAATGATCTGGCCGACGCGCAGGTGGTAGTCCGCGAGGATTTCATCGCGGCCCTTCTGCTGAACCTCGTGATGACGCCTGCGCGTGCGCCAGCGGACGAGCGACTTCTCGTCCTGCCAGTTCGAAAGGGAAAGGATCCAGCCCTCGCGGATCAGGCTCTTGTAGCGGATGTTGTCGACGAAGCCCTCGATCTGCTCCAGCTCGGGGCGCAGCATCTCGGCGTTGTCGAGGTAATCATCCCAGTTCTCCTTATTTGGGAAAGCTTCGAAAATCACTGAGAACATGGCCGTATCCCGCTCCTAGAGTGCCGCGACGCAGTCGATCTCGATGTCGAAGTGCCTCGGCCAGGCACGCGGCCTTCACGGCAGAAGATCTTCAAGCCGTCGACATCGATGGTCCTGGACAGCATGTGCTTAGGTCCCATTTCCTTCACTGACACGTCTCCTTGCATCGGTATGACCGTAGCTCCCGCTGACCGAGTGGATAATCGCTCTCACAAGGCGAGAGGATTCGTGTCTCAAGCGCCGTAGCGTTCGGTCTTGATCGCCCTCGCTTCCAGTCCGAAGGCGAGGGCGGCGTCCGCCGCGATGTCGACGAATGCGTTCGACCCGCACACGAAGGCGCAGCCGGGGGACACAGGCAGCCGCGCCGCGACGTCAGCGACCATCTCGGCGTCGATCCGCCTGCTGAAGTCGGTGCGGCGCGTCGTCGGCTCGCGTGTCAGCGCCAAGGCAAACGCGAAATGGGGAAGCGACCTCTCGAGCTCGAGGAGTTCATCTCTGAACAGCACTTCACGCCAGGTCCTGGAGGAGAGCAACAGCGCGACAGGCACGGGTTCGGCGCTGGCCTTCCGATACCGGATCATGGCCATGAGCGGCACGACGCCAGAGCCAGCGCCGATCAAGAGCACTGGTTTGCTGGAAGGTCCCGGCCAGAGAAAGTGTCCGCCAAGCGGCCCGCGAAGCTCGATTGTGTCGCCTACTTGGGCGACGTCGTGGAAGAACGGTGATACCTCGCCGTCCGTGAGGCGCTCGATCGCCAGCTCGATTACTTTGGAATCGCTTGGGTACGAGGCGATTGAGTAGCTGCGCATGGCAGTGTAGCCGTTGGGCGCAATCAGCCGCACTTCAACGTGTTGTCCTGCCGTGTAGTTGAACGTCTCAGAGAGGCGGAGAAAGAAGCTCTTGATAGCCGGCGTCCTCGTCGCGATGTCGACAATCGCGCAGTTCTGCCATCGCGCGGTTGGGGCAAGCGCTTCAGTCATTCGTGTATCGCTGCTCACGCCACGGATCTCCATACATGTGGTACCCTCGCAACTCCCAGAAGCCGGCCTGGTCGCGCTCCGTAAACTGAAGCCCGTTCACCCACTTCGCTGACTTCCAGAAGTAGAGATGCGGCACGAGCAGGCGCGCCGGCCCGCCGTGGTCGCGCGGCAGCGGCTGGCCTTCGTGCTTGAGCGCGACCATCGCCTTCCCCGTCGTGAGGTCCGCGAGGGGAACGTTGGTGGAGTATCCGTCGTAGCAATGTGCGAGCGCAAACGGAGTGGGTGCGATAAGGCCAGCGTCGGCGAGGATGTCGTCGATGGCCACGCCCTCCCAAGCGGTGTTGAGCTTCGACCACGAGGTCACGCAGTGGATGTCTCGTGTCATCCTGGTTCGTGGCAGCGCGTTGAACTCAGACCAGTTCCACGCTTTGACCGGACGAGGTCCGACCTTCAGCGTGAAAGTCCAATCCGCGGGATCGATCCGCGGCGTGGGTCCTGCCGTAAGCACCGGGAAATTGTCGACGAGGTGCTGTCCCGGGGGGATCCGGTCCGATAGTTCTGATCCGGATTGGCGGCCTGTGAAACCGCGAGTGACCATGGCGGATTTCCTCCGTGCTCGCGCGTGGAATCAATCATCTGGCGCGGTCGCGAGCGGCCGGCGCCCGGGCCCGCGCGCACGGTCAAGAAGGCCGCGCGCTGCGGTCCCCGACCCTAGGGGAACGTCAGGCCGAAAGCGGCCGGATCAGGCTGCTCGCCTTTCCGTGGGACCAAGAAGCGCTCCAGCCCACCCGGCACGAAGCTGAGCAGCAGGGTCGCCTGGTCGCCGACCACCTCGATCGTATGCGGGACACCTCGGGGAAGAGCCGCGTAGGCGCCCGGTCCCACCTCGACGCGGGCATCGCCGACCCGCGCGATTAGCTGGCCCTGCACCACGTAAAGCAGCTCGTCCTCGCGCGAGTGCGTGTGCAGCGGCGGCTCCTCCCCGGCCCGCACCGTCCACAGGACAGTGCCATATTCGCCTCCGGACTGGCTGCTCTCCACCTTCATCTCGACGATCGAGCCCCTGCTCGAGGTCACTGTCTCGCCGCCGTGCGGCGCCGTGAGAACCGGCTTCTGGACTGACATTTGTAGCCTCCTGATTGTTGGACCCTTGTTCGACTTCGCAGTGGCGGCGAAAGGGTTGCCGCTCACAACGTACCGTGAAGCATGGAATTCTGCGCGCCGAATGGGAAATGACGTCACGCCATGAAGTCGATAGCCGCGCGTTATGACGGCGGTCCGCCTTCCGCATCGGACTCGCGTGCACCCGACGCCGACTGCTCCAGCAGGTCGGTCAGCATCTTGACGGCCTCCGTTAGCTTCACGACTTCGCGCTCGCGCAATTGGTCGATCTTCTGATGCAGCAACTCTATCTCGAGCTCCGCCTTCACGTTGATCCGGTAGTCGTTCTCCGCGGCGTTGCGATCGATGTCCTGCTGCCGGTTCTGGCTCATCATGATGACTGGCGCGGCGTAGGCCGCCTGGAACGAAAGCGCGAGATTGAGAAGAATGAACGGGTAGGGGTCCCAGCCTCTCATGGCGCCGACCAGATTGGCGGTTATCCAGGCGAACAGGATCGCGCTCTGAACGATGATGAAGCTCCACGATCCCATGATGGTGGCGACCGCGTCCGCTATCCTTTGCCCCAGCGTCAGGTACGCAACCGCCGGGCGCTCGTCCACGCCCTGAAGCCGAAGCGAGCGGCGCGCTCGCCGTAGATCGGCGAGCAGGTCGTGTTCGGCCTGTTCCATGCCTCTAAGATCTCCCGCCTTCTCTTCCACGCTGCCAGCACCCGTTCCGCTCGATTGCGCGGCCGACGCGGCCAGCGCCCTGCCGGCCGATCGCGCCGTTCAGCCGTGGAGTTTCGCGGTGGTCTCCGCGATGCACGCACCTGGTACCAGGCGTCGGCAACCTCGTTCTCGCTCGGCTGCCGCCGCGCCTCGAGCCCGGCGATCGGCGCCGCGCCGTAAGGTGCTCCGTCGGTGATCTCGTCAACCTTCATCTGACCGGCGAACCCGTAGTTCAATCCGATCACCGTCGTGCCGAAGTGGAGTAGGTTGGTGATGATGGCGAACAACATCATCTCCCGGCCGCCGGTTTGCGTTGCCAACGACGCGAAGGCGCCGCCTACCTTGCCCTGGAGGGCTCCCTTCGCCAGCAGCGCGGAGCTCCGTGAGAAGGAAGTCGGCAAATGCCCGTGCGGCCGGCTTTATGGTCTTTCCGCTGACGAAGAGCGCATTCAATTCCATCGAGCCGAAATCCCAGTCAGCCAGCACCTGCACGAGCTTGCCGGCCTCGAGTTCTGCCCGCGCGCTGTTTTCGCTCGACGCGGCTATCCCCAGCCCGGCGGCGGCGCTTGCCGTGGCTCCTTCGTTGATGGTGATCGCAAGCTGGCCGTCAACGCGCACGGAGGCGACGCGGCCGTCCTTGCGGAAGGTGAAAGTCGGCGAGGGGTGCGCCGGACCGATGATCACCGAGTGCTGCGCGAGCTCCGACGGCACCGTGGGTATGCCGCGCTCCCGTAGATAATCCGGGGAGGCCATGAGTATCCTCCGCAGGTGGATGATTTTGCGCGCCATCGCGCTCGAATCGGGCAGGGCGCCGAACCGGAACGCCACGTCGATGCCCTCGGTCACGAGGTCTTGGTAGCGGTCGTTCGCCACGAGCTCGATCTTCAACGCCGGGTGCTGCTTCATAAACGCGGGAAGCCGCGGGATGATTTCCCTGAGCACGAAACTTGACGACGTGCCGACGCGGAGCGAGCCGCGCAACTCGCCCGTTCCGCGCGCCTCGTGGTCGGCCTCGTCGAGCGCCGCCAGGATCGCCTCGACGCGCATCAGGTACGTCGCGCCGGCCTCGGTCAGCGTCACCGCTCGCGTGGTCCGGCTGAAGAGCGTCGCGCCGACCTCCTCCTCAAGCGCGGCGATCAGCCGGGATGCAGACGGCTGCGACAGGCCGAGCTCGCGGCCAGCACGGGAGAAGTTGCTGACGCGCGCGGCGCGGGCAAACAGTTTGAGTGCTGAGAGTCGATCGTTCATTACTCGGTGCGCTCGCGGCGGGCTACACGGAGGCTCCCGGTTCCGGATGCGCCAAGCGTCCGATATGCGCGCATTCTAACCTCGCGTGCCTGGGAAAGGCGGTTTTCCCAGAAGAGCCTCTGTGTGGCGCATTTAGATGGCTTGGGGCGCTGCGGTCGATTGCGCGGCAGGTACTGTGAGGTTCTCTTGTAGCTGCCTGTGCTAAGCGATCGCTTAGAAGCGAGTACGTAATCCTCGTGCCCCGAATCCGTTGGCCGGATGGGCACTTGAGGGGAGGGAATCAGCGGCGCAGCAAATTCGGTAGATGCGATTTGCGCATGTATAGCGTCCACGCACGAAAACGCTGAGACATGCCTTTCTGGCTCAGGAGTTGTGGGGCTGCTGTGCTCTTATGTTGAGAAGGTCCGCCATCCGGCTGAGCTCGGGAAGCGAACGTGCCTTCATCTTCCGCATCAGATGCACGCGATGCACCTTCACCGTGGATTCGGAGATGCCGATATCGTTGGCAATCTGTTTGTTTAGGCGACCGGCCACGACGCCGAGCATGACTTCGTGCTCGCGGGAGCTGAGCATGTCGAAACGCTCCTTGAGCGTAGCCAATGCGTTATCACTCTCTCGACGCGCACGATCGCGAGCGAGGCCGGCCTGGATGGCGTCAAGCAGATCCTGATCACGGAACGGCTTTGTAAGGAACTCTATCGCACCGCCCTTCATCGCTTGCACGGTCATCGGCACGTCGGCGTGCGCTGTGATGAAGATGATCGGCACTTGCCTGTTTGCGGCGACAAGGTCGCGCTGAAGCTCAAGACCGCTTCGCCCC
>DATIPA010000211.1:0-2011 GCA_035472475.1 Xanthobacteraceae bacterium | reverse complement strand
TCGCTCTATGACCTCCGCAACCTGTTCCAGGTCAATGTCGAGGAGGGCCGCCATCTCTGGGCGATGGTCTATCTCCTGCAAAAATATTTCGGCCGCGACGGCCGCGAGGAGGCCGACGAGTTGCTGCGCCGCCGCTCCGGTGACGCCGATAGCCCACGCATGCTGGGCGCCTTCAACGAGGCGACGCCGGACTGGCTGTCGTTTTTCATGTTCACCTACTTCACCGACCGCGACGGCAAGATGCAGCTGCACTCACTCGCGCAATCCGGCTTCGATCCGCTGTCGCGCACCTGCCGCTTCATGTTGACCGAGGAAGCCCATCACATGTTCGTCGGCGAGACCGGCATCAGCCGTGTCGTGCAGCGCACCTGCGAGGCGATGAAGGCGGCCGGCATCACCGATCCGACCGATATCGCCAAAGTCCGCGCGCTCGGCGTGATCGATCTTCCGACCATCCAGAAGAAACTGCATTTGCACTATTCGTTGTCGCTCGACCTGTTCGGCTCGGAAGTCTCGACCAACGCCGCGAATGCCTTCAATGCCGGCATCAAGGGCCGCTACAAGGAGACCCAGATCGACGACGACCACCATCTCAAGAATGCCACCTATCCGGTGCTCAAGCTGGTCAATGGCGAAATCAAGCGGGTCGACGAGCCGGCGCTGACCGCGCTCAACATGCGGCTGCGCGACGACTACACGCAGGATTGCGCCAAGGGCATGCTGCGCTGGAACAAGATCATCACGCTCGCCGGCTATCACTTCAAGCTGACGCTGCCGAACGTAGCGTTCCATCGCCAGATCGGCGAGTTCAGGGATATCAACGCCACGCCGGAAGGCGTGCTGATCGACGACGCCATTTGGAACAGGCGCAAGGGCGAATGGCTGCCGTCATCCGACGATGGCGACTTCATCGCGTCCCTGATGACGCCCGTTACCGAGACCGGCGCCTACGCCTCCTGGATCTCGCCGCCCAAGGTCGGCATCGACAACAAGCCCGGCGATTTCGAATATGTGAAGATCGAGACGTGATCTTGCTTACCTCTCCCCGCTTGCGGGGAGAGGTCGGACTGCGAAGCAGTCCGGGTGAGGGGGTACAGGTCGATCGATAGATCGCAACGCGCGGAGAGAGCCCCTCACCCCAACCCTCTCCCCGCGAAGAGCGGGGCGAGGGAGCGCACTGCCGACCGCGGCGCTAGTCCGCCCTTACCCCGCGATCTCAAGTCCGGCATTGGCGTAGACCACGCCGCCATCGACGGCGATGGTGTTGCCGACCACGTAATCGCCTGCGCGCGAGGCAAGATAGATCGCGACGCCAGCCATATCCTCGTCGGTTCCGATGCGCCGGGCCGGAATGCGTTTCGCGACAGCGTCCGCATCGTCGCGCGCGGCCCGGTTCATGTCGGACTTGAACGCCCCAGGTGCAATCGCCGTGACGTTGATATTGTCCTTGATCAATCTGGTCGCCATGCGCCGCGTCAGATGGATCACCGCAGCTTTGCTCGCGGCATAGGAATAGGTTTCCCCGGGGTTGACGAAGATGCCGTCGACCGAGGCGATATTGATGACCTTGGCGGGCCGTTCATGGCTTGCCGCCGCGCGCAGCGGTTTCGCCAGCGCCTTGGTCAGGAAGAACAGCGACTTGACGTTGAGGTCCATCACCTTGTCCCAGCCGCTCTCGGGAAATTCGTCGAATTCCGCGCCCCAGGCTGCACCGGCGTTGTTGACGAGAATATCGAGCTTCGGCTCAAGTTTGATAATTTCGCCGGCAAGCTTGTCGCAGCCCGCGACTGTCGAGATGTCGATCGGCAGCGCGATGCATTCGCCGCCATATTCGGCCGAGAGCTCTTTTGCGGTCGCCTCGCAGGGACCCGCCTTGCGCGCGGTGATGTAAACCTTCGCCGCGCCCTGCGCCAAAAACCCCGCCGCGATCATCTTGCCGATGCCGCGCGATCCCCCGGTCACGAGCGCGACGCGGCCGTGAAGCGAAAACAAATCCTTGAACATGACGCCT
>DATIPA010000210.1:0-24285 GCA_035472475.1 Xanthobacteraceae bacterium | reverse complement strand
CATGGAAGGGCGGCCCTCCCCTTCGCGGCGAGCCCGGTACCCCCGAATTCACGGCCAGCTATAACGCCGCTACCTCGGCCAAGAGGTCGCCGCCAGATGGCAAGCTCGTGTCCCTGCTGATGCGATTTCAATCGAGCGATGAGTTCCTGCGCCTCGCCCCCGAGACACAGCGCGGATACGGCAAGGCCCTGATTCTCATCGAGAGGGAATTTCGAGACTTTCCCATTGCCGCACTCACGGATCGGCGATCACGAGCAGTGTTCATGGAATGGCGCGACAGGATCGCGCTCCGATCTCGCCGCCAAGCTGACTACTGTTGGACCGTGCTCGCTCGCGTGCTGTCATGGGCACTGGATCGTGGGCTTGCACCAGCCAACCCCTGCTCACGCGGCGGCAGGCTCTACAGGGCCAATCGAGTCGATAAGGTTTGGACTGAGCAGGACGAGGCAACATTCCTCGCCCGTGCACCGGCACACTTGCATCTGCCGCTGATGCTTGCGCTATGGACCGGCCAGCGGCAGGGCGACCTCCTGCGCCTGTCGTGGGGCGCATATGACGGCACCCACATCCGGCTGCATCAGTCCAAGCGCGGCCGGCGCGTTGTGATCCCCGTCGGGGCTCTGCTGAAGGCATGGCTCGATCGGGCGCCCCGCATATCACCGGTCATCCTCACGAACAGGGACGGACGGCCGTGGCGTTCAAATGTGTTCCAAGTCGCGTGGGGCGTAGCCTGCAAGCGCGTGGGCATTACCGGCCTCACCTTCCACGATCTACGCGGCACCGCCGTCACGCGGCTGGCCCTGGCTGGCTGCACCGAGGCGGAGATCGCCGCGATCACCGGCCATTCGCTCCGCAGCGTTCATCAAATCCTCGATGCGCACTACCTCAGCCGTGATCCTGCCCTCGGGGAGAGCGCCATAAAGAAGCTCGAAAAGAGAACGAATTTTCCCAACCGTCTCCCAACTGAGCGGCCGTGAACCTGAATTTAATAATTGCCTCAAATAGATGATACTTTGGGTCAGGTGAGCAGAAGTCACCTGATGGCGCAATCAAACCCGATCTGATGCACGCCCGACATGCGGTCCCCGCCTTCCATTCTGGTCTTTGACTCCGGCCTCGGCGGCCTCACGGTCCTGCGCGAGATCGAGTGCGCGCGGCCGGATGCGGCGCTTGTCTATGTGGCCGACGATGCGTTTTTTCCCTACGGGGCGCAGGAGGAAGCGGCGCTGGTCACGCGCGTGGTGGCTTTGATCGGCACGCTGATTGCGGACCACACTCCCGATCTCGTGGTGATCGCTTGCAACACCGCGTCGACCCTGGTGTTGCCGCATCTGCGCGAGCGTTACGCAGTGCCGTTCGTCGGCACTGTGCCGGCGATCAAGCCGGCGTGCGCGGCCTCGCGAAGCAAGCGGGTGTCGGTGCTCGGAACCCAGGCGACGGTGCGGCGCGAATATACCCGTGCGCTGATCCGCGATTTCGGCCAGGGCTGCGACGTGAAGCTCGTCGGCTCGGCGCGGCTCGCGGGTGTTGCGGAGGCGGCGTTGCGCGGTGAACCGGTCGATGACGCCACGGTCGCGGCTGAGATGACGCCCTGCTTTGTCGAAGAGGGCGGCCGCCGCACCGACATGATTGCGCTCGCCTGCACGCATTACCCGCTGCTGCATGCGTGGCTGACGCGGCTTGCGCCGTGGCAGGTCGCGTGGATCGACCCTGCTCCCGCGATCGCGCGCCGGGTCTTGGACCTCACCGGCAAGCCCTCGGACGCGAGCGGCCCGCCTGTGCGCGCGATTTTCACGTCAGGGCATGCGCCCTCGCCGGCGCTTGCGAAGGCGCTCGCCCAGTTCGGGATCGCAGCCGGTACGCGCGTTAGTGTGCCCAGCACGATTTGACACCCTCCTGTTTTGTCCCTAGAAACCGCCGGCCCGCGGTATTCCGTGGGCATTTCGCGACCCATGGTGCGGCCCTCACGCTAGGTCCGGACCTGTCGGTTCAGGGATGAGAACCCTGAGCAAAGGAGGGCGCGTTTCCTCGCAGCACAACAACTCGAATTGAGGACGCGATGACGAAGCGCAGTGAGGCGAAGTACAAAATCGATCGCCGTATGGGCCAGAATATCTGGGGCCGCCCAAAGAGCCCCGTGAACCGCCGGGAATACGGGCCCGGTCAGCACGGCCAGCGCCGCAAAGGCAAGCTCTCCGACTATGGCGTGCAGCTGCGCGCCAAGCAGAAGCTGAAGGGCTATTACGCCAACATTTCAGAGCGCCAGTTCCGCGGAATTTACGAGGAGGCGATCCGGATGAAGGGCGACTCCGGCGCGCACCTGATCGAACTGCTTGAGCGCCGGCTTGATGCGGCGGTCTATCGCGCGAAGTTCGTGCCCACCGTGTTCGCGGCCCGCCAGTTCATCAACCACGGACATATCAAGGTGAACGGTCGGCGCGTGACAATCCCGAGCTACCGGCTCAAGATCGGCGACACCATCGAGATCAAGGAAAAGTCGCGCCAGCTCGCGCTGGTGCTGGAGGCGACCGGACTGCCGGAGCGCGACGTGCCCGACTACATCGAAACCGACCACTCCAAGATGACGGCGAAACTCACGCGGGTACCGTCGTTGGGCGAAGTGCCCTACCCGACGCAGATGGAACCGCACCTGGTCGTCGAGTACTACTCGCGCTAGCCGCTGTTGCTGCGTGCCGTGACCGTCGTGAGCGACGGCCACATCAAGTGCATCCGCTTAAATCAAGCGGACGCGTTTTCCCGCACAGGCACGCCCTTGTCCTTGAACACCTGCTGCAGCTCGTTGGCCTGAAACATCTCGCGCACGATGTCGCAGCCGCCGACGAACTCGCCCTTCACATAGAGCTGGGGAATCGTCGGCCAGTTCGAGTAGGACTTTATGCCTTGACGCAGCTCGTCCGATTCGAGCACGTTCAACCCTTTGAAGGGCACGCCGAGATAATCGAGAATCTGCACGATCTGACCCGAAAAACCGCACATCGGGAACTGCGGCGTGCCTTTCATAAACAGCACAACGTCGTTGGATTTCACTTCGCTTTCAATGAATTGCTCGATGCTCATCAACGTCCATCCTGTGCTTCGCCGGCGGTGATCGGGCGGCGATTCAGCCCCGCGCCACGTTAGGGGTTATGTAGCGCACCTGCGGCCCAATCCCAAGGGGCCGCAGGCTCGCCGATCGTACTTGTCATGGGAGCCAAGCGCGCTCATCGCCGCGCTGGCACCTGCTATGAGGCGCGCTGCTCCACCGGCTTCTGGTGATGGGTCAGGTTATGCGCGGTGCCGATCAGCGAAATGTGAGAAAAGGCCTGCGGGAAGTTGCCGACCTGACGCCCGCGCCCATGGTCGTACTCCTCGGCAAGCAAACCGACGTCGTTGCGCAACCGCAGCAACCGTTCAAACAGTCGTTCGGCTTCCTCGGTGCGGCCGAGCAGGACGTAAGCGTCCGCCAGCCAGAAGCTGCAGGCCAGGAACGCGCCCTCCCCGGCCGGCAGACCGTCGTCGACGCGCCCAGTGTCGTAGCGACGCACCAAACCGTTCACCACCAGCTTCTGTTCGATCGCTTCCACGGTGGCGCGCACGCGCGGGTCTTCGGGCGGTAAAAATCCGATCGCCGGCAATAGCAGAAGACTGGCGTCAAGCTCGCTGCTGCCATAGGCCTGGACGAAGCACCCGCGCTGTGGGTCAATTCCATTGCGGCAGACGTCGTCGTGAATCTCCGCGCGAATGCGAATCCAGTCCTCGATCGGTCCCTTGCTCCCGAATTCCTGAATGCTCCTGATGCCGCGATCGAATGCGACCCAGGCCATCATTTTCGAGTAGGTGAAGTGTCGGGGCTCTCCGCGCACTTCCCAGATCCCATAGTCCGGCTCGCGCCAGATCGATGCGAGGTGCTCAAGGATCGCCTCTTCGACGGCCCAGGTCGGCTCACTTTCCGGGAGTCCTCCGCGCCGCGCCTGGTAAAGCGCGTCCATCAACTCGCCGTACACGTCGAGCTGCAGCTGCCCGTGCGCCGCATTGCCGACGCGCACCGGCCGCGACTGCTCGTATCCGGCAAGCCACGGCACCTCCCACTCCCACAGGCGTCGCTCCCCGGCCACGCCGTACATGATTTGTAGCTGGGGCGGGCTGCCGGCAACCGCTCGCACCAGCCAGTCGCGCCACGCCAACGCCTCCTCGTAATATCCCGCCCCCATCAGCGCGAGCAGTGTCAACGTTGCATCGCGCACCCAGCAGTAGCGATAATCCCAGTTGCGATTCCCGCCGATTGCCTCCGGCAGTGACGTGGTCGGCGCCGCCACAGTCCCTCCGGTGGGCGCAAAGGTCAGCGCTTTTAGCGTGATCAGTGATCGCAGGACGTCGTCAGACCAACGCCCGGCTTCTTTACACTGCGACGACCAACCGACCCAGAACCGTTCCGTCTCTTCGAGTGCAGCCACCGCATCGCGCTGCGCGGGCGGACTGAGGTGCGACAGCGCGCTGGTCAACACAAACGGCACTTGTGCGCCCGCCTCCACGGTAAACTCGCCGACCGTCCTCATGTCTTCGCCGCGGAGCATTACCGGGGTCCTGAGCACGAGCATCTGCGGGCCCGCCACAGCTCGCAAAGTATTGTCCTCGAGCCGGCTCACCCAAGGAATTGTGACGCCATAATCGAAACGGACGACGAGCTCGGTGCGAAACTTCACGCGGCCCTCGAGACCGACCACGATGCGCACCACTTCGGGCACGCCGCTGTTGGGCAGCATGAAATCGATGAGAACCGCCCTTCCTCCGGGCGTCGTGAACGTGGTCTCCAGAATAAGCGTCCGGTCGCGGTAGCGTCTGGAGATCTCTGCGGCGCCGTCTGGCGCGATGATCCACCGACCGTTCTCGGGCGCGCCGAGCAGCGCGGCAAAACATGTATCGGAATCAAATCGCGGCAGGCATAGCCAGTCGATCGAACCGTTGCGTCCGACCAGGGCCGCCGTTTCGCAGTTTCCAATCAGCGCATAGTCTTCAATTCGGAGGGTCACGGCAGCTTTTTCAGATGAGAACCCCGTGCGTCCATTGTCGGCCGACCCTGCCGTTTAGCCAACCCCAACCCGCGCTCTTACGCAAGGTGCCGATCGGGCGCGGTATTCCGAAACACTCGTGGGGAAAAGAGTTCCCGCGCTAGCCCCGTCCGGGGCCGGAACCAAGGAAAGCGGCCCCGGTTGTACGGTAAACGACGAGCAATCCGCTTATAGTGCTTTGGGCTAGTACTTTCCGGCTATGCAATTCATTGCCGTATGGTTCAATACCCTCAAGGCGGCTGCAGGCCGGTTGTCGCTTCCTCGCGCAATCCGCTTTGTCCGCGACCGTGACAGCAACCGGCGGGCCGTGAGACGCACAAGACCATGACACCCACGCAATCAGGATCCGCAGCAGCGCAGGGCGCTTCACATCTTCGCGAACGCCGTGCGCCGCCAGCCGTGATGACGATCTTCGGGGCATCAGGCGACCTCACCAAGCGCCTGATTGTGCCTGCTTTGTACAACCTTGTACGCGCCAACAAGCTGTCGGATGACTTTTCAGTGATCGGGGTCGATCACAACGATCGACCTCCGAAGGACTGGATCCAAAGCCTCAGCGAAATGCTTGAGCAGTTTACCGGCTGCGCGGTCGATGAAGCGGCCTGGTCCTGGCTCACGCAACGCATGCAATACTTGTGCGGCGACTTTGCCGACGACGCGACGTTTACCAAACTCAAGACCCTGCTGGCGAAGCACAAGCAGGCCGCAAACGGCCTGTTCTATTTGGCGGTCGCCGACAGGTTCTTCGCTCCCGTGATCGAGCAACTCGGAAAGGCCGGCCTTACCGGGCAATCGAGCGACGCCTGGCGGCGGGTCATCATCGAGAAGCCGTTCGGCCACGACCTTGCGTCCGCCGAAGCGCTCAACGCCCGCGTCCTCAAGGTCCTTTCGGAGGACCAAGTTTACAGGATTGATCATTTCCTCGGAAAGGAGACGGTCCAGAACATTCTGGTGCTGCGGTTCGCCAACGGCATCTTTGAACCGCTGTGGACGCGCGACCATATCGACCACGTCCAGATCACCGTTGCAGAAACCGTCGGGGTCGAGCACCGCGGCCGCTTCTACGAGCAAACTGGCGCCTTACGCGACATGGTGCCCAACCATCTGTTTCAGCTCCTCGCCATGATTGCGATCGAGCCGCCAAGCTCGTTCAACGCCGACGCCGTCCGCAACAAACAGACCGAGCTGTTTCATGCGATACACCCGATTGCGGCTACCGATGTCGTGCGCGGCCAATACAATCGCGGAACCGAGCTCGGCCAGCCCGTCCCCGACTATCGCCATGAACCGGATGTGGCGCCGGATTCCAATACCGAGACCTACGTGGCGCTCAGAATCGGAATCGACAATTGGCGCTGGGCCGGCGTGCCGTTCTACCTCCGTACCGGCAAGCGTCTCGCCGCGCGGACGACCGAAATCGCGGTCCACTTCCGGCAGGCGCCCTATGCGCTGTTTCGCGATACGCCGGTCGAACATCTGCCCCCGAACATCCTCATGCTGCGCATTCAGCCCGATGAAGGCCTGTCGATCAGCTTTAGCGCCAAGCGGCCAGGTCAGGAGATCGAGATCGACGGGGTCGCGATGGACTTCGCGTACAGCAGCTATTTTGCACCCGTGGTCGCGGTCGGTTACGAGACGCTGATCTACGATTGCCTGTTGGGCGATGCCACTTTGTTTCAGCGCGCCGATACCGTGGAAGCAGCCTGGCAAGCCATTCAGCCACTGCTCGATGCGTGGTCGCGCGACCCACCCAAGGACTTTCCAAACTATGCCGCCGGCAGCGCCGGTCCGCATACAGCCGACCTTCTGCTCGCGCGCGACGGCCGCAAATGGCTGCCGATCGGAGGAAACCGCGTGCAACCCGATATTCCCGCTGCCCAGCAGCGTTCCCGCCTGAAGGTGACATCATGAGCGCGACACGAAAACTCCACGACCTGGGCCAGAGCCTGTGGCTCGACAACATCACGCGCGGGATGCTGGCCGCCGGCACGCTTCGCCGTTATGTCGACGAGCTGTCAGTTACCGGCCTCACGTCGAACCCGACGATCTTCGATCACGCCATCAAGAACAGCAGTGACTACGACACAGCCATCAGCAATAAATTGAAGCAAGGAAAGTCGGGTGAAAACCTGTTCTTCGAACTCGCGCTCGAGGACATCACGCAAGCGGCCGACATCTTTCGCCCGGTCCACGACCGCACCCGCGGTGTCGATGGCTGGGTTTCGCTCGAGGTGTCGCCGCTCCTGGCACGCGATACCAAAACCACGCTCGCGATGGCGCAGGATCTGCACGCGCGCGCGAAACGGCCCAACGTCTTCATCAAGATTCCCGGCACACCCGAAGGTCTGCCTGCCATTGAGGAAGCGATCTTTGCGGGGATCCCGATCAACGTCACCCTGCTGTTCTCCGCTGACCAGTATCTGGCCGCGGCAGATGCCTACATGCGCGGGATCGAGCGCCGGATCGAAGCCGGCCGTTCCCCGGATGTCGGGTCCGTTGCCTCGCTGTTCATCAGCCGCTGGGATGTCGCGGTGACCGGAAAGGTTCCCGCGCAGCTCAACAACCGGCTTGGCATCGCGGTCGCGAAACGCACCTACAAGGCTTATCGCGAGTTGCTCGGCTCGGCGCGCTGGCTGCGCGCCTACAACGAGGGCGCCCGGCCCCAGCGCCTGCTGTGGGCGAGCACCGGCACCAAGGATCCGAACGCTTCTGACATCATCTACGTGAAGGCGCTGAACGCGCCGTTCACCGTGAACACGATGCCGGATAAGACTTTGCTTGCGTTTGCCGAGCACGGCGAGGTCGGTTCCCTGCTGCCGGCCGACGGCGGCGATAGCGAAACCGTGCTGGCGCAATTCGCCCGCGACGGAATCGACGTAGCAGGCTTGGCCCTCCAGCTTCAGAACGAAGGCGCCACGTCGTTCACCAAATCGTGGAATGATCTGATGGGCGTGATCGCGTCCAAGTCGGGCCTCCTGCAGAAGGCGAGCTAGGGTGGAGGCGAGACTATCCATTGCCCGCGTGGCTGGCGCCTCGCGGCGGCGCCCGTCCAACGCTGCAGGAGGCAAGCCGGAGAGGCGAGTGCTGGTGCTCGATATTGGTGGGACCTCGATCAAGCTTCTCGCCACCGGCCAGGCTCAGCGCCGGATGTTTCCCTCCGGCCCGTCGATGACGCCGGGCCCGATGGTGAAGCGAGTGCAGAAAACGGTCGCGGACTGGCCTTATGACGCAATCTCGATCGGCTACCCGGGGCCGGTACTGCGCGGCCGTCCGATCGCGGAGCCGTACAACCTCGGAAAGGGGTGGATGGGGTTCGACTTCGCGAAGGCGTTCAAGCATCCGGTGAAAGTCGTCAATGACGCCGCGATGCAAGCGCTTGGAAGTTACCACGGCGGCAGGATGCTGTTTCTGGGACTGGGGACCGGTCTCGGCTCCGCCATGGTGGTCGATGGCATTGTCGAACCGATGGAGCTTGGCCATCTGCCATATAAGAAAGGCACGTACGAGGATTATGTCGGCCGCGCCGGACTGGAGCGTGACGGCAAAAAGCGATGGCGCAAGCACGTCAAGGACGTGGTCGAGCGTCTGATCGCCGCGCTTGAGCCCGACGACGTCGTGCTCGGCGGCGGCAATGTCCGAAAGCTCAAAAAGCTGCCGCCCGGTTGCCGCGCTGGCGACAACAGCAATGCGTTCGTAGGAGGATTTCGATTGTGGAATCCTTCGGCGCCCGCGCTTACAACATCCGAGCGGGCCAAAGGATAGCAAAATGCATGCGGATCTCGAAGCGCCTGCCCTGCCGCCGCTGGTGACGCGTTCGTCGTGGAAGGCGCTCGAGCGCCATCACCAGGAGGTGCGCAACGTCCACCTGAAAACCTGGTTTGCCGCCGACCCCGACCGCGGCACGCGCATGACCGCTGAAGCGGTCGGCGTATTTCTCGACTATTCAAAAAACCGCATCACCGACCAAACGCTGGACTTGCTGGTCGAGCTTGCTCGCGAAGCCGGTCTGCAGGCGCGCATCGAGGCCATGTTCCGCGGGGATGCAATCAACACGACTGAACGGCGGCCGGTCCTGCACGTAGCGCTGCGGGCGCCGAAAGGCGCAACCATCGTGGTCAGTGGCGAGAACGTGGTGCCCCAGGTACACGCCGTCCTCGACCGGATGGCCGCGTTCTCCGACCGCATCCGCGACGGTCGATGGACCGGACACACCGGCAAACGCATCCGCAACATCCTGAATATCGGGATTGGCGGCTCCGACCTTGGTCCGGTCATGGCGTACGAAGCGCTCAAGCACTACAGCGATCGCGCCATGACGTTTCGTTTCATCTCCAACATTGATGGCACCGACTTCGTGGAAGCAACCCGCGACCTCGACCCCGCGGAAACGCTGTTCATCGTGTCCTCGAAGACGTTCACGACGCTCGAAACGATGACCAACGCGCAGACCGCGCGCGACTGGCTGATCGGGGGGTTGGGGAACGAGCCCAAAGCCGTCGCCAAGCATTTCGTTGCCGTATCGACAAATCGCGCGAAGGTCGCCGAATTCGGCATCGATACGGCCAACATGTTCGAGTTCTGGGACTGGGTCGGGGGCCGTTACTCGATGGACTCGGCGATCGGTCTTTCGACGATGCTGGCCATCGGGCCGGACGGCTTCCGCGCCATGCTGGGCGGCTTTCACCAGGTGGACGAGCATTTTCGCACCGCGCCGTTACGGCAGAATCTGCCGGTCCTTATGGGTTTGCTTGCGGTCTGGTACAACGACTTCTTCGGCGCGCAGACCACCGCCGTGCTGCCGTACGAGCAGTATCTCAAGCGCTTTCCGGCCTATCTCCAGCAGCTGACGATGGAAAGCAACGGCAAGCACGTGACGCTCGATGGCACGCGTGTCGATTATCAGACGGGTCAGGTCTACTGGGGCGAGCCGGGAACCAACGGCCAGCATTCGTTTTATCAGCTCTTCCATCAGGGAACGCGGCTCATTCCCTGCGATTTCATTGCTTTCGGGCGGCCGATTCACAAAGTTGGCCGCCATCACGATATCTTGCTGGCGAGCGCGTTTGCTCAAACCGAAGCGCTCGCGTTCGGACGCACGCCCGAGCAGCTCAAGGCCGAGGGCACGCCCGATTGGCTCGTGCCGCACCGGGTGTGCGAAGGCAATCGACCGTCCAACACGATCCTGACGGAGCGACTGACGCCGGAGGCGCTGGGCAAGCTTGTTGCGCTGTATGAGCACAGCGTTTTCACCCAGGGCGTCATCTGGAACATCGACTCGTTTGATCAATGGGGCGTCGAACTCGGCAAGGTGCTGGCTCAACGCATCATCCCGGAGCTCGAAAGCAAAACCGAGCCCGAACTGGGACATGACAGTTCGACCAACAACTTGATCCGCCGCTATCGCCGCCTGAAGCAGGCAACCCGATGAGCCGACCCCGGGAACGCGACCGCGCCGGAAGCGCAAGCATGCCGATCACGGCGACGTCGCACGCGAGCCGGGCCGTCGTGCTCGCGCCGTCGATCCTGGCGGCCGATTTTGCCCGCTTGGGCGAGCAGGTCGCCGAAGCGGAGGCGGCGGGGGCCGACCGAATCCACGTCGACGTGATGGACGGACATTTTGTGCCGAACATCTCCATGGGCTCGCCCATCGTTGCGTCGTTGCGGCGGGTAACGCGCCTGCCGCTCGAGGCACACTTGATGATTTCGAACCCGGATCTGTTCATCGACCAGTTTGCGGAGGCCGGTATCAGCTCCTTCATTGTGCACTGGGAAGGCAACAGTGACCTGATGCGCACCGTGCGGCACATCAAGTCACTGGGCAAACGAATAGGCGTAGCGATCAATCCCGCAACGGCGGCCGCGGTCTTGGAAGAAATCCTGCAAGAGCTTGATCAGGTGTTGGTCATGACGGTCAGCCCAGGGTTCGGGCATCAACACTTTCTGCCGGAAACGCTTCCCAAGATCCGCCGGGTGCGCCAGCTGATCGAGCGGCTCAAGCCGGATTGCCAACTCTCGGTCGACGGGGGCATCGACGCCGCAACGGCGCCGCGCGCTGTCGATGCCGGAGCCAATGTGCTGGTGGCCGGCTCGGCGATCTTCAACGAGGCGGAAAGCGTCACGCAGGCAATGCAGCGGTTGCGGACGGCGGCTCACACCTGAACGGAGGACGGGATATGCAATTGGCGATGGTCGGGTTGGGCCGGATGGGCGCCAACATGGTTCGCCGCCTGCTGCAAGGCGGGCATCAGTGCGTCGTGTTCGACAAATCGCCGAAGGCCGTCAGCGAGTTGACTGGCGAGCACGCCGTCGGGGCCGCTTCGCCTGCCGAGATGGCGCGCAAGCTCACGAAACCCCGGGCCGTGTGGCTGATGGTACCGGCGGCGGTGGTCGATCAGACCATCGCCGAGATCGTACCGCACCTCGAACCGGGCGATATCCTCATCGATGGTGGAAACTCCTACTATGTCGACGATATTCGGCGCGCAAAGGAGCTCGCACCAAAACGCATCAACTACCTCGATGTAGGGACCAGCGGCGGCATCTGGGGCCTCGAGCGCGGTTATTGCATGATGATCGGCGGCCCGAAGGATGCGGTTGGGCATCTCGACCCGATCTTCAAGACGCTGGCGCCCGGCGCTGGCGAGATCGCTCGCACGCCCGGGCGCGAAAAGATGGGCGGTACCGCCGAGATGGGCTACCTGCATTGCGGGCCGAACGGCGCCGGCCATTTCGTCAAAATGGTCCACAACGGCATCGAGTACGGGCTGATGGCGGCCTATGCCGAAGGCTTCAGCATTCTGCGCCATGCGAATTTGGGCGAACGGCAGCACGCCATCGACGCCGAAACCACGCCGCTGCGCGAACCCGAGCTTTATCGATACGACCTGAACATACCCGATATCGCCGAGCTTTGGCGGCGCGGTAGCGTCGTTGCGTCATGGTTGCTTGATCTTTCGGCGGCCGCGCTGGCGAAGGACCCCGCGCTCGCGGAGTTCGCCGGCCGGGTGTCGGACTCCGGCGAAGGGCGCTGGACAATCAAGGCTGCTATCGATGAGGCCGTACCTGTGCCGGTTCTGGCGACAGCGCTGTTCGAGCGCTTCAGCTCGCGCGGCGAGGCCGACTTCGCGGACAAATTGCTCTCCGCCATGCGCTTAGAGTTCGGCGGGCATTTGGAGAAGACGCGTTGAGGTCATGAGAGCGCTATGACGCGGGAGATGGATCAACCGCACGATCGCGCGCGGCCCGCTGCACCCCGCAGCGGCGCCGATCCGATACGCGTCGACGTCTGCGCCAACCCCGATGTGGCGGCCGAGAAAGCCGAGGCCTTCATTGCCGCGCAGATAACCCCGGCGGTCTCCGCGCGCGGCCGCTTTCTGCTCGCGGTCAGCGGCGGTCGGACGCCGTGGCGAATGCTGCGCGCGCTCGCGCACGAGCCGCTGCCGTGGGACCGCATCCACGTCTTTCAGGTTGACGAGCGCGTCGCCCCAGCCGGCGATCCAGATAGAAACGCCACTCATTTGCGGGCGTGCTTTGTGGGAACGCCGCTCGGCTCGGACCACGTCCATGCCATGCCGGTCGAAGATTCCGATCTCGACGGCGCGGCACGCCGGTACGCCAATACGCTGCAGGAATTGGCGGGCTCGCCCGCAACCCTCGACCTCGTTCATCTCGGACTTGGGCCGGATGGTCACACCGCATCGCTGGTGCCGGACGATCCGGTGCTCGCAGTTACTGACAGGGATGTCGCATTAACCGGCGCCTACAACGGACGACGGCGGATGACCTTGACCTATCCGATCCTCAATCGCGCGCGCTCGATCCTTTGGCTCGTGACCGGAAGCGACAAGGCGGGGGTGTTGCCGCGCTTGCGCGACGGCGACCAATCCATTCCAGGCGGCCGCATCCGTCGAAGCGGCGCCCTTATCATTGCCGATCAGGCCGCGGCAGCCCGGCTCGCCGCGAGCGAGACAAGCGAGGTGCGATCATGAGCACGACCGCCGCAGTCGAGACAAACGCGCAACGCCAACTGACGAGCGCGCAGTTGGACGAACTGTCGGTCAACACCATCCGCACCCTCTCGATCGATGCGGTCCAGAAAGCCAAGTCGGGGCATCCCGGCACCCCGATGGCGCTCGCGCCTCTGGTCTATGTGATCTGGAATCGCATCCTGCGGTTTGATCCGTTGGACCCGATCTGGCCGAACCGCGACCGCTTTGTGCTCTCGAACGGCCACGCCTCGATGCTGCTGTGGTCCGTGCTGCATCTGACCGGGACGCGATCGGTGGACGCCGACTACGAGCGGCTTGGGCAGCCGGCGGTTACACTCGACGACATCCGCAACTTTCGACAGCTCGGCAGCAAGGCACCGGGCCATCCCGAATATCATCTGGTATCGGGCGTAGAGACCACGACGGGTCCGCTCGGCCAGGGCGTCGCCACCAGCGTGGGGATGGCGATCGCCGAAAAGTGGCTCGCCACGCGCTACAACAAACCTGGGTTCACGGTCTTCGACTACAATATCTACGCAATCTGCGGCGACGGCGACATGATGGAGGGCGTGTCATCGGAAGCCGCCTCGCTCGCCGGCCATCTCGGCTTGGACAATCTGTGCTGGATTTACGACAACAACCACATCACGATCGAAGGCAACACTAAGCTCGCGTTCACCGAAGATATCGCCGCGCGTTTCATGGGGTACGGTTGGAATGTGCTGCGCGTCGGTGATGCCAACGATCTCGACCTGATCGAGCACGCACTCGACACCTTCCGGGCCACCAAGGGACGGCCGACCTTCATCATTCTGGACAGCCATATCGGCTACGGCGCGCCGCACAAGCAGGATACCTCGGCGGCACACGGCGAGCCGCTGGGAGACGATGAGGTGCGGCTTGCGAAGCGCGCCTATGGCTGGCCGGAGGACGCGAAGTTCCTGGTTCCGGATGACGTACCAAAGCACTTCGCGGCCGGGATCGGCGCACGCGGCGCGGAGTTGCGACGCAAGTGGAGCACGCTCGTTGCCGGCTACCACGCCCAGCATCCGGACATCGCGAACGAGATTGATCTGATGCAGCGGCGCGATTTGCCGACCGGATGGGACAGCGCGCTGCCGACGTTTCCGGCGGACGCCAAGGGGATCGCCGGGCGCGACGCTTCGGGCAAGGTTCTCAACGCTCTTGCCCAGCATATTCCCTGGTTTCTCGGAGGGTCGGCGGACCTCGGGACATCCAACAAGACGACCCTGACGTTCGACGGCGCCGGCGATTTCGAACCGGACAACTACGGCGGCCGCAATCTCCACTTCGGCATCCGCGAGCACGCGATGGCGGCGAGCGTCAATGGACTTTCGCTGTCCAAATTGCGGGCGTTCGGCGCGACCTTCTTTATTTTCAGCGACTATGCGAGACCGGCGATCCGGCTGTCCGCCCTGATGGAACTGCCCACGATCTTCGTGTTCACGCATGACGCGATGGGCGACGGCGAGGACGGGCCAACCCATCAGCCTGTGGAGCAGCTGGCATCTTTTCGCGCCATGCCAGGCGTAACCCTGCTGCGCCCGGCCGACGCGAACGAAGTGGTGGAAGCCTATCGCTACATCATGCAATTACGCCACAAGCCGGCGTTGCTGGCCCTGTCGCGGCAGCCGCTGCCGACCTTGGACCGGAGCAAGTACGCGCCTGCTTCCGGCGTCGCGCGTGGTGCCTATGTGCTCGCCGATGCGCCCGGCGGGAAACCGGCAGCGATCATCATCGCTTCGGGCAGCGAGGTCAGCCTCGCTGTCAAAGCTCATGAGGATCTCGCCAAGGAAGGGATTGGTATTCGGGTGGTGTCGATGCCGTCATGGGACATCTTCGACCAACAACCGCAAAAGTATCGCGATGACGTGCTTCCGCCCGACGTGACGGCACGCGTCGCCGTGGAACAGGCTTCGACCTTCGGGTGGGAGCGATATGTCGGCGAGAAGGGCCGCGTCATCGGCATGCACACGTTCGGGGCTTCCGCGCCGCTCAAGGAGCTCGACCGGAAGTTTGGATTCGAGCCCGAACGAATTGTAGAAGTCGTCAAGGAACTGCTCGCCGCCGGTCGCAAGCGCTAAGCGTCCAAGCCGGCGCGGCGGCCCGCGCGAAGCGAGGGGATTGGTGTGTTCACCCATCTAGGCGAACGGACTGCAAGGTGACCAAAGCTCACGACGTAGTGTTCCTGTTCGACGTCGACAACACGCTGCTCGACAACGATCAGGTGCAGGCCGAACTCAAGACCCATTTGGCCGAAGCTTACGGTCCGGCCGCGCGCGATCGCTACGTTGCGATCTTGGCACAGCTCGTCAATGAGCTGGGATACACCGACTATCTCGGCGCGCTCGAGCGGCTTCGCATCGAAATGATGCATCGCCCGGAGGTGCTCCGGATGTCGAGCTGGCTCGTAGATTATCCGTTCGCCGACCGGCTGTTTCCGCACGCGCTGGAGGTGGTCAGGCACGTAGCGCAATGGGGGCTTACGGTCATTCTGTCCGACGGCGACGCGGTGTTTCAGCCGCGCAAGGTCGAACGCTCGGGACTGTGGAAAGCGTTCGAAGACCGGGTGCTGATCTACGTCCACAAGGAGCAGGAGCTCGAGTACGTCGAACGCCTGTACCCCGCGCGGCATTATGTGCTGATCGACGACAAGCTACGGATTCTCGCCACCGTGAAAAAGGCCTGGGGCGATCGCGTGACCACGGTTTTTCCCAAGCAGGGTCACTATGCCTTCGATCCTAGTATCCTCGCGGAATATCCGCGGGCCGATCTGGAGATCGATAAAATCGGCGACCTACTCGGCTACGATCGGTCCAAGCTCGTTCCCGCCGCCTAGGTCGGCCGACCGTGGTCTCTCAGTGTCCCGCCATGTGGCGGCCAATCTCGGTGAGATCGGCTGCGCTGGCACGAGTTTCGTAGACCAACTGCCCGTTGAACATCACGACCACCCGGTCGGCGAGTTCGAGCAGCTCGTCGAGGTCCTCGCTCACCAGCAGCACCGCGGCGCCGCGGTTGCGCGCCGCCATGATCTCGGCGTGGATCTGCGCCACCGCGGCGAAATCGAGGCCGAAGCACGGGTTGGCGGCGATCAGAATCTCCACCGCTCCACCCAACTCGCGCGCCAGAACCGTGCGCTGCACATTGCCGCCGGACAACTCGCCGATCGGCGTCAGCTCGGAGCGAGTCTTGATCTTGTAGCGCGCGATCTTGCGCAGCGCGTCGGCCCGGAACTCACCGCGGTCAAGCCACCAGCGGCCACGCGCGAACGGTGCGACGTCGAATTCGCGAAACGCCAAATTGTCGGCAACGCTCATGCGAGCGACGCAGGCGTTCTTCAGCGGCTCCTCGGGGAGCAGCGAGAGTTTGTGCCGACGCATTTCGTCGCGGGTCGCAAAATAGCGCTCGCCGTGGATGTGGACTTCGCCGCCGGTCGACTCGCGCTGCCCGGCGAGGACCTCGATCAGCTGGCGTTGGCCGTTGCCGGACACGCCGGCAACGCCGACGATCTCGCCGCTCCGGATCGATAGCGACACGCCGCGGACGGCCGGCTGCCCGCCGTCGTCAAGCGCCGCCAGATTCTCAATATCAAGCCGCGCGACGCCAAATTCACCCGTGCGCGCCGGTTGCACAGTGAGTTCCTCGGCGCCGATCATGCTGCGCGCCATCGCGTCGGGGGTGAGATCGGCAACGCGGCCGTGTCCGACCAGCCTGCCGCGCCGCAGGATGCTCACCGCATGCGCAAACGCCATCACCTCGCGGAACTTGTGCGTGATCATCAGAATGGTGAGTTCGCCGGCGACGACCATTGCCCGCAACATGCCGAGCACCTCGTCGGCCTCGCCCGGGGTGAGCACGGAGGTCGGCTCGTCAAGGATCAGGAAACGTCTGCGCAGATAGAGCTGTTTGAGGATCTCGCATTTCTGCCGCTCGCCGGCGGAGATTGCCGACACCTTGGCGGTGAGCGGGACCCGGAACGGCATGCGCTCGAGGAAGTTTTCCAGGTCCCGGATTTCGTTCCGCCAATCGATGACCGGCCGCAAGTGGTCGCGCGCCAGCACCAGGTTTTCGACGACCGTCATCGCGGGCACCAGCGTAAAGTGCTGATAGACCATGCCCAGTCCGAGCGCGTGTGCGGCGCGCGGATTGCCGATGTCGCGTTGGCGCTCGCCGACCACGACCTCGCCGGCGTCGGGCTGATAGTAACCCATGATGCATTTCACCAGCGTGCTCTTGCCGGCGCCGTTCTCGCCCAGCAGCGCATGAAACGAGCCGGATGCGACCTTCAACGACACGTCGTCGAGCGCGACAAAATCGCCGAAGCGCTTGGTCATGGCGATCGCCTCGACCCCAAGCGCTGTGGGCTGTGCGGGGCGGCGCGTCATGCGATCCCGGCGATCAAGGCTTTTGAATTTGACACCGTGCCGAACACGCCGCCTTGCATCTTGATCATCTTGATAGCGTGGTCGTGATTGCCCTTGTCGGTCGCGCCGCAGCAGTCCTCGAGCAGCAAGCACTCGAACCCGCGGTCGTTGGCCTCGCGCATCGTTGTGTGGACGCAGACGTCGGTCGTGATCCCGGTCAGTACGATGTTGTCGACGCCGCGCAGACGCAGCATGAGCTCGAGATCGGTCGCACAGAACGAGCCCTTACCGGGTTTGTCGATGATCGGTTCGCCTTCCGTGGGCGCGAGGTCCGGGATGATCTCCCAGCCGGCTTCGCCGCGCACCAGTATGCGGCCGCACGGCGCGGGATCACCGATGCCCGCACCGATCTTGCGTGACCGCCAGCGCTTGTTGGCCGGCAGGTCGGTAAGATCGGGGCGATGGCCTTCACGGGTATGAAAGACGTGGAAACCCGCCTCCCGCATGGCGGCCAGGGTCCGCTTGATCGGCTCGATCGGCGCCCGCGTCAGCGACAGGTCGTAGCCCATGCGGTCCACGTATCCGCCGATGCCGCAGAAATCGGTCTGCATGTCGATGATGATGAGTGCCGTGTTCTGCGGGCGCAGGTCACCGTTGTAGGGCCATGGATACGGATCCGCCGCAATATAGCGCTCGGTCATCGTGTGATCCTGTTCTGAGAAGTCCGGGAACCCCTCTCCTACTTGGTGATCGAAAGTTCGGCAGGCGCGCCCACGAGGGTGCGCTTCGGCGAGCAGGTGATGACCATGATCAGCAGGGTGAGCAGATAGGGCGCGGCGTTGAACAGATGATACCCCTGGCTGAACCCAACCGATTGCAGTGCCGGCCCAAGCGCGGCGGCGCCGCCGAACAGCAGCGACGCCCACAGGCACAGCATCGGATCCCAGCGCGCGAAGATCACGAGCGCAACCGCAGTGACGCCTTGCCCGCTTGAGAGGCCTTCATTCCAGCTGCCCGGATAGAACAGCGATAGGAACGAGCCGCCGATGCCGGCCAGAAAGCCGCCGAACATGGTGGCGCGCATGCGAATGGCGTTGACCGAATACCCCATGGCGCGCGCCGCGTCGGCGCTCTCGCCCGCGGTGCGCACGATCAGCCCGGCCCGCGTGGTCCTGAGCGCCCAGACCAGAAACGGCGCGAGGGCGACGCCGATCAGGAACAGAACATTGATGCGCAGCGCCGCGCGCACCTGCGGAATGTCGCTCCACCAACCGAAATCGATCGACGGCAGGCGCGGTGCGGTCGGCTCGATCAGCGGCTTGCCGAGGAAGAAGGCGAGGCCGGTCCCAAACAGCATCAGCGCGATGCCGACCGCGATATCGTTGACGCGCGGCAGCCCGCAAATTGATGCGTGCAGAGCGCCGAGCGCTGCCCCGGCAAGCCCGGCGGCGAGCACGCCCAGCCACGGCGAGCCGGTCAAATAGGACACGCCATAGCCGCCCATCGCGCCCATGATCAGCGTGCCTTCGAGACCCAGGTTGATGCGGCCGCTGCGCTCGGTGATGCATTCCCCGAGGCTCACGAACAGGAACGGCGTGCTCACCCGGATCGCACCGCCCAGAACGGCGAGCGGAACGGTCCACAGCCCGATCGAGCCGTCGGCCATCTTACGCTCCTCCCTTGCGGGCGAAGAAGGGCAAGCGCCCGTAGAGCGAGTCGCTCGCCAAAACCGCGATGAAGATCATGCCCTGCAGCACCAGAACGGACGCATCCGGCAGGCCGAGCCGCCGCTGCAAAAGTCCGCCGCTCGCCCCGATGCCGCCGAGCAGAATTGCGACCGGAATGACGGCGAGCGGATTCTGCCGCGCCAGAAACGCCACCAGGATTCCCGTAAAGCCGTAGCCGGCCGCCAAATTGGCGTTGGTGCGGCCTTGAACGGCCGCGACCTCGACCATGCCGGCCAGTCCGGCCGCAGCGCCAGCCAGGAAGCAGATGATCAAAATCAGCCGGCTGACGCTTAGCCCCACCACCTTGGCAGCGCGCAGGTTCCCGCCCGCGACCCGCGCCGCGAATCCAAACACCGTGTGGTAGATCAAAACATAGGAGAGCACCGCGGCGATGATTCCGAATGCAAATCCCCAGTGCACGTCAGTACCGGGGATCGTGCCGATCAGGTTGGCGGCGCCGATCTCGCTGGTCGAGGGCTTGTTCAGGCTCGTTGGGTCGCGCATCGGCCCCTCGACCAAATGATTGAGCAACGCCAGCGCGATGTAGACGAGCAGCAGGCTCGAGATTGTTTCGTTGACGCCGCGGTATTGCCGCAGCGCGCCCGACAGCGCGATCCACAGGCCGCCCGCAATCATGCCGGCGCAGGCCATGGCGACCTGCACCGCGAGCGGCGGCGCGCCGGGCAGCGCCAGCGCGGCGCTGGTCGCAGCCAGCGCCCCCATCAGCAGCGCACCCTCCCCGCCGATAATCACCATGCCGAGCTGCGCCGGCAGCGCCGTACACAGCGCGGTCAGAATCAGCGGAGCGGCGCGGGTGAGCGTGTTCTGCCAGGAGAACCACGTCCCAAACGCGCCCTGATACATGTAGAAATAGAGGTCGAGCGGGTTCTTGCCGAACAGCGCGACAAACACCCCGAACAGCGCGAGCGCTGCGACGAGCGCCAGCGCTGGGATTACAACCACTTCGGCGGCGCCGCGGATTTGCTCGCGCAGCGCCGCCCGCGACGATTTTTCTAAATGGTCTGGCGCAATCAGAACATCCGATTTCACGAAGTCGCCCCGATCACCCCGTCGACCAGGTAATCCATCTTCTCCAACTCGGGATCGGTCTGACCGCGATTGACCCCGGAGGCGATGACGGTCTTGCCCTTGTTGTCGACGAGCGGGCCCCTGAAGATCACGTAGCTGCCGTCGGTGAGTTTGGCTTTGACATCCTCGGCCTGCTTGCGCGCGGCCTCGGACACCATCGATCCGTAGGGCGAGACCTTGACGAGAGCTTCCTTGAGACCACCACGGTAGAAGTTCGGAATCGTCTCGCCGGCTGTGAACATCTTCACGAAGCGTGGATAGAGCACCTCCCAGTTCCACTCCGCGCCCGTCAGATAGGCCTGCGGCGCCAGCGTCGCCTGATTGACGTGATAGCCGCACACCATCGCACCGCGGCGCGCCGCGTTCTCGACCACGGTTTTCGGGCCGTCGACGTGACAGGTGACGACGTCGACGCCCTGGTCGATCAGGCTGTTGGTCGCCTCAGCCTCCTTCACCGGCATGGACCAGTCGCCGGTGAAGATCACCTGCAGGGTCGCCTTCGGGTTCGCGAGCTTCGCACCCATGGTGAAGGCGTTGATGTTGCGCAGGACCTGCGGGATCGGTTTGGCGGCAACAAAGCCGAGTTTGCCGGACTTGGTCGAGTGCCCGGCGACGACGCCGCTGACGTATTGGGCCTCGTCGATGTAACCGAAATAGCTGCCCGCGTTTTTGGGATCCTTGTCGGTCCACAGGCCGCCGCAATGCTCAAAGCGAAGCTTTGGATATTTGTTCGCAATCTTGATCATGTGCGGGTTGTAGTAACCGAACGAAGTCGGGAACAGGAGCGTGGCGCCGTCGAGATTGATCATCGACTCCATCGTCTTCTCGACCGCGTCAGTCTCAGGGACCTTCTCCTCCTCGACCACCTTGATGTCCGGCAGCTTCTTGAGCGCGGCGGCACCTTGAGCATGGGCCTGGTTGTAGCCGTAGTCGTCGCGCGATCCGACGTAGATGAAACCGATCGTGGTCTCCTTGGCGAAGGCTGCGCGCAGCGGCACCGCCGTCGCGACCGTCAGCGCCGCCGTGCCCTGCAAGAGTCTGCGACGGGAAAGCGGATCGAATGTCATGGGCTGGTCCTTCCGTGAATCGCGGCTCCCTCCGGCTTGGAGCGGATGGCAGCAATCGAGATGTGTGCGGACCAGATTTCGCAAACCGCGTGCCAGAACCGGCCCCTGCAGGCGGCTTCGCGATCCCGTTGAACTGCTTTGGATTTTTTTTCCCGGGAGGGCCCGGTTCAGATCGCAAGTGTCTAAATATTAGGCAGCCGTAAGCATATTGTATGCAATCCGGCCAACCCGTGATCCAGGAAAGCGCTAACTGGACGGCGTCCCGGTCTGCAGCGCCAAGGCGTGCAACTTGCCGCCCATTTCGCCCTTGAGCGCCTCGTAGACGATCTGGTGCTGCTGCACGCGTGACTTGCCGCGAAACGACTCGGCGATGACGGTCGCCGCATAGTGGTCGCCATCGCCTGCCAAATCCTGGATCGTCACCTGTGCGTCGGGAATTCGCGCCTCAATCAACCGCTTGATTTCGCCGGCATCCATCGCCATGGCGCACCTCCGCGCGGCCTATCGAACATGCCTCTTATGGCAAATATCAGACTCGGCGGCACACGCAAATCGGCCGTTCGCCGCAAGCTGGGGCCGGCTGGTCAAGAACCTGGCAGCATCCCCGCCATGTAGCCGGGGAGCCAGGCCTCGAAGCGCTCGCTCAGCGTCTCAACGGGAACGGCCCGCTCACCCGCAATCGCCAGCGCCTCGCCACCGGTGGCGCCGATCCGGCGCACCGGAACGCCGGCGATGTCGGCGCGCGCGATGATCGCGTCGACCGCGCCGGCATGAACCGTCGCCAGATAACGCGCCTGATCCTCACCGAACCAGAACGCGTGCGCGGGCATGCTGGATGGCGCGTGCGCGAGCCGCGCGCCGATGCCGGATGCGATCGCCATCTCGGCCAGCGCCACCAGCAACCCGCCGTCCGAAATGTCGTGGGCGGCGGTCGCAATGTTCTCGTGAATGAGAATGCGCACGAAATCTCCGTTGCGCTTTTCGGCCGCAAGATCAACGGGCGGCGGCGCACCGTCCTCGCGCGAGCAGACCAGGCGCAGATACAGTGATTGCCCCAGCCAGCCGGCAGTCTCGCCGATCAACAGGATCGCCTCGTCCGCGGCCTTGAATGCAAGCGTCGTCGAGCGGGTGAAGTCATCGAGCAGGCCGACCGCGCCGATCGTCGGCGTCGGCAGGATCGCCCGCCCGTTGGTTTCGTTGTAGAGCGACACGTTGCCGGACACGACCGGAAATTCGAGCGCTCGGCAGGCTTCGCCGATGCCGCGAATGCAGCCGACCAGCTGCCCCATGATCTCGGGTCGCTCCGGACTGCCGAAGTTGAGATTGTCCGTGATGGCGAGCGGCTTGCCGCCGACGGCCGTGATGTTTCGCCAGGCCTCTGCCACCGCCTGCTTGCCACCCTCGAATGGATCAGCTTCGCAGTAGCGCGGAGTCACGTCCGCGGTGAGGGCAAGGGCCTTCGGTCCATCCAGCACGCGCACGACCGCGGCATCGCCGCCGGGGCGTTGCACGGTGTTGCCGAGAATGACGTGATCGTACTGCTCCCACACCCAGCGCTTGGCGCAGAGATCGGGAGATCCAACCATTGCCTCGAGCGCTTCCGGAACCGGCTTCGGCGCGTGCACAGAGGCCGCGGCGATCACCGGCCGCTTGGGCGTTTCCACGAACGGGCGCTGATAGATGGGTGCCTCATCGCCGAGTTCCTTGATTGGCAGGTCGACCATGACGTCGCCGCCGTGACGCACGACGAAGCGCCGCGTCGGCGTGGTGCGGCCGATAACTGCGAAATCGAGTCCCCATTTGCGGAAGATCGCCTCCGCTTCCGCCTCCTTCTCGGGCCGCAGCACCATGAGCATGCGCTCCTGGCTTTCCGAAAGCATCATCTCGTAGGCGCTCATCCCGGCTTCACGGCATGGCACGGTGTCGAGATCGAGTTCGACACCGAGGTCGCCTTTAGCTCCCATTTCGACCGCCGAGCACGTGAGCCCGGCGGCGCCCATATCCTGGATCGCGATGACGCAATCCTTGCTCATGATTTCGAGGCACGCCTCCAGCAGGAGCTTCTCGGAGAACGGATCTCCGACCTGGACGGTCGGCCGCTTGGCATCGGAATCGTCGTCGAATTCAGCCGACGCCATGCTGGCGCCGTGGATGCCATCGCGGCCGGTCTTGGAGCCGAGGTAGACGATCGGCATGCCGACGCCGGTCGCCTTGGCGTAGAAGATCCGGTCCGCCTCCGCGAGCCCGACCGCCATCGCGTTGACCAGACAATTGCCGTCGTAACGGGAATGAAAGCGCAGCTGGCCGCCGACGGTCGGCACGCCAAACGAGTTTCCGTAGCCGCCGATTCCGGCGACGACCCCGGATACGAGATGGCGCGTGCGTGGATGGTCAGGCGCCCCGAATGACAAGGCGTCGAGGCAGGCGATCGGCCTCGCCCCCATGGTGAAGACGTCGCGCAGAATGCCGCCGACGCCGGTAGCGGCACCTTGGTAGGGTTCGATATAGCTCGGATGATTGTGGCTCTCCATTTTGAAGACCACGGCGAGCCCGTCGCCGATGTTGATGACGCCGGCGTTTTCGCCGGGCCCCTGGATCACCCACGGCGCTTGCGTGGGAAGCGTGCGCAAGTGGACCTTGGACGATTTGTACGAGCAGTGCTCGTTCCACATTGCGGAAAAGATGCCGAGCTCCGTGAAGCTTGGCGCGCGCCTGATCAGCTTGATGATGCGCTCGTACTCGTCGGGCTTGAGCCCGTGCTCGGCGACAAGCTGCGGTGTGATGGGAGGCTCGTTGCGGCGGGTCATGACCACGACCCGGTAGAGCATGCGACCAGTGATGGCAACGGTGGGATCGCGCGGCCCCCGGCTTGCGGGCGTTACTGCGGGGCGTTGGTGCCGTGGTCCCCGCCTGAGAGTGCGGCGGGGTTGGGCGTGGCCTGGGTGCCGGGAGCAGGAGGC
>DATIPA010000209.1:0-3753 GCA_035472475.1 Xanthobacteraceae bacterium | reverse complement strand
TTCGCCGCCGATGCGTTCGATCTTGCCGACCGGCTGCAGACCCCGGTGTTCGTCTTGCTCGACCTCGACATCGGCATGAACCATCGGCTGTGCCGGCCGCTGGCCTGGGACGACACGCGCAAATACGACCGCGGCAAGGTGATGACCGACGCCGAGCTCGAAGCCGGCCGCGATTTCGGCCGCTATCTTGACGTCGAGGGCGACGGGATCCCGTTCCGCACCTATCCGGGCACGCATCCGAGCAAAGGCTCGTTCTTCACCCGCGGTACCTCGCGCGACCGCTACGCGCGCTACACCGAGGAAGGCGGCGCCTACGCCGACAACATGCAGCGCCTGCTGCGCAAGTTCGACACCGCCAAGGACCTGGTGCCGCGCCCGCTGCAGGCCAATGCCGAGAAGCCGACCAAGTTCGGCGTGATCTATTACGGCTCGACCTCGCCCGCCATGGACGAGGCGGTCCATCTCCTGCAAGCGAACGGCCACACCCTCGACCGCATGCGGGTGCGGGCATTTCCGTTCCACTCGAGCGTAACGAGCTTCCTCGCCGACCACGACTTCGTGTTTGTGGTCGAGCAGAACCGCGACGCCCAGCTGCGCACCCTGATCGTGAACGAATGCGGTGTCGATCCGGTGCGGCTGGTGCCGGTCCTGCACTACGATGGCACCCCGATCACCGCGCGGTTCATTGCCCAGTCGATCGGCGAGCATCTCGCCGCGCTCAAAGTCACGCCGCTGCGCAAGGTTGTGTCATGACCTACATCGCGAAACCGAAGTTCCACCACCCTGGCCTGCCGAAGAACGACCTCGGCTACACGCACCGCGACTACGAGGGCAAGATCTCGACCCTGTGCGCGGGCTGCGGGCACGATTCGATCACCGCCTCGATCATCGAGGCGTGCTTTGAATTGTCGATTGCGCCACACCGGGTGGCGAAGATCTCCGGCATCGGCTGCTCCTCGAAGACGCCGGACTACTTCCTCGGCAATTCGCACGGCTTCAACTCCGTGCACGGCCGCATGCCGTCCGTACTCACCGGCGCCAATCTCGCCAATCGCGACCTGATTTATCTCGGCGTCTCAGGCGACGGCGACTCGGCCTCGATCGGATTCGGCCAGTTCGCGCATGCGATCCGGCGCGGCGTCAACATGGTCTACATCGTCGAGAACAACGGCGTGTACGGCCTGACCAAGGGGCAGTTCTCCGCGACCGCCGACCGCGGCTCGAAGTCGAAGCGCGGCATCGTCAACAACGACTCCTCAATCGACCTCGTGGCGATTGCGCTGCAGCTCGGCGCGACCTTCGTGGCGCGCAGCTTCTCGGGCGACAAGCATCAGCTCGTTCCCCTGATCAAGGCGGCGATCGAGCATCAGGGCGCCGCGTTCATCGACGTGATCTCTCCCTGCGTCGCGTTCAACAACCACGTCGGCTCGACCAAGAGCTTCGATTACGTGCGCGAGCACAACGAGGCGGTGAACCGGCTCGACGTGATCACCAGCCGTGCCCCGATCAAGGTCGACTACGAGCCCGGCAAGGTCGAGGTGGTCGAGCAGCACGACGGCTCGCGGCTCGCGCTGCGCAAGCTCAACGACGACTACGACCCGCACGACCGGCTGGCGGCAATGAACTTCCTGCAGCAGCACGCCGCCAAGGGCCTGGTGGTGACCGGGCTCCTGTTCGTCGACAGCGACCCGGAGGATCTGCACCACCACCTCAACACCGTGTCGGCGCCGCTCAACACGCTGACCGAACAGGAGCTCTGCCCGGGCTCCTCGGTGCTGGAAAAGATCAACGCCGGCCTGCGCTAAGCGCCGTTTTTGCTCCTGAAGCCATCAACATGGATGCGCGGATTCTGCGATTCCGGAGCAGCCTCAGGACGAGGTCTACCTGCTGGCAAGTTTTCAGGTGGGCGCGAAGCCGCGCATTAGCAAACCGACATACATTTTATCTATTTTGGCGCAAGTACATTTTGCGCGCGGGCCGTGGCTCTTCACTTGTGTTCGCGATACCAGCGCTCCGCGCCGGGGTGGAGCGGGACATCCATCGGCGTGCTGTCGCTCTCGCGTCCCATGTGCAGGGCGGTCCCGCTGGTGCCTTTCTCCCACGGAATCTCCGGCTCGCGCGCTGCGAGGGCGTTGCAGATGTCGTAGGCAACCGGCTCCGGTAGCGAGGCGCTCGTGTAAATCGGCCAGCCGCTGAAATCGAACGTGTCGACATCCCGAGCCAGACGTGGGAAGCGGGATTTCGGAAGCGAAACTTTCCGCCAGCCGAGCCGGCTCAACGCATCGAACTCGCTCGGCGCAAGCTCGATCGGCGATAGACCGGCCGCGAGCGCCGCATCAAGCCAGAGAACGATGCCCTCGTCGAACACCGCATCGATCTCGCCGCGGCCGAGCGGCTCCAGCCGGCGAACGTCGCCCGGCCCGCCGCAGCGGATGAGACGCCCGCCCCACGATTCAATGTCCTTGAGTGCAAAGCCATGGAGCGCGAACGCCTGATCGATCAGGACAATCGTTGAATGGGTGGCGTCCTCGCGCACCGAGACGCGCAGCGGATACCGGCTCGCCTTGATGTCAGCGAGCGAGCGGATCCCCGTTCGCGGGTGGACCATGAACACAAGGCGATCCCAACTCGGATAGACCGCGACAATGCGCACGGGGAGCGGCCTGCTAAACAAGCCAACCCCGCGATAGGCCTGCGTGAGCAGCGCCGAGGGATTGACAAAGGCCAGGTCGACGCCGTCGCCCTTGGCAACCTCTTCAGCGAGAATGGCGGAGCCGGTCGCGAGCCTCAGCCATGGCCGGAAGGCCGCGCCGGAGCCGCTGCCGATGGTGATGACCATGTCGCGATTGCCGCCATACGGCGTCGCCGGATTGCCCGCGATGTGCAGGCCGATCTCCCAGAGGGTCTTGGCACGAATGAAGTTTGCGCCTTTGGGTAACGGCTCCATGTCCGGTATCTCTCCGTCAATTTCTGGGCGAGGACGCGAACGCTGCATTCCCCGGTTTCGCGTATCGGCGGCGTTCACTTGGCCGGCTGCGCCATTTCCGCGGCTACTTTCTCGACGATTGGCTGCCAGGTCCGTTGCTGGTCCCGCGTGAATTGAGTGACTTCGTCAGGAGTCATCGCATGCACATAGGCGCCGAGTTGAGCGAGCTTCTTCTTGACGTCGGCATCGTCCATCGCCTTGCGAAGATCCACGCTGACTTTCTGGACAATGGCGTCCGGCGTACCAACGGGTGCCAACAGCACGTTCCAGCCGCCGGCGAGGAAACCGGGCAGGGTCTCCGCGACGGTCGGCAGCTCCTTGAAATCGGCGAGCCGTTCGAGCGACGCAACGGCGATGCCCTTGATCAGTCCGCTCGTTAGTCCGCCGGCAAGTCCCGAATAGCCTTCGACGACGATCGCGACGCGGCCGGTCCCCACATCGCCCATCGCCGCGGTAGGGCCGCCGCTGTACGGGATCATCTGCAATCTTATGCCGGCGCGCTCCTGCAGGAGTTCCATCGTAAGGTGCGTGATGCGACCGCGCCCCGTCGTCGCGTAGCTCAGTTCACCAGGCTTGCTCTTTGCAAGTGCGATGAGCTCCGGCAGTGACGCCACGCCGATCTGGGGCGCCACCGCGATGAACATCGGCTGCTGCGTAATGAAACCGATCGCCGTAAAATCGCGCGGCAGCTCGATGGGTAGGTTCGGTGCCACGCCCGGTGCACCCTTCAGGGCAATAAACGTCGAAGCCGCGCCGACATAGAGCGT
>DATIPA010000208.1:0-24576 GCA_035472475.1 Xanthobacteraceae bacterium | reverse complement strand
GGGTTCGGCCTTGAAGGCACTGCGTTCGGATGCCGGCGAGGCGATGGTCCTGCAGAACAACTATTTCATTGAAGAGATCCTGCCGAACGCCATCCTGCGTAAGCTCTCCGACCAGGAGATGGCGGAGTATCGACGGCCGTTTGCCAAGCCTGGCGAGGGGCGACGCCCAACGCTGATGTGGCCCCGGCAGATCCCAATCGAGGGCGAGCCTCCCGATGTGCATGCGATCGCGACTGAATACGCGGATTGGCTAGGGACGAGCGATGTGCCCAAGCTGTTCCTGAAGGCTGAGCCAGGCGCGATCCTCGCCAATGATAAGCTGGTCAACCTCGTCCGCGGGTGGCCAGCGCTGACCGAGAAGACGGTGGCGGGGATCCATTTCGTTCAAGAAGATTCGCCAGACGAAATCGGAAGGGCCATCGTCGATTGGATGTTGGAGACATAGAGCACTTGCCCGTAGATCCCCGAGCTTCGGACAGGTGTCGATGTCTTTGGAATCGGGTTGCTCGGAGATGGAAGCGTGGTACGCGGCAGGTGCGGAAGATGATTTCAATTTGATGTTCCCGCTTCTGCCCGACCATTGGTTGAACTTCGCCAAGCTCGTGGAGCCGGAGCTACAACGCCGGGGGGCTAACCCGCAAGGAATATGCGGGCGGAACGGTGCGCGATCGTCTCGGCTGCACCTTGTTACAAATTGGGTGCCGCGATCTGGTTGGATGAAATTGCAGTGAGAGCTTGCTTGATGAGCTTACTCGCCGGCCCTGTGAGCGGTATTCGTAACGTCAAGAAAGGAACAAAAATGAACAAGCTCATCAGACTTTTGAACAAGACCGGCCTTCTGCAAAGCGACATCGATTATCACCTCATCCGCGCGTCGATGGTCCTCATATTCCTGGCGTTCGGCTATCAGAAGTGGTTCGAGTACGAAGCCAAGGTGCTGATTCCCTATATCAGCAACGGACCACTGATCTTCTGGCTCTATCCCGTGTTCGGCATCCGCGGAGCGAGCTGGTTTCTGGGGGTATCGGAGTGGTTGTTCGGTGCGCTCCTGTTCGTGGGCTTCTGGGACAAGAGAGCGGGAGTGCTTGGCGCACTCGGGTCGACCGGCACGTTCATCGCGACCGTGACCATCATTCCGTTCATGCCGAATGGCTGGGACCCAGTTGCGGGGTTTCCAGCCATGGCCGGAAACGTTCCTTTCCTCATGAAGGATGTCGTCCTGCTGGCCGTATCCATTTACTTGCTTAAGCAGGATCTTATCCGCGTGCTCGCTTCCGCAAAAAGTGACGTTCCAACTCAGTTGGCGCCTGTATAGGAATTGCACTTCGATGTCATCCCGTGTTGAAAGATGTCTCTAGATCGTCGAACAGTTGTGGAGTGATGAACATGAAGCGTCGCTCGGTTGTAATCAGTCTCGCCTTAGCAATGTCGTTTCCGGTTGCCGCCGCTGAGAAACAATCTGAACAACCATTAGGGAACCAGCAGCAAACCTTTGTCCCGAGCCTTGCCACCGTGATGGGCGTAATCCAACTGTGTCATTTTAAGCTGTGGTTGGCAGGTAACTTCAGAAACTGGCCGCTGGCCGAATATGAACTGTCACGGATGAATGCAACCTTGCAGGATGCGAGAACCCTCTTTCCCAATGTGCCCGCGGCAGACACGAGCTCGATGTCGGCGGAGGAGCTTCGCGACGCGATCAGCACCAAGGATGGCGCCAAATTCGACGCAGCCTTTGAAAAGTATACGTCGGGGTGCAATGACTGTCATGAAGCGGTGGGTCTGAGATTTATCAAGATAAGGGTGCCGGCGACGTCACCGATAATGACCTCACCCCTGAGCAATGAGTCGTTTTTGCCCGATCAAGCCCCCTCGTCGCCAGCCCGGCGGTGACGCTCAACGAGATGACCTACGTCCGGAATTGGCACTTGGCGGACATGACTTCGGAGTCGGCGAGGTCTGCTTTCGGGGGTGAAGCGGACGTGGCGAATTTATGAGGACACGCCCTAGCCTGCCTGGGTCTCGCTCGCCTCATCCGGCAGCTTGTCCGATACGCCGGCCTCGGCAAACGTCGCCATGCCGGTGTGGCACGCAAGCGCTCGCGCTCGATCGGCCGACCGCCGCGCTCGGCGCCGACGTCAAGATCGGAGCGCCGCGCGAGTTTGGTGAATTACTCGCCGATGAGTATGCGCGGTGGGCGGCGGTCGTGAAGGCCGCCAACGTCAACGTGGAATGAAAACGCGGCGGGCGAATCACGCCCCGCGGGACTAGCCCGCCGGCGCACTGCCGCGCGATCAACAACTGGCGTTGCCGGAGCGTCACCTTGGCCTGGTGCAGGCCGCCGACGGCGTCAGCCGCTTTCATGCGATAGTCCTAAACTCTTTGGTCGCTGCATCCGGCCCGAACTCTTTGGTTGCTGCCTGCGGGTAAAGGCGCAATCATCATCGCCCGTTTTGGCGACCCGTTTGGGTAACGGTGCGCTGGCACCGGCTGACCATCAACGTCGGCGGAGATGAGAGCGAATGGACACGCCATCGACGATTCGCATCGAGCGTGAACCGGTCGCCAAAAAAGCACCCGTCAAGAAGCTCGTCTCCGTGAATGCACCGGCGATTATCGTCGGCTGCATCGTCGCTGCGATCGCGGCGCTAACGATCTGGTACCTGGTAAGGCCCGAGCCTCTGTTGCTCCAGGGCGAGGTGGACGCAACTCGGATGGACATCGCGGCCCGTGTCGATGGGCGCGTAGGGGAGATTCCCGTCGAACGCGGCCAGGACCTCGCGGCCGGCGCCGTCCTCGTCCGGATCGACAACCCGGAAACGCTGGCAAAGCTCAAGCAGGCGGTGGCAGCCAAAGTCGTTGCCCAGGCACAGCTGGCAAATATCAACGCCGGCACACGCGCCGAGGTGATCGCTGCACGCAAAGCCGAGCTGGAGCGCGCGCAGGCGGCCGTGGTCCTGGCGCAGAAGACATTTGATCGCACCAGCCAGCTCGCGGAGAAACAGTTCGCTCCGCAGTCGCAACTCGATCTCAACAAGGACCAGCTCGAGGGAGCGCAAAGGGCGGTAGATCAGGCTCAATCAGCCTATAGTCAGGCCGTCAACGGATATACCAAGGAAGAGCATCAGATCGCCGTTGCCAATGTGCAGAAGGCGATTGCGGACATCGAGAGCGTTCAGTCGATCATCGACCAGATGGTCGTTTATGCGCCGGTCGCCTCGCAGGTCTACAAACGCAATGTCGAGCCCGGTGAGTTCATCTCGCCCGGCGTTCCGTTGATAACGCTGATCGATCTCAACGATGTCTGGATTCATTTCGATCTGCGCGAGGACTTGGTCAGGAATCTCAAGGTTGGCGACCGCTTCGACGTGCGCATCCCGGCGTTGAGTGATCGTACCGTCACGGTCGAGGTCAAGCTGATCGCGACCAAAGGTGAATATGCCGGGTGGCGCGCCACCCGCGCCACCGGTGATTTCGATCTGCGCACCTTCGCGATCCGGGCCTATCCGGTCGACAAGGTACCTGAGCTGCGGCCAGGCATGAGCGCCTATATGGACTGGCGAGCACGCCGATGAAGCACCGCGCGAGACCAGGATTCTGGCTCGTGGCGGTGCGCGAGTGGCGGTGGATCAGGCACGACCGGCTCGCACCGTTCCTCATCTTCGGCGTCCCGCTACTGGCCTATATTGTGCTGGTGGCGATCTTCAGTGGCCAAGTCATTCGCGGGCTCGGCGTAGTCGTGGTCGACGACGATCGATCGCAGACCTCCTCGGTCCTGATCGAAGCGCTTGCCGCGTCACCCAATCTCAAGATCGTGCAGCGTTCGACCGACCTCGCCTCGGCCTCGCACGCGGTGCGTTCAGGCGAGGCCTTGGCCGCGGTCTATATCCCCGCCAATTTCGAACGCGACCTGAAAGCGGAGCGCCGGCCGCAGGTGGTTGCCTTCTATAATCAGCAACCCCTGACAGCATCTGGCATCGCATCCCAGGGGTTGAGCGATGCCCTCAGTTCGGCGACCGCCGGGATTGCACCGGCCAGCCGAGCGGCGCCGACCGCGCCGAAGACCGGGACGCTGGCGGTTCAGAACATCGTACTGGTCAATCCGGAGCGCAATTACGCCCAGTTTCTGCTGCGTGCCCTGCTCCCGATGGTGCTGCATGTCGTGATCGCAATCAGTGCCGGCTATGCGGTAGGCTCCGAGTTCCGTCGGCGCAGCCTGCGCACCTGGCTCGCTTGCGCGGGCGGAAGTCCGATCGTCGCGCTCGCCGGCAAGCTCGCGCCGCTGTTCGCTATCTTCACCGTCATGATGTTCCTGCTCACCTTCATCATCGAGGGGTTGTTCGGGATTTCGTTCAGAGGCCACGCACCCATGATGATCGCCGCAGGGCTGTTGGTGATCGTCGCCTATCTGGCGCTCGGCGCACTGATCCAGCTGATGCTGCGCGATCTGGCTGCCGGGCTCAGCGTCACGGGTCTGATCGTCTCTCCGGCCTTCGGCTATGCCGGCGTCGGGTTTCCGATCGTCGGTATGAACGCATTCGCGCAGACTTGGAGCGCGTTCCTGCCGCTGCGCTGGTACATGGCGGTGTTGTTCGGCCAGGCCGCGCGTGGGCTGCCGACACAGGCGTCCGCAAAACCGTTCGCATTCCTCGCAGTATTGGCGGTGACCTACGCGTTGCTTGCGCTGTGGCGACTGAACGTCATCGGGGCGCGCGCGACGAGCAACCCCCCCGTCGAAGCGGAGCTGGTCATCGCGCCATCATCCCTGGGCGCGGGCGGTGCGTTCGCCGCCGAATGGCGGCGCCTCCTTACGAACCCTGGCCTGTTGTCGATGATGATCATCGCTCCCGTCGTTTACGGCCTGTACTATCCGCAACCATATCTAACCCAGATATTGCGCAAGGTTCCGATCGCGGTCGTCGACAGCGATCTCAGTCAGCTCAGCCGCGACATCATCGACAAGGTTGACGGAAGCGGGGCGCTGTCGGTGGCGGTGCGCGCTCACACCCTGGAAGAGGCGCGCCAAGCCCTCGACCGCGGCGATGTGTTTGCGGTTCTGGGGATTCCTCCGGATGCGCAACGTGACGTGCTTAAAGGCAACACCGTGCCGCTGCCGTTTTTCGCCGATGCTACCTACCTGTTCATTTTCAGAGCTACCTCTCCCGCCATCGCTGCCGCAATCGAGGCGGCGTCTTCCGATATGATTACGCGCGGCGCGCGCAGTGATGGTAGCCTTGCCACTGCGTCGCTCGCGTCGTCGAGCCCGGCCGACATTCTGTTGCAACCGATATTCAACCCGGTGGGTGGCTACGCCAGCTATGTCGTTCCGGCTGCCTTCATACTGATCCTGCAGCAGACATTGCTGATGGGTGCGGCGATGGTGACTGGCGCGGCCCTGGCGCGCCCCGCCGCAGGGCCACTGCGCACGGTGCTCGGCCGCGGCATTGCGCATCTCACGATGTATCTGCCCGCTCTTCCGCTCTATCTTGTGGTGCTGCCGCGCGTTTACGGTTTCTCCGCGCTTGGTCACACGCTCGAGCTGATGACCTTCGCCGCCCCGTTCATCCTCGCCACCAGTTTCATGGCCCAGGCGGCCGGCGCCTGGTTCAGGTATCGCGAGACGGCTGTGCTGCTGTTTCTCGCCACCAGCATTCCCCAGCTTTTCCTGGTTGGATTCGCCTGGCCGCGCGAAGCGATCCCGGAGTCCGTGCTTGCAGCCGGACACATTTTTCCGTCCGACCTCGCTGTCTATGGCTTCGTGCGCCTGAATCAGATGGGCGCCGATCTTACCGAGGTGGGGGCGGAGTGGCGCGGTCTCTGGATCATGGTCGCCATTTATTTTGTGCTGGCCGTGCTGTCGGCGCGGTTGTTCAGATGGAGGCACGTCAATGGGTGACCTCCGGCGCTTAAGGATCATCGTGCTCGTGCTTATTGCGGTGTTGGCCGGCGCCGCGGTCTACATCGTGTTGCGTCCCGAGCGGCCCACACCGATCACCGGTGTCGTGCGCACGACGGAAGTGCCAATCGCGCCCGAGATCGGCGGCCGGCTTGCGGCCATCAAGGTCCGCAAGGGCGAGCGCGTTCATGCCGGCGATGTGCTGGCCGAACTGGCTGTCCCCGAACTCGCGGCAGCGCTGGACCAGGCCCGCGCCGCGCAGGCGGTTGCGGTCGCGACGCGCGATCATGTCTATGCCGGGGTGCGCGACGAAGAGATCGCGGTACTGGCCGCCGAGATCCGCAAAGCTCAATCGCGGCTCGACTATGCCCAGGCACAGCAGAAGCGATCCGCAACGTTGGCGCAGCAGCAATTTGCCGCACAGCAGTCTCTCGATCAGGCCAACGCGGATGTGGCAACCGGCGAGGCGGACGTGGCGGAGGCGCAAGCCAATCACGCGTCGGCCACGCGAGGGCCGACCGACGAGGAACGTGCCATCGCCGACGCACAGGTGCTGGCCGCGACGGCGGCCGTGGATGTGTTGGAACATCGCCTGAAGAAGACGATTCTGCGCGCACCCGCCGACGGCACCGTGCAGGTGATCGTAGCAGAAGTTGGCGAGGCGGTGCGGGCGGGCCAGCCGGTGCTCACGATCGAAGAAGTGGCCAAGCGATGGCTGTCGTTCAATGTGCGGGAGGATCGCCTGCACGGGACGTCCGTGGGCTCGCGGGCGGACGTACTGGTCGGTGGTGCGAAGAGCCCGATCGCCGGCCTCATCACCGAACTGCTGCCGCTAGGCCAGTTTGCGACCTGGCAGGCCGAACGCGCGGTCGGCGCGCACGATCGCAACACGCTGCGCATGCGGGTCGACCCCGAAGGCGACCTCGCCAAGCTCGAACCGGGCATGACGGTGTGGCTTGTCCAATGAGACAACGGCCCCTTTCGCAGGCAATCATGATTCGCGCAGGCGACATGCTCGAATAAGGTCAGCGCGTTTCGCCGCGCCGCGGCGTCCCCAGCCGCGGTGAGCCAAACAGACATTTGTGGGTAATGCGACTTAGCCGGCCTGGGTCTCGCTCGCCTCATCTGGCGGCTTGTCCGATACGCCGGCCTCGGCAAACGTCGCCATGCCGGTGTGGCACGCAAGCGCAGCGCGCACGAGTTGGATCGCAAGCGCCGCGCCCGATGCCTCGCCGAGCCGCATGTCGAGATTGAGCAGCGGAGAAAGTCCCAACGCTTCCAGCAGGAACCGGTGCCCGGCTTCGGCCGACACATGGCCCGCAACCGCGTGGCCGAGCGTGTCGGCGCGCAACTTGGCGAGCGGCGCGACCGCGGCCGTGCAGACAAAGCCATCGAGCAAGAGCGGAATGCGATGTTTGCGGGCCGCGAGCGCCGCGCCGAGGATGGCGGCGAGTTCACGTCCGCCGAGCGCGGCGGCGACACGCAGCGGGTCGCTCAGCAGATCGGCATGTCGTGCCAGCGCCTGGTCGATCACAGCGCGCTTATGCGCAAGGCGCTCATCGTCGACCCCGGTGCCGCGGCCAGCCCAGCGCGTCCCGCCACCCCCGAACAGCGCCGCGGCGATCGCAGCCGCCGCCGTGGTGTTGCCGATGCCCATTTCACCAAGACAGACGAGGTTGGTCTGCGGCCGCACCGCGTCGTAGCCGGTCGCAACCGCGGCCAGGAATTCGCGCTCTTGCATCGCGGGCGCCTGCGTGAAATCGGCGGTCGGCCGATCGAGCGCGAGCGGGATGACGCGCAAGCTCGCGCCCGCACCCCGTGCCAATTGATTGATGGCGGCGCCCCCGGCCGCGAAGTTTGCGACCATCTGGACGGTGACTTCGGCCGGATAGGCGGAGACACCTTGTGCGCTCACGCCGTGGTTGCCGGCAAACACCAAAACTTCGACATCGTCGAGCAGCGGCAGGTTCCGCCCCTGCCACTGCGCAAGCCAAGCCACGAGATCTTCCAACCGTCCGAGGCTGCGCGGCGGCTTGGTGAGCTGTGCTTCGCGATTTGCGACAGCCGCGGCGGCGGCTGGATACCCCATCGGCAGATCGAGACAGGCGGCGCGCAATTCGGCGAAAGAAGAGAACATCATCGGCCCCGTGATACCCGGACTTGCGATGCCGATATCCTTAATATGGATTGGCAACCCCGGCAACGAGACCTCGATGACGATGCAGCTTGCGGATCTGATTACGGACCTCAAAGTCGCGCTCAGTTTTTCCACCCGGCTTCCGCTCGTCCACCGTTTGCCGATTGGCGGCGCCGACGTGGCGCGCGCCGTTTGGGCATTGCCGGTCGCGGGGGCGTGCGTCGGGGTCGCCGGAGCCCTGGTGTACTGGCTTGCCTGTCGGGTCGGAGTGCCGGCGACGCCCGCTGCGGCACTCGCGCTCGCCGCCACGATGGCAGTGACCGGCTGCCTGCACGAAGACGGGCTCGCCGATGTCGCCGACGGGTTCGGCGGCGGCAGCGGGCGCGAGCGCAAGCTTGAGATCATGCGCGACAGCCGGATTGGAACCTACGGGGCGTGCGCACTCGTGCTCTCGCTGCTGCTGCGCGTGGGCGCGCTTGCAAGCCTAGCCCTGCCGGTCCGCGTCGCGTGCGCGTTGCTGGCGGCCCACATCGGCGCACGCGCGATCATGCCGGCCTTCATGTGGTTCGTGCCGCCGGCGCGGCGCGAGGGCCTGTCGGCGGACGCCGGCCGGCCAGCTGCAGCGCGCGTGATCATTGCAGCGGCGCTCGGTGCCGTTGCGGTTGGCGTCGGGCTGGGCCCGGCACCCGGGCTGACCGCGGTCGTGCTCGTCCTCCTCGCCGCGGCCCTTGTCGCGCGCCTTAGCTTGCGTCAGATCGAGGGTCAAACCGGCGACGTTCTGGGAGCGCTTGAACAAGTCGCCGAAATTCTGATCCTGCTGGTTGCGGCGCGCACCTAGCTTGTCGGTGGCTAGGATTTGGTGCGATCCCGCAGCGCGTCGAGCGCCCAAGCGCCGGCGCCACGCGCCGCCAGCACCAGGAAACCGCCGGCAATCGCCAGATCCTTCTCGAAATGCAGGAGCTCGTTGCGATTGCCGAATTTGTTGTGAAAGATCACCGCCGTCGCAACGCAGAAGACCGCCAAGGCCAGCGCCGCGACCCTGGTGTAGAGGCCGGCAATGACGAGAAGGCCGCCGACGAGTTCGAGCGCGATCGCAAACGGCAGCAGCCAGCCGGGCAATCCAAAGGCCTGCATGTAGCTCACGGCCTGGTCATAGGCCGTGAGCTTGGCCCAGGCCTCATGCAGGAAAATTGCAGCCAGCAGCAGACGGCCGAGCCACGCGCCGGCCGCCTCGAGTTGTTGCAACGGCATGCTCCGCCTCAGTTCGTCTTCGGGGCCTGCGCGATCGCTTCTTGCAGATCTTCCAGTTCCTCGCAGCCAGCAGGACAGATTTTCTGGAGCAGCGCAACGTTTTCCTTGGCCTTCTCCACTTGCCCGGTCTCAACGTAAAGCTCGCCCAGATACTCAAGCGCGCCCTTGTGCTGGGGATCGAAGTCGAGCGCTTTTTTGTAGAAGGTATAGGCCTGCTTGTAGTCGCCGGTCTTGCGCAGGCTGAAACCCATCAGGTTGTAGACATCGGCGTGCTGGTTGGCCACCAGCATAGGCATCAGCTCGGCGATCGCGCCGTTGTAGTCCTTGGCCTTGATCTTGGCGCGGACCGAGACGAGATCCGGCGCATCCTTGGAGGTGAGGTTGTCCACCGCCCACGCGAGCGGAGCGTGGGCGGGCGTTGCCGCGAGCAGCACGCCCGCGGCGAAGCCAAGCGCGAACGCTTTCATGCGCATTCCTTTCACTGTCGATCGCCGGTCTTACGTCTTCATGATGGTCAGCGCGTAGCCGCTGCCGTCCTTGCTCACCATGCCGGCGCCCGGGAACGGGAAGTGGTAGCCGCAGATCATGATCTTGTCGGCGATGACCCGGTCGAGCAGCTTGCGCCGCGAGGCTTCGGCGGTGTTGGCATCCTGGTCATATTGTCCGTGCCACTCGGGGTGCGCGACGACGAGTGCCGGGACGTATGCGGTGTCGTTCGAGATCATCAGCTGACTTGATCCCGACGACAGGTGGAACGCGCGGTGGCCCGGCGTGTGTCCCGGCGCACTGACGAAACGAATGCCAGGGGCAACTTCCGGCTCGCCTGTCACTTGCTTGATGTTCTTCCAGGTCGGGAACACGGCCTGGATGCGTCGTGCCAGCCCCTTGCGGGCTTCCGGCAAGCGGTCAATCACCGCGGGATCGGTCCAGAACTTGTATTCGACGTCGGATACGATGATCTCGGCATTGGGAAAGACCGGCTTGTTGGTCTCCTTCTCCATCAGCCCGAAAATGTGGTCCGGATGGAAATGCGAGATCAGGATCGTATCGATCGAGGCCGGATCGATGCCGGCGGCCTTCATGTTGCTCATCATCTTGCCGGCCGTCGGCTGCACCTGGCCGCCGGTGCCGCTGTCGCACAGGATGGTCTTGCCGCCGTTTTTGACCACGACAACGGTGAACGGGATCGAGACAAAATCAGCCGGCAAACCGGCCTTGACCATCGCCTCCTTGACGTCGTCGACCGACGCGTTGGCGATGAAGGCCGGGTCGTGCGGCTTCTCCCAGATGCCGTCATAGAGCGCCGTAACGTCGGCGGAGCCGACCTTGTACGGAACAACTCCCTTGGGCGGGTCGGGGGTTTTCTGGGCAAACGCCGGCACCACCAGCCGGGCATTGAGGCCGAGCGCGGCGGCGAGGCCGCTAGACACGACAAAGTCACGACGCGACATGTTGAACATGGACGGTTCTCCCTCATGAAACCCAAAAACAGCCGCGGCCATGGCTTATGGTGCCCGGCCCGCGACCAATTCCTCTCAGACTCGGGGGTGGCAGGGTTTATTCCGGGGGTTGCCATGGACTTGCGCTATTTCGGGAATAAATTCGCGCCGCCCGGAGTCCACCTCACGTGGCGGTCTGCGACCTCCTTTCTCAGGGCTTGGCATGAGCTCGCGAACGACGTTTGAGCAACTTGCGCTGCCGCATCTCGATGCGGCGCACAATCTGGCCTATTGGCTGGTGCGCAGCCGGCCGGATGCCGAAGACATCGTTCAGGACGCGTTCGTGCGGGCGTTCCGGAGCTTTGCGACATTCCGGGGCGGCGACATCAAGCCTTGGCTGCTGACCATTGTGCGCAATGTGGCCTACCGCTGGCTGGCGGGACGAAAGCGCGCGCGCAACGTGGTGTCCATTCAGGAGGCGTTCGCCCCACGCGCCGGCGATTCCGTCGGCGAGGCCTGGATCGCTTCGGAAGAGCCGTCGCCGGAAGCGCTGCTGATCGGAGCGCAGGAGCGCGCCCGCGTGCTCACCGCGCTCGCCGGGCTCGCGCCTGCGTTTCGCGAGGTGCTGGTGCTGCGCGAGCTCGAAGAGCTCTCCTACAACGAAATCGCCGACGTCATCGGCGCACCGGTCGGGACCGTGATGTCGCGACTGTCGCGCGCGCGCGGCGAGCTGCGAACGCGGCTCGGCGCGTTGATCGAGAAGGAAGAGAAAGATGCAATGTGACGAGGCCCAGGCGCTGATCAGCGCCAGCATCGATGGCGAAGTGTCGGACGTGGGCGCCGGCGAGCTGCGCCAGCACATGGCTGCATGCGTGGCCTGTGCAGGCGTTCAGGCCGACTTCCGCAGGCTGAGCCAGCAGCTCAAGAGCGCGGGCCGCGAGATTCTGCCGGCGCGCATGGAGACGCGTGTGCGCCAAGCCCTGGCACAGGCAACGGCCGAACAGCGCCCAGTCCTGGTCCGCGGCAAGCCGTGGGTCCAGCAGCTTGCCGCCATGGCGGCGGTCTGTCTGATCGCCGTGTTCGGCACCTGGTCGTTCACCCGATACATGGAGAGCGAGTCGCGAATCGAACAGGACGTACTATCCGCGCACGTGCGCTCGCTGTTGCAGGATAGTCCGATCCAGGTTGCGTCCGGCGACCCGCACAGCGTGAAGCCCTGGTTCAACGGCCGGGTCGAGTTCGCCCCGGAGGTGAAGGATCCGGCCGCCGAAGGCTTTCCGCTCGTCGGCGCCCGTCTCGATTACATCGGCGGACGCCGCGTCGCCGCGCTGGTCTACAAGCGCCGGCTGCACACGGTGAACGTATTTGTTTGGCCATCGGCCAGCCCTGGCGATGCGGCGCCGCGGCTGATCCCGGTCAACACTTACAATCTGCTGACTTGGCGGCACAACGGCCTCACTTATTGGGCGGTGTCCGACCTCAACGGCGCCGAGCTGCAGCAGCTGCAGGCTTTGCTGTAGCCACCGTTCTGGATCATTGGGCCACTCCAATCAGGCGGTCGAGCGTCGCCTGATCATGCAGAAGATCTTCGCTGGTACAGCGGTGCACGATCTCGCCGTGGTCCATGACCAGGCAGCGATCCGAGTTCGCGAGCGCGATCTCGAACTTCTGTTCGACCATCAGGATCGCCAAATCGCCACTCGCGCGCATGCGTGCGATCGCCCCCACCAGCTCCTGCACCACGAGCGGGGCGAGCCCTTCCACCGGTTCGTCCAACAACAACACTGACGGATTGGTCGCGAGCGCGCGCGCGATGGCGAGCATTTGCTGCTCGCCGCCCGAGAGCTGAATACCCGAATTGCGGCGGCGCGCGCCCAGACGTGGAAACAAATCGAAGAGCTTGTCGACTGTCCAAACGCCGGGCCGCGCCACGACGGCGAGGTTTTCCTCAACCGTCAGCGACCCGAACACCTCGCGCTCCTGCGGCACCCACCCGAGCCCGAGCCGACTGCGGCGGTGCGCGGGCAGCGCCTCGACCCGCGCGCCGTGAAGAAAAATCTCTCCGCCCTGCAGCGTCGTCAAACCGCACAACGTCTCGATCAGCGTGGTCTTGCCGACGCCGTTGCGGCCGATCACAACCACCATCTCGCCGCGGGCAACCGCGAAGTCGACGCCATGCAGCACGCGTGCCGGGCCGTATCCGGCGAGCAGGCCCTTGACCGCGAGCGCCGGGACGTCAGACGCCAAGGTAGACCTCCCGCACGCGCGGGTGATTGCGCACGCGTTCGGGCGTGTCCTGCACCACCAGCGCCCCGGCCGCGAACACCGACACGCGATCCGCATAGCGGAACACGAGGTTCATGTCGTGCTCGATGAACAGGACCGTGGTGTCTCCGGTCAGGATCGCCAACTGCCGAAAAAGCTCATGCCCCTGTTCGGTCGAGAGTCCCGCCGCCGGCTCGTCGAGCAGCAGCAGTTGCGGCCGCAGCGCGAGCGCCAGCGCAACTTCGAGCAACCGTTGCTTGCCATAGGGCAGTTTCTCCGTCGTCACCAACGCATCGTCGGCGAGACCAAATTTTGCAAGCAGTGCGCTCGCTTCCTCGATCAAGCCTGCTTGCCGTGCCACCGAGCGCAGCGAGATGCCGCCCCTGCCCTCGCGCTCGGCCAGCGCGATGACAAGCGACGCGAGCGGGTTGAGCGCCTTGAACAGCGAATTGATCTGAAACGTGCGCGCGATGCCGGCTTTCACGCGCTGTTGCGGGGAGGAATGCGTGATCACCCGGCCGTTGAACATCACGTCACCCCCGGTCGGACGCAACAAGCCGGTGACGAGACTCACAAAGGTCGTCTTGCCGGCGCCGTTCGGGCCGATGATGGCGTGCCGCTCGCCGCGCCGCAGGGAGAAATTCAGGTTCTCGAAGACAACAAGACCGCCGAACGCCATGCGCAGGTCGCGCGTCTCAAGCACCGACTGATCGGACGCGGCATCGGTCATCGCCGGCGCAGGCGCTGCGCCAGCGTCTCGACCGACGGCACGATCCCCCTCCGAAAGAACGCAACCACGATGACCAGCAGAAACCCGATCCAGAAATACCAGTAGACCGGGCTGAGCGCGGCGAGCCAATCGCGCAGCAGCAGAAACACGATTGCGCCGATGAACCCGCCATAGAGTCGGCCGGTGCCGCCGATGATAAGGATCACCAGCACATCGGCCGAGCGCTGAAACGACAGGGTTGCGGGCGACACGAACTGCGTGGTCTGGGTGAGTAGCGCGCCGGCGGCGCCGGCCATCGCCGAGGCGATCGCGAATACCGTCGATACGTCGCGCTCGATCGGCGTGCCGAGCGTGATCATGCGGCGCGGATTTTCGCGCGCGCCGAGCAGCGCCAGGCCGAATGGCGACTTGACGAGTGCACGCGCCACCAGAAACAGCACAAACGTGACCGCAAGCGCATAGAGATACGCGGTACGACCGAAGATATCGAACCGGAACAGCCCGAGCACCGGAGCGATGACAACACCCTGCAGGCCGTCGTCGCCGCCGGTAAGCTCGCTCTGCCGATGGACGATGTCGTAGAGGATCAGATTGAGACCGAGCGTCACCATCAACAGCGCGATGCCACTCACCCGTTGGATGACGCGGCCGGTAAGCCAACCGACGAGCCCGGCAACGAGCGCTGCCAGCACAAGTCCGCTGATCGGTTCGGTCCATCCGAATTTGCCGAGATAGCCGGCCGTATAGGCGCCGATGCCGAAGAAAGCCGCGTGGCCCATCGACGGAATGCCGCGATATCCGAGCAGCAGGTCGAGCGACATCGCAAACAGGCCCCAGATCACGATTTGGCCGTAGAGCGGAAGGTTCGCGTCCGGAACGAAGAATACCGCCAGCAGGGCCGCCCAGAAGATGATCTCGCCTGGACTCCAGCGTGCGATGGACGCGAAATACTGTTGTCCAGGCAGCCTCGGCGCGGGATCGCTTAGCGAACTCATGCGCGGCGCCCCAAGAGCCCATGCGGTCGCCACAGCATGACCGCGACCGTGATCGCATAGATCACGAATCCCCCAATCTGCGGCACGTAATACTTGCAGGCAACGTCTCCGACCCCCAGCACCAGGCCGGCGATTAGCGTTCCGCTGATCGTACCCATGCCGCCGACCGAAACGACAATCAGCAGATACACCAAGTAGCGTAGCGGAAAATTCGGATCGATGCCGAGCAGATTAGCCGACAGCGCGCCGGCGAGACCGGCAAGCCCCCCGCCAATGGCGAATGTCAGGGCGAACACCAGCTGGGTATTGAGACCACACGCGCGGGCGACACGATTGTTGTCGACGCAAGCCCGCACAATCGCCCCAAACCGGGTCCGCTCCAGCCCGAACACCAGCACGAAAGCCAGGGCTCCGCCGACCACGACCAGAAACATGCGATAGCGTTCGAGTGTGAACCCCAGCACCTCCTGCTGGCCAGTCAGCCACGCCGGCACGCTAACCTGTTGGTAGGTGCTGCCCCAGAAATAGGTGACGATCGCGATTGACATGAAAATCAATCCGATCGTCAGCAGGACCTGGGTCAGATCATCGGTGCCGTAGAAGTGCCGGAAGACCAGGCGTTCGAGCACCAGCGACGCGATCCCGACCACGACGAACGCAATCGGCAGGCTCGCCAGAAACGGAATCCCGAATTTCTGGGTGACGGCTACCATGGTGTAGCCGCCCAGCATCGAGAAGCTGGCCTGCGCCAGGTTGACGAAGTTCATCATGCCCATCGTGACCGACAGGCCGACCGACATGATGAACAGCAGCATTCCGTACGCAACACCGTTGAAGAGCACCGTCAGCACTGAGGTCATGGATGCTCCACCCGTGCGGCGGGATTATTTGAACCCTTCGTTTGGCAGCGTGGCGATCTCGACGTTCTGCAGAACGCCGTCGATCTTGTCGGTGCGTCGGATATAGATGTTCTGGATGATGTCGCCGGTGGCCTTGTCGATGGTGATCGGGCCGCGCGGGCTCTCGAACGAGCGGCCGTGCACGAACGCCATGAACTTGTCGGGGTCAAAGCTGCTCCCGGACTGCGCTTCCAACCCGTCATAGGCCAGCCGGAACGCGTCCCAGATCGCGATCGCGGTCCAGCCGATGCGCGGCGACTTGCCGTTGAGCGCTTCGAAATCCTTGACGAACTCCTTGTTCATCGCTGAGTCGTGCTGGGTCGAGTAGATCCCCGTGGTGATCGTGCCGAGCGCCGCGTCGCCGACCGCGTCCACGTAGGTCTCGTCGGTCGTGTCGCCGACGGCCAGGATCTTGACCCCGGATGCCTTCAATCCGGAATCGTTTACGGCGCGCAGGGCGCCGATGCTGGGTTCGCCCAACGGCATGAAGATGAACAGAGCGTCGGGCTTGGAGTCCTTGATCCGCTGCATGTAGGCGGAGAATTCCGGATTGCTGAGCGGAATGCGGACGTTGCCGACGACGGTGCCGCCGGCTTCAGTCAAGGTAGAGATGTAGTACTTCTCGCAGTCGTGACCGGGCGCAAAGTCGGCCACCATCACGTAGACCCGCTTCCAATTGTTCTTCACCGCATAGGGGGCGAGCGGCTTGCACTGCTGCGGGGTCGCAAAAAAGGTGCGGGTGAAGTACGGCGACTTCTCGATGATGCCGGTCGTTGCCGCGCCGATCACCATTGTCGGGATCTTGGCCTCGGTCACAATCGGGGCCGCCGCAAGCGTGTTCGGGGTGAAATCAGGCCCGATCAGGATGCGGGCCTTGTCGCGGGTCACGACTTCCTGCACGAGCCGCTTGGCGACCTCGGGATTGGGACCGGTGGTGTCGCGCCGGATCAGTTCAATCTTCTTGCCGCCGGGTGCCTCGCCATAGCGCTTCTGGAACAGCTTGATCGCCGCGTCGGTCTGCTGGCCGCTGAGCGAGGAGATGCCCGAGTAGCCGACCAGAACGCCGACCTTGATCGAATCTTGAGCGTTGGCGTGCGTCGCTAGTCCGAGCACAAGTCCGGCTGCGGTCAGCGAAAGTGTGAGTGTTCGCATTGGCATGATCCTCCCAAGCTGCCGTTTACGGCTGCATCATTGTCATTGAAGCCCCTGAGCCCACTGTACCGCAAGGACGGCACCCGGTCACGCTCGACCGCCGCGGATGCGCGACCAAAGTCACGCGGCCCTCATGCCGTCGCGTGCGCCGCATAATGCGTCCGCAACTCGCGCTTGAGCAGCTTTCCGCTCGGGTTCTTCGGCAGACTATCGGCAAGAATGACGTGCTTTGGCACCTTGAAGTGCGCGAGCTTCTCGCGGCAATGCCCGACAATGGCGGCTTCGTCGATGGCGAGCCCTGCCTTGACGACCACAACCGCAGTGACGGCCTCGATCCACCGCGGGTCAGGCAAGCCGATGACGGCGACCTCGGAGATCTGCGGCAATTGATAGATGGCCTCTTCGACCTCACGGCTCGATACGTTCTCGCCGCCGGTTTTGATCATGTCCTTCTTGCGGTCGACGACGGTGATGTAGCCCTCGGCGTCGACGGTGGCGAGATCGCCGCTATGGAACCAATCGCCCGCGAACGCTTGCTCGGTCTTCTCGGATTCATTGAAATATCCCTGCAACAACTGCGGCGACCGGTGGACGATCTCGCCGACTTCACCCGGCTGAACGTCCTTGAGCGCATCGTCCACGACGCGCGTTTCGACATTCAGCACCGGCTTGCCGGCCGAACCCGCCTTGCGCAACTGGTCTTCCGGCTTGAGCACCGTCGCCAGGGGCGCGATCTCGGTCTGGCCATAGAGGTTCCACAGCCGCACCGCGGGCAGCCGCCGCTGCAGTTCGCGCAGGACCTCGACCGGCATGATCGATGCGCCGTAGTAGCCCTTCTGCAGCGAGGATAGATCGGTCGCGTCGAACAGCGGCGAGCGCAAGAGTGAAATCCAGACCGACGGCGGCGCAAAAAAAGAGGTGATCCTGTGCTCCGCAATAAGCGGCAGGATTACCTCGGGCCGTGGCTGGCTGGTGATGATGTTGGTCGCGCCGAGATAAATGGCCGGGCCCAAAAATACATCGAGCTGCGCGCAATGATAGAGCGGGAGCGCGTGCAGCATGACATCGTCCGCAGCCATACCTCCCTCGACGATGCAGCTGACGTACTGCCAGATCACCGCCTCGTGCGTGAGCATCGCGCCCTTGGGCAACGACTCGGTACCGCTGGTGTAGACGATCTGCGCGAGCGACCGCCCATCGACCTCGACCAGTGCATCCACGTCCTGGCACGCGCAAAGGTCATCGAAGCTGCGCATGGCCGAAGGCGGTGCCGACGCGGTCTCGCCCGGCAACCACAACATCATCGTGACCTTGGTTTCGCGCGCAGCCGCCGCAACTCCGACCGCGACGAAATCCGGCCCGACAGCCAGCGCGACGGCGCCGGAGCTCCGCAGGATGAAGGCGATCTCTTCGGCATTGAGCATGAAGTTGACCGGCACAAGCACGGCCCCGATCCGCGCGAGCGCAAACCGCAACGCCGCGAACGCGTGGGAATTGCGCGACAGGATGGCGACCCGGTCGCCGGGCCCAATGCCCTGCTCCCGCAGGCCGCGTGCGAGCCGGCCACAGACCTCGTCAAACTCGCGGTACGTCCAGACGGTGTCGCCGCAGCGGATCGCGCTCTTGCCGGGAACGCGGCGCGCGGTGCGGCGCAGGAGATCGGCCAAGCTCTGCTGATGGAGGATCTTGGGCGTCATGGCGGCCTCGACTCTCATGAAACTGTCGTGCGCCTCCGTCTCCAGCGGGTGGTGGCGCCGCGACCGCCGCGCGCGGGACGCGCGGCCAGCGATCGGTTTTCTCCGGGACGGTCCCTGAAAAACAGGCCAAGGCAGGCGGTGACGTGCTCCTCAATCATCCTTTGCGATGATGGCGGACGACCGGTCATCGCTTTGACTTCGGCCGCGAGGGTGAAGATGCGCGTTGCGGCGCCGATGAACAGATACTGCAGATGGTACGGCTCGCCCTCGACATATTTTCCGGCGCGTTGCGCTGCACGAATAAGGGGGGTGACCTGCGCGAAATAGGGACGCACCAATTCGGTCAGGATGAACTTCAAGTGCCTGCGCGAGTGCTGAGCTTCCTGCGACATCAGCGCGTGAAAATGCGGGTGTTCGGCCGCGAACCGGATGAAATCCTCCTGCACCAGCCTCAGCTTGGTCACCTCGTCCACGCCGCGAAGACCGGTGAGCCGCCGGTTGAACCGGTCCAGGAATGCGCCGCCGGTCGCGGCCAATACGGCGCGCCACAACCCCTCTTTGTTAGTGAAGTGGTAGTTCACGAGCGGATGCTGCACGCCCGCAAGCTTGGCGACTTCCCGGGTCGACGTGCCGCGAAATCCATGCTGGGCGAACTCGGTCAACGCGACTGCGATGATCCGCTCCCGCGTATCCAGGGCGCGACGCTGCGGCCGGCGCGCGCGATCGACCGCGCCGGTCGCCGAGGAGAGCTGCTGGCCGTCTTGCATGGGCATGTTCGTTATCTCTGTTGAGCACCCGGCGAAGTCTGAAGCAAAAATATCACCACCGTATCGGGAGCTTTGAAAAGCCGCGAACCATAAGGTGAGGCACGCGCTGCGCGTTGATCAGATCCAACTCATAGTCGCCGAGCACCGGCAGCAGTTCCTCGAGAATGACCCGCAACATGTGCCGCGCGGTCTGCGCCCCGAGACAAAAATGCGGGCCCGCGCCAAACCCGAAATGGCGCGCCTTGGGGCGGCCGGCGTCGAAGCGATCCGGATTCGGAATGACGCGCTCGTCGCGATTGGCCGACGCGTAGAACACCACCAGTCGCGAATCCGCCGGAATGACAGTCCCCGCGATTGTGACCTCCGTGGTCGTCTGGCGCGCGAAGCACTGCGTGGACGTGTCCCAGCGCACTCCCTCTTCCACCGCGTCGTCGGCCTTGGCGAGGTCCTGCCGGACCCGTTTTCGCTCGTCGGGAAAGCGCCAGAGCGCGTACAGCAAGTTGTGGAAGTAGTGACCGATCGAGGCATTGCCAGCCAGCAGCACGGTCGTCATGTTGGCGACGATCTCCTGATCGGTCATGGCCGCGCCAGCGTCCTTGGCGTCGAGCAGAACCGAAATGATGTCATCGCCACGCGCGGTTCTTCGCTTGAGCACTTGTTCGCCGAGAAATTCGAACACGGCGCGAAAACCATCCGGCGTGAGTGGGGAGCCTGTCGGTCCGAGCCCCGCGTGAAACAGGCTCTTCGAGAGATCAACGGCCTTGTCGGCAGCTTCGTCATCGAGGCCCAACATCCGTCCGAGGGCTCCGTAGAGGACCGGCCGTCCGATGTCCGCGACGAGGTCGCATTCGCCCCGGTGCGCGAGCTCGCGCACCACCCGTCGCACGTGAGCGCGCAGCGACGGCAACATCGCCTCGATGCGCGCCGGAGTAACCCCTCGCATCACCACGCGCCGCAGTTCGTCATGCCGCGGCGGGTCCATTGACCCAAGCGTCTTGCCGACCCGCAGTGGCGAGTCGACGATCGAATTTCCCTTGGCCGAGGAGAATGTCGCCGTGTCTGCGAGAATGCGTGCGACATCCTGATAGCGCGAAATGAGCCAGCACCCGGTCGTCTCGTCGAAATACGCCGGTGCCTCGTCCCGCAGCGTCCGATACGTCGGATAGGGGTCGTTGATGAAGTCGCGATGCGATGGATCGAAGCGAAACGTTGTCAGCTGCTGCATCTGCTCCTCCCGACGACCGGTTGTTTCGACCTCAGTTCCAGGACGCGAACGCGACGCCGGTTCCGGTTCCCGCCGGGGTTCGGCGCACCGGGTGATATTCCGACCACCTCAGGTTCAATTCCTCGACCAGCGCCCCTACCATGATCCAGTTGCGAATTTCCGATGAGCCGGAATTGAGCGCCGCTTGCGGGATTGAACGCAGGGTCTGAGCGTCCTTGGCCCGCAGAGCGTCGAGGATGCGTTGGTCCAGCTCGTCGTCTACGATGAAATGGCTCAGCCCGCCGCTGGCGGCGATCGCCACGCGCAAATCCAGACGGCTTGCTTCGATCGACGCGCGCAACGCGCAGCCGATGTCGTAGCAGCGACGCGCCGTGATCTGGTTCGGGGGGTAGTAGGTGTTGAGCAGGATCGGCACGATCGGGATGGGTCGTCCCTTGAACAAGCGTTCGACGACGAAGCCGTAGGCGTGGCCAAAACCGGCCTTGCCCGGGTCGTCGACGCGTGCGCTCGCGCAGACGTCGACATCCCGCTCGATGAGGCCGTGAATCAGGTCAAGCGCCAGCTCCGGATGACCGGGAAACGCGTGAGCCGCGTCCATCGCGTAACCTTTGGTCACTGCACCGAGCCAGGACGGCGAGCGTTCGTTGATCTCGAACGGATGCATGATGACGCGCTCGCCGTAGTAGACCGATACGGCCGGCATATTCGCGGCGCTGAACAATTCCTGCTGGTCATCGCCGACGATGACCACGACATCGGGAGCGCCGGCTTCGATCTCGTCGGCCAAGCGGTCAAGCGCGGATTGCGAGGCGGCTTCGACTTCGAGAAAACGCTCCTCCGTCGCAACGTCGCCGTAGGGTGCACCGTTCTCGCGCGCCAACTCCGCATAGGAGACGAAGCGCCCGTCCGACGTGTTGAGGCTCGGGTTGCGCATATCGTCGGCGGCACGCTCGCTCCAGCGCTTGCCTTCGAGCGTCAGCATGGGTGAATGCGACGCGCCGAGGCCGTACACGATGCGCGCCATGGCGTCAGCCTCCCTTGTTGTTGACCCCGCGATCTATGAGCGCGGACGTCGTTCTGGTTCTCCGGTCAGGTTAGACCATTTTTACCAATCGATAAATATAATAGATGATAATAATCCATATGGTAAAACTCTAATGCCGCCGCTGATTGCGCCGCCCTCCCCTCGGGCCGTTCGTCGGGGCGCGTTGGTTTGCGCTATACTCCTGGACTGCACGCGGTTTCGCGGAAAACAAAGCGCTGGCTCGGAGCGACAAATGCCGAATGTAATGAGCGAACAGGAGGTCCGGGCGTTTGCGGAGGACGGCTTCGTCTCGCCGGTGGTTGCGATATCTCCCGACGAGGCCGCCGACTGCCGCCAGCGACTCGAGGCCTACGAAGCCGAGACCGGCCGTTCGGCGGTCGAGACAATCCACATCAAGGGGCACCTCTACTTCGACTGGGCCTGGCGGCTCGCCCGTCACCCCCGCCTCCTCGGCGCGATCGCGGATCTCGCAGGCCCAGACTTGTTCATCATGGCGTCGCGGTTCTGGATCAAGGATCCGCAGGACCGCAAGTTCGTGAGCTGGCACCAGGACCACGCCTATTTCGGGTTGAAGCCACCGACCATCATCACGGCCTGGCTTGCGCTCAACGAGGTCACGCGCCACAACGGCTGCATGCGCGCTGTTCCGGGTTCGCATCGCACCGGCACGCACAAGCATGTCGAGACCTACGACAAGGACAACCTGCTTTCACGCGGTCAGGCGCTGGTCGACGTCGATGAGACGTCCGCGGTCGATATCGTGCTCAAGCCCGGCGAGTTCTCGATCCATCACGGCCACCTGTTTCACAGCTCCGAGCCAAACACATCGGATGGTCGCCGCCTCGGCTTTGCGATGATGTTCATTCCGGCGCATGTCGAATCGACGACCGGCCGGCGCGCCGCTACCCTGGTGAGCGGCGAAGATCGTTACGGGTACTGGGACCATGACCCCTTGCCGACCCGTGATCGCGACCCCGTAATCTGGGACCTGATGCACCAGGCCGACAGGCATTATCGCGACAAGACACACCAGCAGGATGCCGAGGCTGTGGCGCGGTAAAGCGAGAGCCCAGCAATCCGCGTCGAGGCACGATAGTCGTGCTGCTGCGGTGCAACCAAAGGACTGCGTATGGCTTCCAACCAATTCGCAGAGTGCCTATCATTGTTCAGCTCGGAGTTAGCAAATTCCGGCTTGGGAGGAGAACGAACATGACTACGACGTTCAGACTGGGAAGCATTGCCGCTCTCGTGCTTGGACTCGCGCTCGCAGCCTCAGCAACGCAAGCCGGTGCGCTTTTCGCCGGCGGGAAATCCGTGTTGAATTTATCTGTCGGCAGCGCGTCCGTGGTCGAGCCAGCCGTCGTCGTTGTGCGCCGACGAGCCGTGGCGGGCCGTCCCGTGGCCCGCTGCGTTTGGGTTCGTGGACGGCGCGTGTGCTGACCTAATCAGCGGCAAGTTCGCGCTCGGCTTGATCCTACGCGCCGAGCCCCTCGAACAGCAACGTCGAAATGTAGCGCTCGGCGAAATCCGGAATGACGGTGACAATCATTTTTCTGGCGCTCTCGGGGCGCCCGTAATCCGGGACCTGATGCACCAGGCCGACCGCCGCTATCGCGACCGTACCCACCGCCAGGATGCAGAGGCGGCTGCGAAGTAGGGCCGCGGCAGTTTGGAGGCAGCGTCGTACGGGATCACATCCGCAGATCAGCGAACTTGCGGGCAACGGGGGACAACAATGAAAGGCTTGGCGTTGGCAACCGTTATTTTCGGCATTTGCGCATGCTTTGCTTCGGAAGCGCTGGCGCTGCTCGGTACGATCAGTGACGGCAGCTGTAGCTGCAAGACCCGCTGTGACGGCGGAAATTCGATATTCAGCGCGGGACGCACGGTGGCGCAATGCAGAGCGATGTGTGTCAGAGGTTTTTCGGGCTGCTCGCGCGGAGAAATAATGTCCAACCAAAGGCGCGATCTCGCGCCGGCGCCGCAACAGCGCGCCGCTCGTCCAACTGCGGCTCGCGCGGCGGCTGCCCCTTCAGCAAGAGTCGGCCATCGCATCGAGTGCGATCGATTTGGCTGCCAGCACCGAGTTCTTTCCGAGCGCCCGGTTGCAGGAAGAAACTGCCGACACTCTCCGAACGGAATCCACCTGACTGGAAACAGCGGAATCAACAAAACGGGGTGGTCTTACAGGTCATTTTATCGCTGCGACTGAGCAGGATAGCGAGCGGCGTCTGCCCTCGCCTGCTATGTCCCGAGCCCCTCGAACAGCACCGTCGAAATGTAGCGTTCGGCGAAGTCCGGGATGATCGTTACGATCATCTTACCGGCGCTCTCGGGGCGCCGGGCAATCTTGAATGCAGCGGCGAGCGCCGCCCCGCTTGAAATTCCGCACGGAATGCCTTCGGCGCTCGCGAGCTTGCGCGCGGTGCCGATCGCGTCATCGTTGCTCACGGTGACGATCTCGTCGATCAGCTTGGTATCCATCACCTCGGGAATGAAGCCAGCGCCGATCCCCTGACTGGGATGCGGACGGTGCGTTCCGCCGGACAGAACCGGGCTGAGCTCCGGCTCGACGGCGACCATCCTCAGCGTGGGTTTGCGCGGTTTGAGGACCTGGGAGACACCGGTGAACGTGCCGCCGGTTCCGACGCCCGACACGATCACGTCGACCGCGCCGGCGGTGTCGCGCCAGATTTCCTCGGCCGTCGTTTTGCGGTGGACCTCCGGGTTGGCAGGATTGGTGAACTGGCCGGGCATCACCGAGCCGGGGATCTCGTTGAGCAGCTCCTGCGCGCGCGCCATCGCGCCCTTCATCCCCTGCTCGCGCGGGGTCAGGTGCAGCTCGGCGCCGAGAAACACCAGCATCTTGCGCCGCTCGATCGACATCGAATCCGGCATTGTCAGGATCACGCGATATCCGCGCGCCGCGCCCACGAATGCCAGCGCGATCCCGGTATTGCCCGATGTCGGCTCGATCAGGGTCGCGCCCGGCTTGATCTTGCCCTGCTGCTCCAGTGCCAGAATCATGTTGACGCCGATGCGATCCTTGACGCTCGCGAGCGGGTTGAAGAACTCGAGTTT
>DATIPA010000207.1:0-56742 GCA_035472475.1 Xanthobacteraceae bacterium | reverse complement strand
AAGTGAGGAGCTTTCCCGATGATGATAATCGACTCCCAGGTCCACGCTTATGAGGCGAACACACCGAAGCGCCCCTGGCACAGTGTGCCGAACTGGCCTGACCACGTTACGGGCGACGAGATGGTGGTCGCAATGGACAAGGTCGGCGTCGACGGCGCGATCTTCATCTCGGCCTTTTCCATGTACCGCTACGACGCAAGTTATGCGGTGGAGGTGCAACGGGCGCATCCCGGTCGGTTCGCGATCGTCAAGCCGGTCGACCCGGACGACCCAGCCGCGGGTGATGTCATCGCAGATTGGAAGCAGACACCGGGCGCGGTCGGCATCCGCATCATGATGACGAAGGATGCGAAGCGCGACCCCAGTCACCCGGGCCTCGACCGCATCGCGCGCTCGGCCGCAAAGCACGAGCTTCCGGTAAATATATTGTGCTGGGACAACGTGGATGCGGGTGCGGCGGTGATCGACCGCCACCCCGATACGCACTTCATCATCGACCATCTGGCGATCTTGCAGCCCCGCACGCCACCGGCGCCGCCGCGGCCGTGGGCCGACCTGCCGAAAGTGCTGGACCTTGCCAAGCGCAAGAACGCGGTGATCAAGGTGAGCGGTGCCTGCACGCTGTCCCAGAAGCCGTATCCGTTCCCGGACATCTGGGATCCGCTCGCCCGTGTATTTGGTGTCTGGGGTCTCGACCGCTGCCTGTGGGGCACGGACTGGACGCGCGCATTCGCCGTCGTCAACTACGAGCAGGCCGTCGAGCCCTTCCTCAAGACTGACCGCCTGAGTGACAGTGACCGAGCGGTGCTGATGGGCGGCGCGTGCGCCAAAGCTTATTTTTGGTCGCCGAAGAAAGGTTAGCTTGGTAACCGCCCCTGCGCAGACGCTTGGCGAGGTCCGCTCACACGTCCGCTATCAGCTTAGATGCGGACGACATGCGGTCTCGGAGTTTTTAGCTGTGCTCTTTCGCATGCTGCCTTGCGGCATTGTTTTGGTGCTCGGCCGCCTCCAGGTAATGACCGAATGCAATCCTGGCATAATGTGCGGCCTTCTCGTGATTGCCCGCTTTGTGGTGCTTGGCGGCTTCGCGATGATGCTTGGCAGCCTGATCATAGTGTTGCGCTGCTTCTTCGTGATGCTCGTAAATTTTGTACTCTTTCATTTTGCCCTCCCCGGACATTCCTTGGATGAGGCGTGTGGTTGGCATCGTAGAACAACGAGCCGGTGAGCACAAAAGGAAAGCCCCGCCGTGCGCGAACGCAATGTGGTTCTTGGCAGACGCGCCAACGTGCCGTTCTGAACGATGTCGCCTTTTGGCACTAAGCTGACCTGCTGAGGCGTCAGTGTTTGGTCCGCTATCGGAGACAAAGCGGACTAGAAGTGCTCACGGCGCGCCCGTTCCGCTGATGACCCAAAGCGAACTTTGGCGCGACGATCGTCTCTACCGTGCCCGCCTCTGCAGCCAGAGCAGCCACGCCGGCGGGCGGCGCTCATCAGCGCAATACCGAGCCTCCTCACGCGCCCTTCGATGTCGTCTATTGGCACTTAGCGGACCTTCCGTGACGTCCACTTCAAGGTCGGGTATCGGATGGAAAGCGGACCCCTGGAGCAACGTGGGTTCAAACGGGGGTAAGCTGGCCAGAATTCAAAAAATGCTCGTGCATTCAAGCACGAAAGTCGGACACTCCTCCGCCACCCTCCGCCGCGCCCGTTCCCGGCGCGTGGGTGACAAATTGTACCCAAGACATGGGGGATGACCTTGGGTCGAGCGGATGCAAGTTTTTTTGCTCGACCGTTCGTGGATGGGCAGGCAAGCGCTTTGCGGGGAGACCGGTCGAAAGACGTGCCGCCAAAATCATACACCGGGTCCACTTGGCATGCTAGATTGGGGTGCGCGCTAACCCGCGCCGTCAGCGGCGTGACCAAGCGCGTATTCAGTTTATGAGAGGGAGTGAGTGATCGCTATGGCCTACCGGAACTTGGAGGAGGCCCTTAAGGCTTCCGGCAACGCAGTCAAAATGATGCGCAACTCGCAGATCGGCGCCTACGTATATCCCGTGGTCGCGCCCGAGTTCTCCAATTGGAGAGATGAACAGCGCGCATGGGCCGAGACCTGCGTCCTGTTCGACCAGTCTCACCACATGGTGAATCTTTATTTGCGCGGACGGGATGCGCTCAAATTGCTGTCGCATCTCGGGACCAACTCGTTCAAGAATTTTGCCGTTAACAAGGCCAAGCAATTTGCCCCGTGCAGCTACGATGGCCACGTGATCGGTGACGGAATTTTGTTTTATCTGGCCGACAACGAACTTGCCTTCGTTGGCCGCAATCCTACCGCCAATTGGATTGAGTTCCACGCCAAGACCGGCGGTTACGACGTCGCGACCGAATACGACGACAGGTCGCCGTCGCGCCCGATGGGAAAGCCGGTGGTTCGAACGCTTTACCGTTATCAAATCCAGGGGCCGAACGCCGAGCAGGTCATCCGCAAGCTCAATGGCGGTAAGTTTCCGGACATCAAGTTCTTCAACATGGACTACATCACGATCGCGGGACGCAAGGTGCGTGCCCTGCGCCATGGCATGGCCGGCGCGCCCGGGTTGGAGGTGTGGGGTCCATACGCTGAAGGCGAAGAGATCCGCAGCGCAATCATCGACGCCGGGAAGGATCACGGCATCGTGCAGGTGGGCGCACGCGCGTATGCAAGCAATACGCTCGAATCGGGTTGGATCCCGTCGCCTGTGCCCGCGGTTTACACCGGCGAGAAGATGAAGCCGTACCGGGAATGGCTGCCAGGCACCAGCTACGAAGCCAATGCGTCCATCGGCGGCAGCTTCGTGTCCAACAATATTGAAGACTACTACACGTCACCGCACGAGCTGGGCTACGCGTCGTTCACGAAATTCGACCACGACTTCATCGGCAAGGAAGCCCTACAGAAGATGGAAGGAAAGGTGCATCGCCAGAAGGTGACGTTCGCGTGGAACGATCAGGACGTCAGCAAGGTCATGCAGTCGATGTTCGCGCCCGCCGGCGAAAACTACAAGTTCATCGATATCCCGCTGGCAAACTACGGCTCGAGTTCGTTCGACGCGGTGATGAGCGGCGGAAAGGTCGTGGGCGCTTCAATGTTCAGCGGCTACAGCTTCAACGAACGCAAGGTGTTGTCGCTCGGCTTTGTCGAGGAGCAATACGCCAAACCAGGCACCAGTCTCACGCTGCTCTGGGGCGAGGAAAACGGCGGCACCAAGAAAACGACGGTCGAACGCCATAAGCAGCTCGAGATGCGTGTCACGGTCGGCCCGACGCCCTACGGCAAGCAGGCGCGTGAAACCTATCATCAGGGATGGCGCACGGCAGCTGGCGGATAACGCCACACGCGCTGCGGGCGTGACGCAACCAGTCACGCCCGCCGCTCACTTCGCCGCATCGGTCGTGACTCCTGCCGCCCTGATGATCGGCCACCATTTCTCGATGTCGGCCTTGTTGAGGGCGCCGAGTGCCGCCGGCGTCTGCCGTTCGGGCGGGAAGATCTCCTGGCCGAGATCGATCAACCGCGAACGAACGGCGGGATCGGCCAGCGTTTCGACAATCGCGGCATTGAGCTTCTCGACCACGGGCGCCGGCGTCCCCTTGGGCGCGAAGAAGCCCTGCCAGTTCACGATCTCAAATCCTGGCAAGCCCGCTTCGGCCGCGGTCGGAATCTCCGGCGCGGCCGCCAACCGGTGGTCATCGGCGACCGCGTAGGCCTTGATCTTGCCGGCCCGCGCGTGCGGCAGCGTGCCGCTCGCCGGATCGATCATCAGGTCGATCTGCTCCGACAGAAGATCCTGCATCGCAGGGCCGGCGCCGCGGTAGGGAACGAGCGCGAAACGCGTGCCGGACAGTTTCTGGAAGAACAGGCCGGCGATGTGCGAGGTCGCGCCAATTCCGCCGGTCCCTTGCGAAGCCTTGTCCGGGTTGGCCTTGAGCCAGGCGATCAGCTCGTGCAGATCGCTCGCGGGCATCGACTTGCGTGCAACCACAAGCAGTGGGGCGCGGATGGTCAGCGCGATCGGCTGGATGTCCAAGGGATCGTACGGCAACGGCATCACGGCGCCGTTGAGCACGTTGGTCGGCAGGCCGCCCGCGACGATCGTGTAGCCGTCGGGCGTTGCGCGAATGACGCGGCCGATGCCGACCGTGCCGGAGGCGCCGCCGACGTTGTCAATGACGACCGCTTGACCGAGCGCCGTACGCATGCGTTCGGCCATGATGCGCGCGACCGAATCGAGCGGGCCGCCGGCCGGAAACGGCACGACCATGGTGACCGGGCGCGATGGGTACTCCTGCGCGGCGGCGAGCGTCATGCCCGCCAGCATCGCTACCCCGGCTGCGAAGATGTAATGTGCGCAGGTTCGCCGCATCCTTTGTCTCACTGTGCCAATAGAGGTGGAGTTCACCATCGGAATGTGGAGCACGCAATGCCCGGCATTCATCACGTAACCGCCATCTCGGGAAAGGCGGAACGCAACCTCGATTTCTACACCCGCGTTCTCGGGCTTCGCTTTGTGAAGAAAACGGTCAACTTCGACGATCCGACGACCTATCACCTTTACTATGGCGACGAGGTCGGCCACCCCGGAACGGTCCTGACGTTCTTCGCCTGGGACCAGGCCGCGCAGGGACGTGCGGGCGTCGGCCAGGCGCAGCAAACCGCGTTTCGCGTGCCTGCAGCTTCGCTCGCCTATTGGGCGCATCGCTTGGTTGAAAAAGGCGTCGCCCACGACCAGATCGAAAAGCGCTTTGGCGAATCCGCGCTGCCGTTTGTTGATCCTGACGGGATGCGGGCCGCGTTGGTCGGCGTTCCGGGTGCAGAGACCGAGCCGGCGTGGAAGAGCCGCGATATTCCCGCCGAGCACGCGATCCGCGGATTTCACGGCGTGATGCTGATGCTCAACGACAGCGCGCCAACCGCTGCTCTCCTGACCGACGTGCTGCAGTTTTCCGAGATCGGGCGCGAAGGACCGGTGCGGCGCTTCCGGGCCGCAGAGGGCCGCGGCGGCGTCATTGAGATCCGCGAGGCCAAGGGATTCCTCGGCGGGACAATGGGCCGGGGTTCGGTCCACCACATTGCCTTCCGGGCAGCGGATGACGCCGAACAGGCCGCGTTGGCGCGCAAGGCGGTCGCGGATCATGGCGTGCGTGCAACCGATCAGAAGGATCGGAAATATTTCAGGTCGGTTTATTTTCGCGAGCCAGGCGGCGTGCTGTTCGAGATCGCAACCGATCAGCCTGGGTTTGCGGTGGATGAGCCCATTGCATCACTCGGGCACGATCTCAAGCTGCCGTCGTCCCTCGAATCGCGCCGCAAGGAGATCGAGGCGGTACTTCCGCCGCTCGAGGTGGCGGCCTGATGAGCGACAGGCTTTCGTTCGTCCATCGCTTCGAGCGCGGCGAGCCTGCGCACAAGCCGCTGCTGCTGCTGCACGGAACCGGTGGCAATGAGGACGATCTGCTGCCCCTGGGCCGCATGATCGCGCAGCGCGCGCCCTTGCTGTCTCCCAGGGGCAAGGTTCTTGAAAACGGAATGCCGCGTTTCTTTCGTCGCGTTGCCCAGGGCGTATTCGACGAGGACGACGTTCGCCAAAGGGCCAATGACCTCGCGGATTTCGTGGACCAGGCCTGCGAGACATATGACATCGCCGCGCCGATCGCGGTCGGATATTCGAACGGCGCAAACGTAGCCGCCGCAATACTTCTACTGCGGCCAGCGACGCTGGCAGGCGCCGTTTTGTTGCGGGCCACGGCTCCGTTCGCGCATCCGCCGCGCGTTGAGCTTGCCGGCAAACCCGTGCTGATCCTCTCGGGCGCCCATGATCCTTTGATGTCCGCTGAGGGGGCAGCGCGGCTCGCGCTGGCTTTGCAGCAGGGCGGCGCAAGCGTGACCCATCGCACCCTGCCGGTCGGGCACGAACTATCGCAGGCCGACATCGACCTTGCGCGCGCATGGTTGCAGGAACGCGCGCCAGCAGACGATCTGGCAAACGGTTGATTGAGCCGGGCGAGAGGCGGCTACTTCGCCACCTCGATGACCTTGGTCATCCCAGCGCCCGCATCGACGACTTCGACATGGAGGATCGGATGCGCTTTCTTGATCGCCAGGGCGGCTTGCTCGGCAGCTTTGTTGGTTTCGTACGATTCCTTGGTCTGCCGATCCACCTGAAGGCGGAATTGAAGTTCAGGCCGCCTGGCTTGGCTTGCTGGTTCGGGCGCGGCCTCGTCGGCGCTGGAAATTGCATCGTTAGCGTTACGTCGTCGTACAGCCATTGAAGAACCCTTCCTGAGCTGACCCATGAACTATGTCGTCGCCACGAACCTTACAGATTGTGATTGTTGGGATATGGCGCGGGATATAGCGCGCCAACGGCGTTTCTTCAACCAGATAAAACAAGCATTAAAGATAGGCGACACACGCAATTGCATGCATGGCGCCGCCAAGAATCTCCGGGCAGCCGTCGGATCGGCCGCCGCAACCCGGCACAGAGTGCGAACTCGTCAGTTGTAGTTGTCGACTTGCTGAACCGGTAGATCCAGAGGCTGCACCTTGAGGTGCATCTCGGCTGGCGAAAGCGTCGCTGGAGCGGGCGCCAAGGCACCGGTAGCAAGCACTGTCGACTTGGTCCACACACCAGCGGCAAAGGCCAGGACTGCGGTTGCAACGACGATGAGGATCATCTTCAACATGAGGCGAACCTCCGTGCAGCGTTTGCGCAACGACTCAAGCCGCGCGCGACCTTGGCCTACGCCTAGTTGGTGCGGCGGGCTGTGATACGGTTCACAGCCCAATTAGTTTTTCGCTTTCACGCGACGTTATTTGCGCTTCTTCAGTACGATGGTAGCGCGCTCGCCTATGCAGGTACCTTCACGAGAAAACCGTTTGGAAAATGGGACATGGGATCATCGGCCCGATTTGTGACCGGGTGCGATTGCCGCCGGTCTCGGGTTCGCTGACGTGTCGCGCTCACGCGGATGCGCCGTCGCCGTCCCGCAGGCTGCGCCATGATGCGACCACGAGACCCGCGGCCGTGGCGGTCCAGACCACCAGCGCGATCCACATCATCGCGTCCGCGATCTGCCGCAGCGGCGTAAAATCCGCGGCGAGCGAGAGCCGCGCCGTCGTCAGCGCGTACATGCCGAGCGGAAACACGAGGCTCCAAAGCGTCGGCGTGTAGGTCACGGGGACGCGCCGGATGCCGTGCTTCCAAATTCCGAGCAACACCAGCAGCGGAATCCACCAGGTTGCCCATGCCCAGACGATCAGCGTCACGCCGTCGATGAAGGGACGCATGGCGTTCAGGAATGGCAGCCCGCTGTCGGTGAGGATGAGGGTGGAGCCGGCGTTGGCGCTGATCGCAGCGGCGCCCATCACGACCCACAGCAGCGGCGTAATATCGTCGGGCTCGACGTCGACGAAGAAGATCCGATGCGCAAACAGTGCAATGAAGATTCCGTAGAGGCCGAGTCCAACGCCCCACAGGACGTGAACCAACACAAACGCGGTTTGCTCAAGCCCCCCGAGCGTCGGGGCGATCATCGTGCCAAGCACCACCACGATGGTTCGCGAACCTTGGCGAAGAAAAACGCGTTGGAGATGATCCCGGTCGCCATCACCAGCGCAAAGCAGCCGGGATCGAGCGTCGCTATTTGCGCCGGCAGCCATCGAACGAGACCGCCGGAGCGTGCGCCGGCACTGCTTCGGGGCTTGTCCGGTGTCGGCACTTTCCGGGGGTTGCTCATGCGGGCGAGAACCGGCCCGCGGAGCGGAAGAGGGGTCCTGTTGTCGAAGGCATTCTGTGACCGTATGACCGCAGTATCTGATTTTTCCTATAATTCCGGAGCATCGACAAGCGTCGGTTATTCTGCTTAGCGTGCGAGGCGCTAGCAAACGTCCTGCAACGCAAAACACGGCCAAGAGGAAAGCATGCGGAAACTTGTCATCATCGCTGCGGCGCTGATCGTAACCACGACCGCGGCCGTCGCCCAGGGCCCGCTTCCCAGTCTGAAGGGTACCTGGAAAGGAACCGGCAAAATACTGCTGTTCGGTACGACGGAGCATCTCACCGGATCGCCACAGAACGCGGTCGTGCGCGACCTCGAGGTCACCCATACGGTCGTTGGTCAAGACGGTCCATTGATCTGGGGCACGACGTCATCCGCGAACAACGACAGCAAGGAGCCGTTCGCGTGGGCGCTGTCGCAGGACAACAAGACGATCGTCGGTGCTGATACCGACGGCTTCTACCGGATCACGATCTTGTCGGCCGACCAGATCGAAAAGTGCTACGCCCAAAATGCCTTGGGTCCCCGGCACGCCATCGTCGCCACGTGCTTCGTCATGAACCGCGTCAGGTGACCGGTTGGAGAATCGGTCCTCCGCCCCCGCAGCCTCTTGCCGTCAGTCGATACGGTAGCTACTTGTCTGATCTGATCGACACAGGGGAGCGTTGGGACAGGGAGGTCGCAATGCGGACGCCGGCGGTGATCTTCGTGGTCGCGCTGCTGATGGCCGGCGGCGCGCTGGCGCTCATGAACAACGCCTGCAAGACCAGTCATCACACGTGGTGCGCCCCGACAGTGTCAGCGGTCCCGCACGGCAGGACCGGGCACGGCTAGGCGCCGTTCTACTAGAACCAGGTGCTGTTCCGGTTACTGGCATAGCCATAGCTGTTGCGCCACGACCCGTAGGCGCGGGCATACGCATTGTTGCGCTCGTGACGCGGTGACTTGCGGGCGACGTGGCGATGTGTGGTCGCACGCGCTTTTGCGGCCACCTGTCGGGATTGGGTGGCGTCGATCGGCTCGGCAATGATCTGGAGCGAGGGCGAAATCGTCGGCTGGTTCTCCTGGGCCAGCGGGCGCCCCTCCTGAGCTTTGGCCGGCCGCTGCCCCGGCTGCGGCTGCGCGACGGCGAGGAAGTTGCCGTCCGGCAGCGCGACCTCCGGCGACGTATAGATGCGAAGCGGCCCCGTCACATGCGCGCGACTGGCCGGCCATGCAGAGATGGCGAGCACGCAAACGGCGCCGCAGCCGAACGCTGCGAGCAGCGGCAGCCAGCGCTTCTTGGGTGGAGCAGCGTATGTATAAGGGGATTTGCGAATGGGTGGCGGGCTGAACGCCCCAAACAGACGGAGTGACGACATACGTTGACTCCTGTCACCACCCCGACCCGCACGATATCACGTCCAATCGGCGCGCCGCATCGCAAAATTGTTACCTATCGGCGCTCGATTCCATTCCCACCCGCATACCAATGACGAGGTTGGAGCTGCGGTTCCCGCCGGGCTCGGTCGCGTCCGGGGCCTAGTGTCCCGATTCCGAAGTTCGCCACACCCCGCAGCGCGCTCGACGCGAACTTCGGAATCAAAAGGACACGAGCAACTTTATGATTCCAGTGCGCCTTTGAACCCAAGTTCGCATTCAGACCCGCGGCACAGTGTGTGCGAACTTCGGGTTCGGGGCACTGGCTCGGTTCATTGCACTCCGGCTGCCGGGCCCCGCGCGAGCGGAAGGAGGCGCCATGCCGGTTGATCGATCGGTCGGGCTTGTCCAAGATCGCGCCCATCAAAAGCACAATGGGCGGGCAACATGGCCTCGAGGCACCGGACTTCGCACGTTATCGCTATCTTCGCATTCTCGCTTGCACTCCACGGTCCGATTGGCGCCGCCGCGGCGCAAAGCGCTGGCCCCGACTGGGTCACCGGCTTTCCGCGCGAGCCGGTCCGGGTCGCCGCCTGGCCGGGCGGCAGGAAGGTTGCGGTGTCGTTTGTCCTGTTCGTTGAGCAGTTTGGCTTTGGCCAGGGTCCGGTCATCCGCCCGGACCTCACGAGCCGCAACCCGGATCTCACCAACGAGGCGTTCCGGCAATACGGCGTCACCTTCGGCAACCTGCGGGTCGGCCGCCTGTTCAAGGAGCTCGGCGTTCCGCTCAGTATCGCGCTCAACGCCGAATTTCCTGGTGCCCAACCGGAGATCTGGAAGGAGTTCCGCGCGTCGCAGCCGACGGCGCCGATCGTCGCTCATGGCATCAACAACACCAATCAGTTGCTTCCGTTGGGACGCGGCCTCGCGGCGCAGAAAGCCTATGTCCGCAAGACCCTGGATTTGATCGCGAGCACCACCGGCGTGCGGGCGACCGGCTGGTCGAGCCCGAGCATCTATTCCAACGGCGACACCATGCAGGCGATTGCGGCCGAGGGCATCACCTACACGATCGACGAGATGGATTCCGATGTTATTTCGCGTCTGAAGACCCCCGACGGCGCGGTGGCCCTGATTCCCTATCCGGTCGTCACCATCGATCTTGGTCTCAATCTGCCGCGCATGAAATCGCCGACCGAGATCGAGACCCTGTGGCTCGATTACCTCCTGGAGCTCGCCCGCGAGGCGCGCGCGGACCCGGCACGGGAAGTAACGACCGTGGCGATCGGTATCCATTCGTTCGTGGTCGGCACTCCGGACGGGGCGGCCGCCATGCGCCGCGTGCTCGAGCGCCTCAAAAAAGTGGACGAAGTCTGGCTGACCGATACTGGCGCCATCATGAAGGAAATCCAATGAGGGGTGATCGATCGCCGACGCGCCGGGATCCTCCGGATCACCGGGTTGCTTAGACGGCGCGCGGCCTCAGGTCGCCGGTAGCGCCTGCGGTCTGGCCACGCGCACATGCTTGTGCTACAAACCGTAACAGTGCCAACATGATCAAACGGCGAGACACAGCACATGGATGAGACCTTGCCCGACCTCGGTGACCTCGAGCGCGAGGTGATGCAACTGGTTTGGGCCAAGGGGCCGGTGACGGCGGAAGCCGTGCGTGAAGAACTGGCGCGGCGCCTCAAGGAATCAACGGTGCGGACGGTTCTGCGCCGGCTCGAAGACAAGGGCTACGTCAACCACACCGTCGACGGCCGTACCTATGTGTACCAGGCGACCGAGCCGCGCAGCCGGGTTGCCGCGAAAGCGGTCCAGCGCGTCGTCGACTGGTTCTGCAACGGTTCGGTCGACGAGGTTCTGGTTGGCATGGTGGATACCGCGATGCTCGATCGCAAGCGGCTGCGTATGCTCACCGACAGGATCACTCAGACGAAGGGCGGGAAAAAATAATGCTATCGCTACTTCTGGAAGCGGCGCTGCGGTCGCTCCTGTTGGGTGCGATCGTATGGTTTGGCCTGAAACTTCTGCGCATCCGCGATCCGCGCGCGCAAATGACCGCATGGATCGTCGTGCTGTTCGCCTCGCTGAGCATGCCGGTGCTGATGCGCTGCATGGTCGTCACTTTGCCGACCGCCGCGGCTCCGCTGCGGATCGTCCAGATGATCGAGGACGCGCCGGTTGCGCTGTTGCCGCCAACCGAAGCTCCGGCCGCAGCGGTCGAGGCATCGGCGGGATCGCCGCCGGCCGGCGTGGAGGCAGGTGTTGATGCAGCGGCGCCGATCGCAATCGCGCGCGCGGTCGGCTGGCTCGCCATTGCGACGGGAATTTATCTCGCGGTCGCCGGTGTGCTGCTGCTGAGATTGCTGGTCGGTATCGTGTTGACGTGGCGCCTGGCGCGTGCTGCCCGTCCGATCGACGATGGCTGGGCTCCCAATGTGCGGGTGAGCGACGTGGTCGGCGTTCCGGTCACGTTCGGCACGACCATTCTGTTGCCGCCCGACTGCTCACAGTGGACCTCCGCGAAACGGCGGGCCGTGCTGTCGCACGAGAGTGCGCACGTCGTGCATGGCGACTTCTATGTGTTGCTGCTGGCGGCGCTCAACCGGGCGCTGTTCTGGTTTAGCCCGTTCGCCTGGTGGCAGCTCACCCGCCTGGCCGAGCTTGCCGAAATGATCAGCGATGACGCCGCGATCAAGGTGCTCGCCGACCGTCCCTCCTACGCGGACATTCTCCTCGACCTCGCGGGCGACGTTCGGCGCGCACCGGCGGGGCTCGCCATGGCACGCGCCGCCACCGTTCGCCAGCGAGTCGAGCGCATCTTGACGGCGCGCGGCTTGCCGGAGCCGAGCAGCTGGCGCACGCAGGCCATGGTTGCCGCAGTGCTGGTTCCGCTGGTGGCGATCAGCGCCGTGACGATCGCCAAGGGCACGATCGCGCAAGAAGCGCTGCCATCATTGTCCGGTGCCGACAGTGCAGCCGCGAGCGATCTCGACGCCTACGTGGGCTGGTATCAGCTCAATCCGCTGCACGTGCTTGCGGTGACCCGCGACGGCAGCCGCCTGTTCGCGCGGCAAACCGGCGGTCCCAAGTTCGAATTGCTGGCGCAGGGCGGGCAGGCATTCGCGGCTGCGGACGGCAGCGCCGTCGTCGTCTTCACAAGCGGTGGCGATGAGGAGCGTGCGAGCGAACTCGTGTTTCGCACGGCAACGGTTCCTGATCGACAGGGCAAGCGGGTCGATGCGCGTAGCGCGAAGGCGGTCGAGGATGTCTTTGCGCGCCGCATCGCGGCGGCGCCCGATCGGTTCAGGAACCAGACTCCGGCCGAAGGCGGGCGAGCCGCGCTCCGCAAGGTTATTGCGGAACTGCGGCTTGAGGCGCCCGACTACACCCATATGAGCGCCACCTTGGCCGAGCGCATGCACCGCCGCATGCCCGAGCTTGGCGCGATGCTCACGGCGCTTGGCGCATTGGAATCAACTTTCTTCCGCGGCGTCGGCCCGGGCGGCTATGACATCTACGGCACGAAATTCGCCAACGGGTTCGCCGAATTTCGACTCCTGGTCGGACCGGACGGGACTGCCGAAGATCTGATCTTTCGCCCTGACGGAAACGCGACGCCGGGCGGTCTCGCGGCCTGCGCCCAAGAGCCGGCGCTGCGATCCGTATCCGGCAACGCGCCGATCAAGCTCCTGCTCTACAACACCAGCGGGGCGGACATCCAACTGTTCGAGCTCGACCACGATGGCAAGCGGGTGCGCCGCACCGGCGTCGGCGACAATCGTACGGTCCCGATCATGACCTACGTCGCGCATCCCTGGGTCGTTGCCGATGCTGCCGGGCAATGCCGCGAGATCGTACTGCCCGGACAACGCATGAGGTTTGTCACGGTGGGGCCGGCGCAAGCCGGCGATGATCTCGATCGCGCGCCGGGCCGGCGTTCGGCGCCGATGCCAGGGAGCGAAGAGGCACTGCGTCAATACATCGACGCAATGGCACGCGGCGAGCCGGACTACGATCACATGACGCCGGAGGTTGCGGCGGCGTCGCGCGAGCAACTGGCGCTCAATCACGCCATTCTGAGTAAGCTCGGCGCGCTGCGGGCCGTATCGTTCCGCGGGGTCACGCCGCTCGATAACGACATCTACATGGTCTACTTCGCGGGCGGATCGGCGGAATGGCGGATCGGACTGACGCAGGACGGCAAGATCGGACGCCTCGCGCTCGGCCCGCAATATTGAGGCTGTTGCACGTGGCCGGATTATGTGCTACACGCCGTAGCACTACGTTCGGTGGCAAACATGGCCCGAATTCGAATGCATCGGGCACTCCCGCGGCGGAGCGGCCTTAAACCGCGTCCGGCGCGGACCAGGGCAACGTTGCGCGCGCAGCCGCTCCGCGCGTGCGCGAGCGAGCCTGCGCAAGCGATCGTGTTCGCAACGCGTGTCGCCGCCGCCCGAACGGCCGCGCAGGCGATAGCGAGCGGTCTGTGGATATGCTACTGAACGTAGCATAGGGCGACGTCGTCATTATGGGTGAGGCCGATGGTTGATGATCGCACCCGCGAGGCCGCGTTCGCCCTGCATCGGTTTGGTCTTGGACCGCGCCCGGGCTCGATCGCGGCGATTGCTTCCGATCCGCGCGGCGCGTTGCTCGCCGAGCTGGAGCGTCCAGGCGTCGGAACCATCAACAATTCCGACTTGCTGACCAGCGCGCAGGCCTCGCGTGCCGGCTTCGAAGCGCAAGCCGCGCGGCAGGCGAAGAACGTTCTCGCGCAGCGCGCCCAGAAGGAAGCCGAGCGGCTCGCCGCCGAGGAGCGCCAAGGCATGAGCGAAGAGGCCGGCAAGATGGCCGAGCCCGCGAAGCCGGCCGCAGCGCCGCAGGTTGATCCCGCGGCGACTCCCGAACGGCAGAATTTTCTCAAAGAAGTCAGAGCGCGGCTCGATGCCGCGTTGCTCCCCGAAATCGGCTTCGCCGAACGGCTGGTGTGGTTCTGGTCGAACCATTTTTGCATTTCGCGCGACGTGGTGCCCAACATGGCGGGCGGCTACGAGCGCGAAGCGATCCGGCCGCACATTCTCGGGCGCTTTGCCGACATGCTGCTCGCCGTTGAGGGCCATCCGGCGATGCTGGTCTATCTCAACAACCAGGTGTCGATCGGTCCGAACTCAGTCGCCGGGATCAATCGCACCCGCGGGCTCAATGAGAACCTCGCGCGCGAGATTCTCGAGCTGCATACGCTCGGGGTGCGGACCGGTTACAGTCAGACCGACGTCTTCAATTTCGCCAAGGTGCTCACCGGCTGGACGATCCTACCGCCGGTCAACAATCCCGAGCACGGGGCCGAGTTCGTGTTCAATGCGCGTATGCACGAGCCCGGTCCGCAGCAAGTCATCGACAAGACCTATCCGGATACGGGCGTCGAACAGGGGCGCGCGGTGCTCGCAGACGTGGCGCGCAACCCGGCGACCGCGACGCATATCGCGACCAAGCTCGCGCGCCATTTCGCTGCCGACGATCCGCCGCCGGCGTTGGTCGAGCGCCTGGCCAAAACCTTTCGCGACACCGACGGCGATCTCAAGGAAGTCACCAAGACGCTGGTGGTCTCGCCTGAGCCCTGGTCATCACCGCGCGACAAGCTCAAGCGGCCGAGCGAATGGGCCATCGCGTTATCGCGCGCCGTCGGCGGCCGCGGCGATCCGCAGCGTTTCGTCAACGGGCAACGGGTTCTCGGCGAACCGTTGTGGCAGCCGCCCGCGCCGCAGGGTTTCGCCGACACCGAGGGGGCGTGGATCGATGGTGTCGGCGCCAGGCTCGACATCGCCAACAACGTGGCGCAGCGCGTCGCCGGACGGGTCGACCCCGGCGAAGTCCTCGCCGACGCGCTCGGGCCGCTGGCGTCGGCGGAAACGCGGGCTGCGGTCGCGCTTGCCGAAACCCGCCAGCAGGCGCTGACGCTGGCGTTGATGGCGCCGGAATTTCAACGGAGGTGAGCATGCCCGCTCTTCTCTCATCGACGCGACGGGACTTCTTGATTGGCTCGGGTGCATTGTTCGCTTGGGCGCACACGCCGCGGCTCGCGCGCGCCGAAGGCCGCGATCCGCGTGTTCTGGTCGTGGTGCTGCGCGGCGCGCTTGACGGACTCGCGGTCGCGGCGCCGGTCGGCGACCCGGATTGGGTCAAACTGCGCGGTGACCGCGCGCTGGTGCTTGATGGCAAGCCGCCGGCACTGCCGCTCGATTCGTTCTTTGCGCTGAACCCGGCGATGCCGAATTTGCACCGCCTCTATCAGGCGCAGCAGGCAACGATCGTGCATGCGTCGGCGACGCCTTATCGCGATCGTTCGCACTTCGACGGCCAGGACGTGCTGGAGAGCGGCTTTTCGAAGCCGGGCTCCTACGACAGCGGGTGGCTTAATCGCGCGCTGTCGCGGCTCGAGGCCGACGGCCGCGTCAATCCGCGCGGCAGCCGTGCGTTCGCGGTGGGCCCAGTGACCCCGTTGGTGGTGCGGGGCCCGGCGCCGCTCATGACCTGGATGCCACGCCAGCCGCTGCCGGCGAGCGAGGATACGCAAGCCCGCCTGTTGGATCTCTACGTCCACACCGATCCAAAGCTCGCGCGCGCGCTTGAAGGCCGCAAGGATCTCGTGGCGCTCGCGCGCGACAGTGGAATGGATACAAAACCGGCAGGCGACCAGAACCCTGCCCTCGTCGGCATCGCGCGGGTGCGCGAATATGCGGCCGAGGTCGTGGGCTCGGCCGCGCGGTATCTCGCGCAGCCGGACGGGCCGCGGGTAGGCGCGCTGAGCTTCACCGGCTGGGACACGCACATCAACGAGGGCGCGGCGTCCGGTGCGCTGGCGGGACTGCTCGGCGTGCTCGACGGTGCCATCGCGGCGTTCGAGCGCAACATGGGCGCGGCCTGGGGCGAGACCGTGGTCGTTCTGATCACCGAGTTCGGTCGCACCGCGCGGATCAACGGCACCGACGGGACCGACCACGGCACCGGCACCGTCGCGCTGCTCGCCGGCGGCGCGCTGCGCGGCGGCCGCGTCATCGCGGATTGGCCCGGACTGAAGGACGCCAACCTCTACGAAAATCGCGACCTCGCCGCGACGACCGATCTGCGTGCCGTCCTCAAGGGCGTGCTCAAGGATCATTTGCGGCTCGACGACACCGTGCTCGTCAACAGCGTGTTTCCGGGCAGCGCCGATATCAAACCAATGCCGGGCTTGCTGGCCTAGTTGAACGATCGGCGGCTCCGCGAGCTCGCTCATCACACTGGAGACTGGCAGATGAAATGGCTGATCGTCGCAACGGTGGGATCGGGCTTGTGGTTGGCGGCTCTGCCGACCAATGCATCGGCGTCGGATTCTATGGAGCGGATTTTCAAATCCTGCCGCAGCGAACTGCGAGGAATTGGAACTGGCAAAGGCGCGCCGCAACGGCGCTTCAATATGATCGAATTCTGCGTATCTCGTAAGCTCGCCAAATTATAGCAACGGCGCGGCCACAGTCGCCCCCCGGCCGCGTCGTCTTGCCGGCACCCCGCGCACCAGCGCGGGGTGCTTTTTTCGGTGATCTGCGTCTCTGCAGCGCGCCGAACCGGCCCCCTGTCGAGTTCGACCGATCATGCCTATGTTCGCCGCGCAAGGTACACGGAGGACGTGATGTCAGAGCCTGCGCGGTTAGCCTACTATCAGATTGCACCCGATGCGCTCAAAGCGGTGATGGGCGTTGAGAACTACATTCAGCACTGCGGGCTCGAGAAATCGCTGATCGAGCTTGTCAAGATGCGCGCCTCCCAGATCAACGGCTGCGCCTATTGCCTTTACGTCCACAGCACCGACGCGCGCAAAGCCGGCGAGACCGAACAGCGGCTCTACCTGCTCGACGCCTGGGAGGAATCCCGGCTCTACACCGAACGTGAGCGCACAGCCCTTGCCTGGACCGAAGCCGTGACCAGGATTTCGGAAACCCACGCCCCCGCCGCGCCCTACGAGGCGCTCAAGCCGCATTTCTCCGAGAAGGAGATCGTCGATCTCACCGTTCTGATCGGGACCATCAATCTGTGGAACCGACTCGCGATCAGTTTCCGCTCCCAGCATCCGATGCCCAAGGCCAACGCGGCCTGAGCCCGCGGACAAACGCTGAATGAGCGCCGCCGCAAGCGCGGCCACAAAAAGTCCATCGCAAGCCTCGTTTTGGCCTGGAATTCGTGGCCGCGTTGCAACAGGCGGCCAGTATCTTCCGTTTGTGCACATAAAGCGCTTGAGGGGGCGGCATGGGAGCCTAAGCTTACCGTTAATGATTTGACGAGGAGGTGCGCGTTCGAAGTGGGGGAGCAGACCGGGAAAGCTTTGGCGGTTCTGTTCAAAGATGGGGGACGAACATGGCTCACATTTACTTTCATCGCTCCAACGAGCAGGGGGTGGTGTTGGATCAGAGCGGCAGCGATGTCGCTGATTTGGCTGAGGCCCGTGCGTGCGCGATGCGCGCAATTCACGCCCTTCTAACCACTCCGGGTCCGGAAGACTGGCGCGAGTGGATGCTCCACGTCAGCGACGAAGAGGGCGAGGAGATTTTCTCCGTGCCGTTCGCCTCGGTTCTCGGCAAGCCGCACTGACGTTCTTCATCTGACACGCGGCTGAGCGCCGGTTTGGGCGCGCAGCCTTGCACCACCGTCATGCCCGCGCTGGTCGCGGGCATTGTCATTTCAAGCCCCTTTCGGTCGCACGGTTTGAGCCGCTATGATGCCCGTGTCGTGGGATCGCGGGGCAAGTGGTGAGAAATACGCATGAACACATCTGTCCTTTTGCGCTGGGCGGCGGGCGTCGGCCTCGCCGGCATGCTTGCGCTCTCCCTTGCAGGAACCGTCGCCGCGGCCCCGGTTCTATCCAGCACCGCGGAGGTGAAATCCGCCGCCGCGACTAAGACGATCGACGCCCGCTGGCGCAGGAGGGGATGGCGCAGCCGCTACTTCATCGGCTCGGCCTATGGCTACGGCCGGTGGTACCGCAACAGCGGATGCCAGATCCCCGGCGGGTACTACCGTCCCAACGCGTGCTGGTGAACGACGCCGCTTTACGGTGAGTTTCGGCGGGCAGGCGGATCGGCCCAAGGTGGCCGCGTCCTAGTTGCGGCATTTGATCATATATTCAACGCATGCCCTCCTTCTTCGCTGACCTGCTGCAGGAAACCGAACTCACCGCGCGGGCGCTGCTCGATTGGGGCAATCATCTGATCAACCCGACGCTGCGGCTCGGGGTCACGGGCCTGTCGCGCGCGGGCAAGACCGTATTCATCACCGCGCTGGTGCATGGGCTTATTCGCGGCGGGCGGTTTCCGGTGTTCGAGGCACTCTCGGGCGGGCGCATCGCGCGCGCCTATCTGGTGCCGCAGCCCGATGACGCGGTGCCGCGCTTCGACTACGAGAATCACGTGCATGCGCTCGCGACCGAGCGGCGCTGGCCGGAAGGAACGCGCTACATCAGCGAACTGCGCCTCGTGATCGAATACCAGTCGCGCGGCGGCGCGGACCGCACGCTCACGCTCGATATCGTCGACTATCCGGGTGAGTGGCTGCTCGACCTGCCGCTGCTCGGTAAAAGTTACGAGCAATGGTCGGCGGAGAGCCTGATTCTTTCGCGCAAAGGCCCGCGCGCTCCGCTCGCCGCGCCCTGGCACGCCTACCTCGCAACGCTTGATCCGGACGCGCCCGAGGACGAGCAGGCGGCGCTCAAGTCGGCCGAGCTGTTCACGGCCTATCTGAAGGCGTGTCGCGATGAACGCTACGCTATGAGCCTGCTGCCGCCGGGGCGCTACCTGATGCCGGGTGATCTCGCCGGCTCGCCCGCCCTCACGTTTGCACCGCTGGAGCTCGACGGCGAAGCAGCGGCGCGTCCGCATTCGTTGCGCGCCATGATGACGCGCCGGTTTGAGGCCTACAAGGACGTGGTGGTGCGCCCGTTTTTCCACGATCACTTCGTCCGACTCGACCGCCAGGTCGTGCTGGTCGATGCGCTCGCCGCGTTCAACGCCGGACCGGACGCGGTGCGCGATCTTGAGGGTGCGCTCGCCGCGATCCTGGATTGTTTCAGGATCGGCCGGCGCACGCTGTTGAGCCAGCTCGTGCGCCCGCGCATTGACCGCATTCTGTTCGCGGCCACCAAGGCTGATCACCTGCATCACCTCAATCATGATCGGCTCGAGGCGATCCTGCGGCGCATGGTCGAGCGCGCGGCGGGGCGCGCTACGCTTGCGGGCGCGACCATCGATGTGATCGCGCTGGCGGCAGTGCGAGCGACCCGCGAAGCCCAGGTGCGGCGTGCCGGCGAATTGCTGCCGTCGATCATCGGCGTCCCGGCCGCCGGTGAATTCGCTGCCGGCACCAAGTTCGACGGGACAACCGAGGCGGCGATGTTTCCGGGCGACTTGCCGGCGGACCCGGAGGCGCCGTTCCGGGCGGATGCGGCGAGCTTCCGCGGCCTGACCGCGGTCAACCCGGAGGACGCCGATTTCCGGTTTCTGCGCCTGCGCCCGCCCAAGCTCGAGGTCGGCGATGACGGCGTTGCGGCGCTGCCCCATATAAGGCTCGATCGCGCGCTGCAGTTCCTGATCGGAGACCGGCTGGCATGATTGAGCGTCCACGCAAGCCCGCGGCGTTTCGGCTCGACGATCCGGACGTGGTGGTCACGTCGGCGGACGATGCCCCTGCGCGCGGCCGCACCGTCCTGGTGACGCCCGAGCCCGAGCCGGCCTTGCCGGTGCCGGTCGAGACCGTCCCGCCACCCCCGCGGCGGCGCTGGCGCTGGGGGACGATGTTCTGGTCGGCCTGCGCCGGCCTCGTGGTGTTGGGTCTCGGCGTCAGCATCGCGCGGCTGGTGCAGGACCTGTTCGGCTACAGCAGCGCGCTTGGCTACCTCGGTGTTGTCCTCTCCGCGCTCGCCACGCTCGCGCTCGCGGTCGTCGTGGGCCGCGAAACGCTCGGGCTATTACGGCTTGCGACCGTCGAAAAGCTGCAGGCGCGCGCCACCCAGATCCTCGTGACCGATGATCGCACCGAAGGCCGCGCGGTGGTGCGCGAGCTGCTCGCGTTCGAACGGGCGACGCCGCGGCTCGCGCACGCGCGCGCCAATCTCGAAAGTCATCTCGGCGAGATCATCGACGGCGCCGATCTGATCCGTCTCGCCGAGCGCGAGCTGATGGAACCGCTCGACGCCGAAGCGCGCCGCATGGTCTCGAACGCCGCCAAGCGTGTTTCGCTGGTCACCGCGGTGAGCCCGCGCGCCGCCGTCGATTTGTTGTTTGTTCTGTTCACGGCGCTCTCGCTCATGCGCCGGCTGGCGCGCCTCTACGGCAGCCGTCCCGGCACGCTCGGCATGATCCGGCTATTCCGTCTGGTGTTGTCTCACCTGGCGCTGACCGGTGGCATGGCGGCCGGCGACAGCCTGATTTCGCAAGTACTCGGCCACGGTGTCGCGGCCCGCGTCTCCGCCCGTCTCGGCGAAGGTGTGCTCAACGGCCTGCTGACGGCTCGGCTCGGCCTTGCCGCCATCGAGGTGACGCGTCCGCTGCCGTTCGCGGCACTGCCGCCGCCGGCGCTCAATGATCTCGCGGGCGAGCTCATCCGCGTGCGCAAGGATCAGGTCAAGGAGGAACGCGCGACCGGCGCATGACCGGGCCATTCGTGGGACAACGAGCGCAACGCGAATTGGTGAACTTGACGGTAAGATCCGGTCATGACGCAGCCAATCGTGGAACCGTGCGGTCGCGGCATCATCGGCGCGCAGCCTTGTCCGCGCGAACTGGGGCGCGAGATCGCGCTACCGCGCCGCCGCATGGTGCTCGCAGCCTGCGTGCTTGCGTCCTCGATGGCATACATCGACGGCTCGGTACTTGTCGTCGCGTTGCCGAAGCTGCGTGCGCATTTCGCCGCCGACCTCGCCTCGGTCCAATGGGTCCTCACCGGATATTTGCTCGCACTCGCCTCGCTGACCCTGATCGGCGGCGCGCTGGCCGACGTCTACGGCAAAGCCCGTGTGCTCGCGATCGGTTGCGTCCTGTTCGGGCTGGCGTCAATCGGGTGCGCGCTGGCGCCGTCCGCCGTCGCGTTGGTCATCGGACGGATCGCGCAAGGCACTGCCGCAGCGCTGGTTGCTCCGGCGAGCCTCGCACTGATCGGTGCCACCTATCCGCGCGATGAGCGCAACGCGGCAGTCGCGATCTGGGCTGGCGCTTCGGCATTGACGACCGCGGCAGGCCCGGTGCTTGGCGGCTTGCTGATCGACACGTTCGGATGGCAGTCGATATTCTGGATCAACCCGCCGATCGCGTTGCTGGCGGTTGCGATTCTGGCGACCTTCGCGCCCGCGGATCGCCCGGAACAGCACCGCTTCGACTTCGTCGGCGCCGGCATCCTGGCCGGTGTGCTTGCGGCATTGGCGTGGGCGCTCGGGCGGATAGGTTCCAGCGATCGGGCGGCCGCGGACGCCGGCTCGTCGCTTGGTATCGTCATCGCGATTGGGCTGGCGGCGGGCGGACTAGCTGCGTACGCGCATTGGGAACGCGTGAGCAAGCACCCGATGACGCCACCCTATCTGCTGCACAATCAAGCCTTTGTGGGCCTCAACCTTGCGACCCTGATGGTCTATGCGGGGCTCTCCATCATGTTCTTTTTGCTTCCCTTCAATCTGATCGACCGGCGCGGTTTGTCATCGACCGGCGCTGCGTTTGCGTTGCTGCCGTTCACGCTCGCCATGGCGGCGCTGTCGCCGGCATTCGGACGTTTGGCCGATGCGGTCGGGCCAAGAGTCATGCTGATCGTCGGACCTGTCGGAGCCGCGTTCGCCTTCATCTGGCTGGCGCTTGGTCAAGATGCATCGCTGACGTTTGGCGTGATCGGCCCGATGGCAGTGCTGGGCATTTCACTTGCGGCGCTGGTTGCCCCTCTGACCACATCGGTGCTCTCGAGCATCGGTTCGGCCGACGAAGGGCTTGCCTCCGGTGTCAACAACGCGGTCAGCCGCATCGCGCAGTTGATCGGCGTCGCGCTTGCAGCCGGCGCGGGGTCGTTCGCGTTCGGTTACCAGACGTCCCTCGCAGGCGCCGCGGCGCTTTCGATCGCGGCGGCTGCGACCGCGGCAGCGACGCTGCCGGCGATGGCGGCGAAGTCCGAACGGCGCTGACCAAGCCCGCCAGACAATTACGATCTATTGGTAGACACCCCGGCTGCCCGCTACACTGAGCGATAACTTCAGGCAGGCCCCCATGACCCAACTCGTTCGCCCGTTCATTGCCGGATTGCTTGTTGTTCTTCCGGTCGTGCTCACGCTTGCGCTGCTTGCCTGGGTGGTCAATCTCATCTACGGCTTCGTCGGGCCCGGCAGCCTGTTCGGCCGCGGGCTGGTGGCGCTCGGAATCGGCTTTGTCTCCTCGCAGATCGTGGCCTACCTGATCGGGATCGGGATCGTGCTCGCCGCGATCTACATGCTCGGCCTGGTGGTCGAGACCAACGTGCGCTTGCGCCTGGGTCGTCTCGTCGACACGCTGCTGCACCGCATCCCGCTGGTTGGCAACATCTACGACCTCGCCAAGAAGGTCGTGGCGATCGTCGACCGCAAGGACGGCGACAGCCTGCAGAGCATGCGGCCGGTGTGGTGTTTCTTCGGTGGTGAGGGCAGCGCCGCCGTCCTGGCGCTGTGCCCGCTGCCGAACCCGATCATGATCGGAGAGGAACCCTATACGGCAGTGCTGGTGCCCTCGGCGCCGGTGCCGGTCGGCGGTGCCCTGATCTACGTGCCGACCAAATGGGTCAAGCCGGCCGACATCGGGGTCGAGCTTCTGACCAGCGTCTACGTGTCGATGGGCATGACGCCGCCGCCCGCGCCGCGCGCCGGAGACGCTCTGCCGGCCGCATGACCCCGCAGAGGCGAGCCGTCAGGGGCGCCATCATGAGGCGATCCTGAGGCGGAGCGGAACAGCGGCGCCCGAGAACGCCTGACTCGCAACCAGGATCCCAAGGGGTCCGGGGACTTCAGCGGCGGCCTGAAAATTGCAACCAGAGCGTTGAAAATACACCTAGGAATGCGGTCAAAACTACGGTTGCATGCCTAATAATCGGGCTTTCGGATTCCTGCGGGCGGTCCAAACTGGCAAGAGTTGACGGTGGGGTAGCGTGCGATGTCGATCCTGGTCAGTCTGCATCACGCCACCCGCTACCACTATAACCGTCCGGTCGGACTTGGCCCGCAGGTCATCAGGCTGCGGCCCGCTCCGCATTGCCGCACGCGCGTTCCAGGCTATTCGCTCACCGTCACCCCTTCCGATCATTTCGTGAACTGGCAGCAGGACCCGCACGGCAATTGGCTGGCGCGGTTCGTGTTTCCCGAAAAGACCGCGGAGTTCTCGGTGACGGTCGACCTCCTGGCCGACATGGAGGTGTTCAACCCGTTCGACTTCTTCATCGAACCTTACGGAGAGATCTTTCCGTTCGCCTATCCGGCCGAGCTGCGCCAGGAACTCGCGCCCTATCTGGAGCTCGAGCCGATCGGGCCGCGACTCAAGGACTTCCTGGGCTCGATCCCGCTTGATCCCGGCAAGACGATCGACTTCCTGGTCGAGCTCAACCAGCGGCTCTGGCGCGAGATCAAATATGTGATCCGCATGGAGCCGGGCGTGCAGAGCCCGGACGAAACCTTGGCCGCGGCGTCCGGCTCGTGCCGCGACTCGGCCTGGCTCCTGGTGCAGGTTCTGCGCTACCTCGGCATGCCGGCCCGCTTTGTGTCGGGCTATCTCATTCAGCTGCGTCCCGACGTGCCGGCGATCGACGGGCCGTCGGGTACCGAGCACGACTTCACCGACCTGCACGCGTGGTGCGAGGTCTATCTGCCGGGCGCCGGCTGGATCGGCCTTGATGCGACCTCCGGGCTGCTGTGCGGGGAAGGTCATCTGCCGCTGGCGGCGACGCCGCATTACCGGTCGGCGGCGCCGATCACCGGCGCGGTCGAGCCCGCGGAGACGTCATTTGCGTTCGACATGAACGTGGCGCGCATGGCCGAAAAGCCGCGCGTCACCTATCCGTTTTCCGACGAGGCCTGGACTGCGCTTGATGCGCTCGGCGACAAGGTCGACGCCGACCTCGTCGCCCAGGACGTGCGGCTCACCATGGGCGGCGAGCCGACGTTCGTGTCGATCGACGACTATCAGTCGGCCGAGTGGAACACCGCGTCGGTCGGCCCGACCAAGCGCATCCTGGCCGACAACCTGGTGCGCCGCCTGCGCGATCATTTTACGCCCGGCGGCTTCCTGCATCACGGCCAAGGCAAGTGGTATCCGGGCGAGCCGCTGCCGCGCTGGGCGTTCTCGTTGTTCTGGCGGCGCGACGGCGTGCCGATCTGGCGCAATGCCGGAATGTTCGCGGCCGAAGCCGGAATGCATGCGGCAACGCCTGATGACGCGCACGCCTTCGCGGAACACGTCGCCGAACGGCTCGGCATCGCGAGGAAGTTCGTGCAGCCGGCTTACGAAGATCCGGCCGATCGCATGGTGAAGGAAGGCGAACTGCCGGAAAACATCGATCCGGCCGACCCGAAGATCGACGACCCGCAGGAGCGCGCACGGATCATGCGGGCATTTGAGAGCCGGCTGACCCAGCCTGCCGGTTACGTGTTGCCGGTCCAGCGCTGGACCGCGCAAGCGGCGCCCGGATGGATGAGCGAAATCTGGCGCACGCGACGCGGTCGCCTGTTCCTGATGGCAGGTGATTCCCCGATCGGCTTTCGCCTGCCGCTGCAATCACTGCCGAAGCTGGAGCCGACAGTCTATCCACACGTGGTTCCCGCCGACCCGTTTGCTCCGCGCGGGCCATTGCCCGGTTCACGTGCGAGCGTGCCGGCACTCGCCAGCGTCGGCCGCGACAATTCAGGCGCGCCGCAGTTGTCTGACGCCTCGGTCGCGCAGGCCACCATGCAAGCGACGGCCACCCCGCAAGCCGTCGGCGTTCCGGTGCGCACGGCGCTGACCGCGGAAATTCGCGACGGCCGCGTCTGCGTGTTCGTGCCGCCGGTCGAGCGGCTCGAAGATTATCTGGAGCTGATCACCATCATCGAGGCGACCGCTGAGAGGCTCGGGGTTCCGATCCAGCTCGAAGGTTATCCGCCGCCGCCAGATCCGCGCGTCAACGTCATCAAGGTCACGCCCGACCCTGGCGTGATTGAAGTGAATATTCACCCGGCCACGTCGTGGCGCGAGGCGGTGGACACGACGCGCACGCTTTACGATTTGGCGCGCCAGGCGCGGCTCGGCACCGACAAGTTCATGATCGACGGGCGGCACACCGGCACCGGCGGCGGCAACCACATTGTGCTGGGCGGGCTCAACGCGGCGGACAGCCCGTTTCTGCGCCGCCCGGATCTGCTCAAGAGCCTGGTGCTCTACTGGCAGCGGCGGCCGTCGCTCTCCTATCTGTTCTCCGGCCTGTTCATCGGTCCAACCAGTCAGGCGCCGCGCATCGACGAGGCGCGCCAGGACCTGCTCTACGAAATGGAGATCGCGCTCGGGCTGGTTCCGGCGCCATGGATGGGAACACCGCCGCAGCCCTGGCTGGTCGATCGCCTGTTTCGCAACATGCTGGTCGATGTGACCGGCAATACCCACCGCGCTGAGATCTGCATCGATAAGTTGTTCTCGCCCGACGGGCCGACCGGGCGGCTCGGCCTCGTCGAATTCCGGGCGTTCGAAATGCCGCCCGACGGGCGCATGAGCCTCGCCCAGCAGTTGTTGCTGCGCGCGCTGGTCGCCTGGTTCTGGCGCGAACCGCTCGACGCACCGCTGGTGCGTTGGGGGACGGCGCTGCATGACCGCTACATGCTGGAGCATTTCGTTTGGCAGGACTTCCTCGAGGTTTTGGACGATCTCTCCCGTGAGGGCTACCGGTTTGATCCGCTCTGGTTTGCGGCGCAGCGCGAGTTTCGGTTCCCGTCCTATGGGGCGGTCAACCACGGCGGGGTGCGGGTTGAGCTGCGGCATGCGCTCGAGCCCTGGTATGTGCTCGGCGAGGAAGGTACGGTCGGGGGTACGTCGCGATTCGTCGATTCGTCGGTCGAACGGCTGCAGGTGAAGGTCGAAGGATTGAACTCCGCACGCCATGTCGTGACCTGCAATGGACGGCGCGTACCGCTGATCTCCACCGGCCGGCCGGGCGAATTTGTGGCGGGTGTGCGCTTCAAGGCCTGGAAGCTACACTCCTCCCTGCATCCGACGCTCGACGTCGACGCGCCGCTCACCTTCGACATCCTCGATACCTGGAGTCGGCGCTCGCTTGGCGGCTGCGTCTATCACGTGGCGCACCCGGGCGGCCGCAATTATGAAACCTTCCCGGTGAATTCCTACGAGGCGGAGGCGCGCCGGCGCACGCGTTTCCAGGATCACGGTCATACGCCCGGTCTGATTGATCACGATCCGCCCGAGGAACGCAGCATCGAGTATCCGGCGACGCTCGATCTGCGGCGGCCGGGCAGGGCGTCATAGCGGCATGGTCATGTCCCTCGACGGCGTCCGCGAAACGGATGTTCCGCTCGAACGCCTTTTGTCGGGCTACAAGCCGCTGCCGGGCATTTTCGACGAGATGATGGGTCGCGATGGCCGCGTGCGCGCGCACTGGCGGCCGTTCCTGTCGATGCTGGCCGCACTCGGCGATGAGGAGATCAACCGCCGCCGCGCGGTTGCCGATCGCCATCTGCGCGAGTCCGGCGTGTTCTACCGGGTCTATGAGGATCCGGCCGGTGCCGAGCGGTCGTGGCCGCTCAGCTATGTGCCGCTCCTGATCGATGCGGCCGAATGGGAGGCACTTAAGTCTGGGCTCGCCCAACGTGCCGCGTTGCTCGAGGCCGTGCTGGCTGACGTCTACGGGCCGGCCGAACTGATCGGCACCGGCCGCCTTCCCGCGACGCTGATTGCCGGCAATCCGGAATTCCTGCGGCCATTGGCGGGGGTCGTGCCTGCGGGCGGTGCGCACCTGCGCTTCTGCGCGGTCGATCTCGGCCGCTCGGCCGAGGGCAAGTGGTGGGTGCTGAGTGATCGCACGCAGGCACCGTCGGGCGCCGGCTACGCGCTCGAGAACCGGCTCGCGCTCGCCCGCGCGCTGCCCGACATCTACCGCACGCTGCATGTCGAGCGGCTCGCGCAATTCTTCCAGGCTCTGCAGGCCGAATTCACGCGCCTCAACCGGCAAGATGATTCGCGCGTCTGCGTGCTCACGCCCGGCCCGATGAACGAGACCTATTTCGAGCACGCGTACCTCGCGCGCTATCTCGGTTTCCTGTTGGTGGAGGGCTCCGACCTCACGGTGCGCGACGACGGCGTGTTCATTCGCACCGTGTCGGGTGTCAAGCGCACTGAAGTGATCCTGCGCCGGCTCGACTCCGATTTCGCCGATCCGCTCGAACTCAATACACAGTCGCGGCTCGGCGTCCCGGGGCTGGTGCAAGCGGTGCGCGACGGCAAAGTCGTGATTGCGAATGCGCTCGGGGCCGGCCTTGTCGAAGCGCCCGGGCTCTTGGCATTTCTGCCGGCGCTCGCGCCCGCGCTCACCGGCAGCAAGCTCAGCATCCCGAATGTCGCTACCTGGTGGCTTGGACATCCCAAGCTGCGCGAGGAGATCATCGGCAAGCTCGACCATATGGTCATCGCGCCGGCGTTCTCCGTTGACGCCGGGTCGCATGGACTGGGTCAGGGTGTGCTCGGTGCCGCGCTCGACCCTGAACGTCGCCAGCGCATCCTCAAGGACATCGCGATCCGCTCCGTCGATTACGTGGCGCAGGAAGCCGTCACCTTGTCGACCATGCCGGTCTTGCGCGACGGCCGCCTGGAGCCGCGCCCGTTCATTCTGCGGCTGTTTCTCGCCAAAGTAGCCGATGGTTGGATTGTCATGCCGGGCGGGTTCGTGCGCATCGCCGAGCACGTCGATGCGCGTGCCGTGAATTTGCAGCATGGCGCGTCGACCGCCGACGCCTGGGTCCTCTCCGACAAGCCGGTGATCGAGACCACGCTGCTGCCGAGCCCCGAGCGCATCACGATCAGGCGCGCGGCCGGCGTACTGCCGAGCCGCGCGGCGGATAACCTGTACTGGGTCGGCCGCTACGTCGAGCGCGCTGAGGCGACATTGCGGCTGGTGCGCGCCCTGATCCACCGCGTGACCGAGCACGACAAGGCGTCGGCGCCCGTCATCGCGCGCATCACCGACCTGCTGGGGGCCTGGAGCGCTGGCCCCAACGACATCCCGCACGCCAAGGCGATGTTGATCGCACGGGCGGCGTTCATCCGCGGCAGTTTCGAGGGCTCGCTGCCGCATCTTGCCGTCGCTGCGCGCTCGGCCGCCTCGGTCATCCGCGATCGGTTCTCGCCCGACGCCTGGCGCGCGCTCACCCGCCTGGTCGCGACCATCAACGTGCCGCTGCCGCCGGGTCCATCGGAAACCACGATGCTCGACCGGGTCGATGCCGCGCTGCGTGTGATCTCGTCATTCTCCGGATTGGCGCAGGAAAACATGAGCCAGCTTGCGGGCTGGCGCTTTCTCGAGCTTGGCCGCCGCATCGAGCGGTCGATGGCGACCTGCCGCTTCGTACGACAGTTCGCCGACGATGACGCGCCGGAAGGGGCGCTCGACGTGTTGCTCGAACTTGCCGACAGCCAGATCACCTATCGGCAGCGGTACGTGATGGTCGCGGCGCGCGCGCCGGTGATCGATCTCGTGATGCTTGATCCGAACAATCCGCGCTCGGTCGCCTATCAGCTCGACCGCATCGAGCATCACCTGTCCGAGCTGCCCAAGCATCAGGCCGATGGCCGTCTGTCACCGCCGCAGATCATCGCGGTCGCGCTCGCCGCCAGCCTGCGCACAGCGGACGCAGCGGTGATCGACGACGCGGTCATCATGGGAATCGAAGACCGGCTGCTGGCGCTCTCCGACGAGATCACCGCGTTCTATCTGACCCACAACGATCGATCGGATTCGGAGCGGGAGGCGCTCGCGTGATCTACGACATCCGTCAGACCACGTCGTACAGCTACGCCTCCAGGGTCAGCTATGCACGCCATGTGCTGCGCCTTACCCCGGTCGATCGTCCCGGCCAGCGCGTGCACGCAAGTGCGCTCGAGATCGATCCGGTACCGGTCGGGCGGCGTGAGGGCACGGATTTCTTTGGCAACCGCATGACCTGGATCGCACTCAACGCGCCGCACGACCGCTTGGTCGTCAGGGCCGCGGCCCGGGTGACGGTCGAGGACGTCGAGCATCCCGATCTGTTCGGTTCGCCGCCGTGGGAAGAACTACGCGACGCGGTGTTCATGACCAGCGACTTCGGTCCGATGTCGCCGGCGCATTTCGTGTTCCCGAGCCGGCAGGTGCCGCTCGATCCGGAGATTCGCGAGTACGCGCGCGTGAGCTTTCCGCCCGGGCGACCGGTGCTCGATGGCGCGCTCGAACTGATGCGGCGGATCAAGGACGATTTCATCTATGAGATCGGCGCCACCACGGTCTCGACCACGGCGCCGATGTCGTTCGCGCTGCGCCGCGGGGTTTGCCAGGACTTTGCGCACATCATGATTTCGGGGCTGCGCGGGCTTGGCATTCCGGCCGCCTATGTGAGCGGCTATCTGCGCACCGCGCAGGGTCCCGAGGACGTGACGCTGCAGGGCGCCAACGCCATGCACGCCTGGGTGCTGGTCTGGTGCGGAGGTTCGACCGGCTGGTACGGGCTCGATCCAACGAACGCCGTCCACGCCGGCACCGAGCACGCGGTGCTGGCGATCGGCCGCGACTATGCGGACGTGGCGCCGATTGACGGCGTCGTATTTGCGTCGGGCGGCCAGAAGATCAGCGTGACCGTGAGCGTCGTTCCGGTCGGTTGAAGCGCTCAGTCGTCGATCAGGCTGTCGTGCATGGGCGGCGAGGCGATCTCAGGCGCATTCTTCAGTGCGCTCTCGCGCCCGATCGCCGCCAGCGCGGTGCGCAGCCGCCCGCCAGCGCGATCGAGAATCGTCGTCGCCTCGTCCGGGTTGCAACCTTGCAGGAGCAACACCGCGAGCTTGACGCTCCCGTCCGCCTTGCGCAGCGCGGCGCGAACGTCTTCGCGGTTGCGGCCGGTGAGACGCTGCAACATGGTCTCGCTGCGGCGGACGAGCTTCTTGTTGACCGCTTGGACGTCGACCATCAGTCCTTCGTAGACGCGGCCGAGCATGATCATGACCAGCGACGAAAGCAGATTGAGCGCGATGCGCTGCGCGGTCCCGGCCTTCATGCGGGTCGAGCCCGCGATCGGTTCCGATCCGGTGTCGAGCCAGATCGGATGGTCGGCTTCCTGCAGCAGCGGCGTATCCTGATTGTTAGCGATCCCGATGGTCAGCGCCGCGTTCTTCTTGGCTTCGCGCAGGCACGCCAGCGTGAACGGGGTGGTGCCGCTCGCCGCAACCGCGATCACGACGTCGCTCACCGCTACGTTGTGCTGGCGAATGAGCCGCACCGCCTGCTCGGTTTCGTCCTCGGCGCCCTCGACGGAATGCAGCAGCGCATCCTTGCCGCCCGCCATCAGCAGCAGCAGGCGGTCCTGCGGCCAGCTGAAGGTCGGCATCAGTTCGGCGCCGTCCTGGACCGCGAGCCGGCCCGACGTGCCGGCACCCGCATAGATCAGGCGGCCGCCCTGCTTGAGCCGCGCCTCGGTGGCCCGGGCGGCCCGCTCGATCGCCGGCCGGACGGAGCGCACGGCCGCGACCGCCGTGAATTGCCCCTCGATCATGGCGTCCAGGATGTCGGACGGGTCCCAAACGTCGATGTCCGAATACCGGGGGCTGGCGCGTTCAGTTTCCATAAAACCCGTGATACCGATGAATCGCTCGAGACACTAGACTACTGCCCCGACCCCAGTCTGTCGTGCCGCTTTAACGGAGCCGAACGGGGCACCCGGTCACTATATCACCTCCCCGTTGGGATTCGTCCATGACCACAGTCGAAGCCGGGATGGCGGCCGATCTTCGGGAGGCTCCCGAGGCCGTGCGGCGGCAGGCCGCGGCGCTTCCAGGCCCGCTCCGGGAACTGGTCGATCGGCTGCGCCGCACGCCCCCGCAGGTCGTGGTGACCTGCGCGCGCGGCAGCTCCGCCCATGCGGCGACCTTCGGCAAGCACCTGATCGAGCGCTGCCTGGGAATCCCGGTTGCGGCGGCGGCGCCCAATATCGCCACCGTCTATCACCGGCGGCCCGAACTTAAGGACCAGCTGTTCCTGGCCATTTCCCAGTCCGGCCGCAGCGACGATCTGATCGAAACTGCGACGCTGGCAAGATCGGCCGGGGCGCTGACGGCGGCGCTGGTCAACGATGTCGAGAGCCCGCTCGCGCGCGCCTCCGATATTGTGCTTCCGATGGCGGCCGGCCGCGAAGTCTCGATTGCGGCGACCAAGAGCTTCGTGGCCTCGCTAGCAGCGCTGCTCCGATTGATCGCTTGGTGGGCTGAGGACAAGCCGCTGACCGCGGCGGTCGACCGGCTGCCGGATCGTCTCGCGGGCGCCGCGGTGCTCGACTGGAGTGCCGGCCTCGATCTGCTAGCCGACTCCGACAGTCTGGTCACCATCGGCCGCGGGCCGACCCTCGCGATCGCCCGCGAGGCAGCGCTCAAGCTCAAGGAAACCTGTGATCTCCACGCAGAGGCGTTCAGCGGCGCCGAATTCGTGCATGGCCCGATCGCACTCGTATCGGCGCGTTACCCGATCCTGATGTTCATGCCGACCGATCAGGCGGCGCAGGGCTTGCGGGCGCTCGCCGCGGACCTTCATCAAAAGGACGCGCGCGTGCTTGCGACGGCGCCGGCGGGCGAAACAGGTCTGCCGACGGTTGCGGCCGACCATCCAGAGACCGACGCGGTCTGCCTGATCCAAAGCTTCTACGCGTTCCTCGGGCACCTCGCGGAGCGGCGCGGAACCAACATCAACCAGCCGCGCCACTTGCAGAAGGTGACACGCACCCGATGAGCCTCGCCCGTCATGCCATTGCGGCCAGCCACGTGTTCGATGGCTCGGCGGTCCACCGCGACTGCGCGGTGGTGATCGACGGAAACCGGATCACCGCGCTGGTGCCGCGCGGCGACGTTCCGGCGGGCGTTCCGGTCGCGGCGCTGCCGGAGGGCTTGTGGCTCGCGCCCGGTTTCATCGATACGCAGGTCAATGGCGGCGGCGGCATGCTCTTCAACAATGCGCCGACGCCGGAGACGATAGCGACGATCTTGCGTGCGCACCGCAGGTTTGGCACGACCGCGCTGCTGCCGACCTTGATCACCGATGTGCCGGAGACGACCGCGAGCGCAATCCGCGCCGTCGATGAAGCTGCCGCCAGCATGCCGGGTGTCATCGGCATCCACCTCGAAGGACCGTTTCTGTCACCCGATCGCCCCGGCGTGCACGATCCGCGCCGCTTGCGCTGGCCAGACAACGACGACCTCGCCATGATCACCGCCAAGCGGCGCGGGGTCACGCTGGTGACGCTCGCGCCGGAGCAGGTGCCGGCCGGATTCGTGTCCGCACTCACATCGGCCGGCGTCCGGGTCGCGCTCGGGCATTCCATGGCGACCTATGCGCAAACCCGCGCCGCGATTGTGGACGGCTTGACCGGCTTCACCCATCTGTTCAACGCGATGCGGCCGCTCGCGAGCCGCGAGCCGGGGCCGATCGCGGCGGCGCTGGAGAACCCGGCCGCATGGTTTGGGATGATCGTCGACGGCGTGCACGTCGATCCGGCGGTGCTGCGCCTTGCGCTGCGCGGCCTCGCCCAGCCGATGCTGGTGACCGATGCCATGCCGCCGGTCGGCGCCAACGGATCCGCGTTCACGCTTTACGGAGATGAAATCACCGTGCGCGACGGCCGCTGCCTGCGGCGCGACGGCACGCTGGCGGGCTCGGCGCTCGACATGGCGAGCGCGGTGCGCAACTGCGTCGATCTGCTGGGCGTACCGCTGACCGACGCGCTGCGCTTCGCATCATCCAATCCGGCGAATTTTCTCGGGCTCGGCCACAGCATCGGCCGGCTAGCGCCGGACTATCGCGCCGATCTGGTCGCGTTCGATCCGACCAGCATCGAGGTCGTGTCAACTTGGGTCGCGGGCGCGAGCGCCGACTAACCAAACGGGACGCCAGCTTCCTAAACGAGCACGGCGGCCAAACCGGCCGCCGCTGCACAACATCCGCTTGCTGAAAGCCCGACGGGCTGCCGTCACATGCCGCCTTTGATCCAAGCCTCGAGCTTGGTCTTGTGCGCTGCACCAACCTGCCGCGACGATAGTGAGCCGCCTTTAAACAGCATTAGGGTCGGGATTGAGGTCACATTGTATTTGACCGCGGTGGCTTGGTTTTCGTCGACGTTGAGTTTGACGATTTTGACCTTGCCATCGAGGGATCCGGCGATCTCCTCCAGCGCCGGCGCAATCTGGCGGCAGGGACCGCACCACTCGGCCCAGAAATCGACGACGACCGGCCCCTGGGATTTCAAGACCTCGGCCTCGAAGGTTGCATCGGTAACTTTGCCAACGGTCATTGGACCACCTCGTGGGGTTGTACTGTCGAGCCGGAATCGCTCGTGGAGAGGACTTGAACGTAGGTAGAGGGGGCAACAGCGTCAAGCACCGCGCCAACCGCTTCACAGGCAGGTGAGCAATGCGATTTCGTGCTCTAGCGCGTCCTCGGAAAGTTCCATGAGTTCGGGGACGTCGGTCCAGATCAGCGCGGCGCGGACACGGCGTCCGGGATAAATGCGCATCAGCAGCGCGCGGTAGTGCGCAAGCTGCCGCAGATAGCCGCGCGGCACGTCATCTAGCCGACGGGGCGCGGGCCGGTCGGTCTTGTAATCGCCGATCAGAATCGCGTCGGGCGTAACCGCCAGTCGGTCGATCTGCCCCGACACCATCCGCGAACCCTGCGACGTCGCGAGCCGCCCGACGATCGGAACTTCCGCGCGGCTTCCGGGAGCAAACAGCGGCTTGAAGCGCGCGTCGTCGAGCAGGCGGATGACTTGCGCAACGAGCGCATCATGTTGGGCGGCGAGGTCTCGTGCGGTGCGTGTAAGAAACTGACGGGCCACATTGGCGCGCCGCTCGGGCGGGATATCGGGCAGCGATTGCAGCAGCCGATGCACGACGCTGCCGCGCAGCAACGCGGCCTGGCGGGACGCAATGCCAGCCGCGTCGCGCGCCCGCGGGGCGTACGCAGCCGTATCGGACGGTCTGAGCACCGGGTCGAATGCGGCTTCGGTTGGCAGACTGGTATGGAGCCAGGCCGGCACGAACGCGAGCGCCATTTGTTTGGTGTCCTGCGGTGCCAGCGCGCTCGCCTGGCGCGGCGTGGTGCGAAATCGCAGCACGGTGCCGTCACCGCGATCGGCAGATTCCTCGACCAGCAGCCCACTCGCGGCCAGCCCGTCTTGCACGAGCTGGTACCAGCAACCGACAGGCATTGCTTGCTTGCCGAGCGCACCACAAACGACGAGCCGGTCGGCGGCCCGCGTCATCGCGACGTAGAGGAGCCGGCGATACTCGTTTTCGACCTTGGTGGTCGCGGTGGCGCGCGCCTGCGCGATCGGCTCGATCTCATCGTTGCGGTTCGGCATCCAGGCAAAGCAGGTCGGTCCGTCGTTTCTTTGAAGCGCCAGTAGTCGCGGCTGATACTGCGGCGGTCCGGTCGGCGGTGTCGTGGTGTCGGCCAGAATGACGATCGGCGCTTCCAGGCCTTTCGCGCCGTGCACCGTCATCACCCTGACTTCGTTGCGCGCAATCTCCATGTCGCGCTTGATGTCGGCCGAGGCGGTGCGCATCCAGGCGACGAATCCCTGCAACGACGGCGTCTCACGGCTTTCGTAGTCGAGGGCGAGATTGAGAAATTCGTCGAGCGCGTCGTTGGCCTCGGTGCCCAGCCGCGCGACAAAGCGTCGGCGTCCGCCGCGCGCGCCGAGCAGCCGCGCATAGAAATCGAATGGGGTCGTGCTGCCGGCATCGGCTCCGAGTTCATCGAGCGTACGCGCAATATCGGGACGCTGCTCGCGCAATGCGGCGCGCAGCGATCCGCGCCGGTTCCAGGCGAGATCAAACAGTTCGCTCTCGCTAAGCCCGAACAGCGGGCTCTTGAGCACGGTTGCCAGCGCGAGATCGTCCTGCTCCAACAAGATCGCATCGGTCAGCACCAGGAGATCCATGATGGCGATATGTTCGGTCAGGATCAGGCGGTCGGCGCCCGCGACCGGAATGGCGGCATCCTTGAGGGCGCGAATGATCGCCTCAAATTGCGGGCCCCGCTGGCGCACCAGAATAAGGATATCTCCCGGTCGCACGGCGTGCCGGTCGGCGCCGTTGCCGACCGTCTCACGGCGCTCGATCCAGCCCCGGATGGAGCCAGCGATCATGCGCGCCAGCTTGGCGCGCGGGTTCGTCTCCGACGTGGTGTCGAACGGCGCGTCCCAAGCCTCGACCTCGGGCTTGTCGTCGGGCTCGACGAGCTCCCAAAGCTCGACAAAGCCGGGACCGTGCTCGCGCACCGCCGTGTGCGCGGTCGGAGCCTCGTCGGTGCTCAGCCCAGCAAACGCCTGTGGCCGGGAGAACACTTCGTCGACCCCGTCGAGGATGACTTGCAGCGACCGAAACGAATGTTTGAACTCTATCGGCAAAAACGGAAGACTTGCCTCCTCGTGGGCGCGTCTGAACTCGAGTCCCACCTCCGCGAACGCCTCGAGCGCGGCGCCCTGGAATGAGAAAATCGACTGTTTCTCATCGCCGACCGCGAACATCGAGCGTTCGAGAGTTCCGCGCGCGCCGACGCCGGCCGTGAACTCCGACACCAGCTGTTTGACGATCGCCCATTGCTCCTCGGACGTGTCCTGGGCCTCGTCGATCATCAAATGATCAATGCCAAAGTCAAGCTTGTAGTGCACCCACGCGGCGGCGCCGTCGCCATCGAGCAGCGCGCGCGTCTTGTCGATCAGGTCGTCATAATCGAGGAGGCCGCTGCGATCTTTCTCGGCACGGTAGCGCGCAATGATCTCGACTGCGATCGCCAGCAACGCGGCCGAACGATCGCGCACCCTCGCGGCGTGCCAGCCTGCGACCAGGGGGAGAAGCCGATCCTGCTCCGCGCGTAGCCGTTCCGCCAAATCCGGATGCTTCTTGCGCAAAGGCGCGGTCATCACCGAACTGCGCTTCACGCCGTCATCCGTGATGAAAACCGGCAGATAGCTCTCCAGGCGCTCGGTTCCGAAAACCGCCAAGGCGTCGCGCAGCCGCCCACATTGGCGCTGGTCCTGGGCTGAGCCCGACGAACAGATGTCTGCAACTGCCGCCCAATCGGCCGCCGGCAGCAACGGGCCTTCGACAATCTCGCGCTCGATCTGTTCGATTGTCTTGCCAACATCCACGCCAAGCGATTGCGAGAGCTGCGCGCGCACGCCGTCGCTTCCGTCCACCGCTTCGACGGACGCCATGACCTTGTCGCGCTCGCGGATTGCCTCGTCGAGGGCATCCTTGAAGGCAAAGTCGCTGGCGGCGATCGTCGCGTCGGCCAGCGCGCGGCCGAGGACGCTGTCAGGTTCGGCGGCGGCCTCCGACAAAACTGAGAGCCGCAACCGCTCCAGCAATTGACGCTGCTGGGTCTCCTCGAGCACGCGGAACCGCGCCGCGACCTTGGCCTCGAATGGAAACTGCTGCAGCAGGCGGGCGCAGAACCCGTGGATGGTCTGGATTTTGAGACCGCCCGGCGTCTCCAACGCACGCGCGAACAGGCGCCGCGCCGCGGCTCGTCGCGACGCGTCGGTGCGCGCACCAACGTCACGGATCGCCTGGTCCAGCGCCGCGTCGTCGAGCGTGGTCCACTTGGCGAGCGTAGTGAAGACCCGGTTCGCCATGTTGGCGGCCGCCGCCTTGGTGAAGGTCAAGCAGAGAATCTTTCCGGGATCAGTCCCCTCGAGCAAAAGGCGAATCACGCGTTGCGCCAGCACGTGCGTTTTGCCGGAGCCGGCATTGGCCGATACCCAGGCCGACACCGATGGGTCGGAGGCCGCAAGCTGCAGCGCGAGCACATCGCGGGGAATTGGGCGTGGGCCGCTCATTCGCCGTTTCCTTCGGCGTCGTCGGCGCCGCCCGAGAGCGACCATTCCTTCACGCGTGCCAGATGGTCGTAATCGCCGCCGCCACGGCGCATGAACATCGGCCGTTCGCGCGAACGGTAGGGCGTCTCGTCCTTCTCGAACGCGAGCAGCACGCCGGTCAGGCGCCGCAGCGCCTTGTCGGCCTCCACGTCGGGCGTGCGGTCATCCCACTTGATCTCTTTGCGCTCGCCGGCAGGCTGGCCTCCGCGCAGCGACACGTACAACAACTCGGCGATCGAGCAGCCGCCTGGCATATCTTCGAAACCGCCGGCGCGCAGAATTGCACCTTCAAGCGTGAGCTGCGGCGCAAGCCCTGAGGACACCTGGGCGGGTGTGCGCGCCTGCCCGGTCTTGTAGTCGAGGATCGCAAAGCGGTCATCGTGGCGACGCTCGATGCGGTCGGCGCGCGCCGACAATTTGAACGTGCGCTCGCCAAGATCGATATCGAGCGCTCCGCGGATTTCGGCGCGCAGCACCGCGATCTGCGGACGGCGCGCCGCTTCGAATTCGGCCAACCAGCGGGCAATGCGTTTGAACCGCGGCCACCAGAAGGCGCGCGCCTCCGGAAAATCGTCCAATGGGGCAAAATGCTTGTTTCCAAGGCGGATCAACTCCGCGAACGCATCGTTCGGCAATCGTTCCTGAAACAGTTTGGTGAAATCCCCGACGGCGCCATGAATGACGATGCCGCGATCGCGCGCGCCGGGCGGCGTGTCGACTGGATCGAGCGGACGCAGGCGCAGGACATGCTTGGCGTAGATGCTGTACGGATCGCGCAGCCAGTGCTCGATCTCGGTCACGGAGAGTGCCGCCGGTCGTGCCGCGCGCGGCGGCTTGGGCTCCGGGCGTGTGACCGGAACGACCTTCTCGGGCCGATCGAGTGCGTGTGCCCAGGCAATGTACTCATTGCCGCGCTCGAGGGCGGCCGTCCAATGCTCGTCGCCGGCGACCGCGGCGAAGCGCTGCAGGAAACGCGACGCCACCGTAGGTGCGCCGCCGAGCTTGGCGGCACGCGTCAGCACCACGCTCTTGGTTCCAAGCAGTTGCGCGAAATCGTGCGCCGAGAGCCCAATGCGGCGCTCCGGAAGGTCGAGCCCGAGCGTGTGCCGCATCGGCCGGCTGAGCCAGGGGTCGCTGCGTACGTCCGGCGGCCAGACGCCCTCCACCAGGCCGCCGAGGACGACCCGATCGACCGACATCAAGCGCGCCTCGAGCGGGCCGAGAATGCGGACGCGCGCACCGGGTCGTCCGGGCCGGCGTACGTTGCGGCCCCCGATCGCGGCGAGGAACAACTCGCCGTAATCGGCCGCCGTGACCGGAATATCGGTGGCGGTCTGCAGTGTGATGTCTTCGAATGCGGCCGCGAGCGCATTGCCATCGTGGCCAGCGAACGCCAGAACCTCGCCGGTCTCGTCTTCGCTGAGATTCTCGATCGCGGTGCGATGCCGGGCGGCAAGTTGCGCGAAGGTTTGCGCCGGTGCGCTGCGTTCAAGCGGCTCCAGCGCACGCGCGAGGCGGTTCACGAGATCGACTGCGTCGTCGAGCTGCGCCGGTGACAAGGCCGCGCGCGGGTCGGATCGGTGCAGGTCGGTTGCCTCATTGCGCCGCAGCTTGTCGAGCTCGGGCCGCAGGGTCGCGAGCGCTTGCCGCAGACCGCCGCTGCCCGCGCGCGGCCGTGGACCGCGCAACACCGCGCGCTCCAGAACCTGAACCGGATGCGTGAGTGCGCCGGCCTTCGCGCCGAGACGCAGCAGCGGGTGCTTGAGCAGCGCCAGCACCGCAACGGGCGCCAAGCCACTCAACGCGGCGTCGGCCACTAGGCGCGCGAACCGGCCCGCCGCCGTGTCATCGAGCGCATCGCCGCCGGAATCGTCCGCAGCGATATTCCAGCGGTCGAGCGCCGCCGCGACCCGGCGCGCAAGGCTGCGGTCAGGCGTGACCAATGCCGCGGTAGCGCCCGGCGTCTCCATTGCCTCGCGCAGCGCGATCGCGAGCGCGAGCGCCTCCTCTTCGGCGTTGGCGGCTTCGATCACCGAAACCTCAGCGAGGCCGGACGCGATCTCGCCCGCAAGTCCGCGCCTGATCCGCTCGCGCCACTGGTGGGTGGCCGCCGCCGGTCGCATGACCTCCGACACCAACGCCTCGCGCCCGCGCATCGGCGCAAGCGCGGTGACCTCGTCGCGGCGAACGCCGAGGCGCGCGAGCAACGCCTGCATGGCAAATTGCGGATGCCCTGGGGCGGCTGGCGTTTCGGCGTCGCCGCCGATCAAGGTCCAGGCCTCGTCATCGAGACTCGTGTCGAGGCCAGGGAGCACGACGGCTCCGTGCGGCAGACGCGCAATCGTTTCAAGCAGGGCCGCGGTTGCCGGCATCGATCCGGTCGATCCGGCGGCAATCACGGGCCGGTCCGGCGCCGCCGCGAGCCGCGCGGCCTCGGCGGCGATCAGGCGGTCGCGACGTGCGGGCGGATCGATCGCATGCCGTTCGGCGAGCAGCTCCGGCCATTGGTCGCGCGCAACCTTCAGGAAGTCCAACGTGAGCTGCCAGTAGACGTCCATCTCGTCCGGCACCAGCTGGTCGAGCCGGCTCCACGGCACTTGCCGGGTCGTCATGTCGTCCATCAATCGCGCGAGATCGTCGGCGAGTGCGTATGCGGCCGCCGGGCTGTTGACGACCAGCGGCGGCTCGACTGCGCCTGCGACTTGCAACTGGCGGCCCCAGCCCAGGATCAGCCTGGCGAGCAGCGCGCGCCGCTCAAACCCTTCGAGCGACGGCGGCAATCCCAGCGCGTCGGCGGCGGCGTCACCGGTCGCCGCCTGCGCGAACACGATTTCGTCCTCATCGATGTCACCGAGCGCGACGATGCGCGGCAGGGTCGCGGCGTCGGTCTTGAAGGCATCCAGGAAGGCGTCGCGGGCGAGGCGGCAGGCGCGCCGCGTCGGCAGGTAGATGGTCGCCGCCGCCAAGGCGAGAGGATCCGCAAATGCAAACCCCGGGATGAGCTCGCCCGCCGCGAGGGCGTTCAGCAGGGTCGGCAGAAACGGGGCCGACGCGGGGATTGTGAACAGGCGGGCCGGGCGGTCCATGGTGACCTGCCGTAGCGCGAGTCTGCCGTCTTCCGGAAGGGACTTGAGCCCTAGCGGCCCGCGCAATTAGGCCGCGCTCGCCATGATCGCGGCCTCGGCGGCGGCGACCGCTTCCGGGGTACCAACGTGCATCCAGACCCCTTCGAGCCGCATGCCGCACAGCCGGCCGGCCTCCATGGCACGGTCGAACAACAGGTTGAGCGAAAATGGTTCGTCCGGCGCCCCGGCGAACAGTTTGGGCGAGAGCAGCGCCGCTCCCGCATAGACGAACGGCACGACGGCGCTTTCGTCGCGGCGGTGCAACACGCCGTCTGGGTCCATGGAGAAATCGCCGCGACCCGCATAGCCGACGCTCGCGGCCGTCGCGGCAAGCAACAGGAGCGCGTCCATGCGCGTGTCGTCGAACGAGCGCGCGAGCTGATCGAGATTGCGCTGCACTCCCTCGATCCACAGCGTATCCGAGTTGAGCAGGAAGAACGGCTTGCGCCCGAGCCGGGGAAGCGCGGCGCGCACGCCACCGCCGGTATTCAACAGCTGCTTGCGCTCGTCCGATATGACGATGCGCGGCGACCGCCTCGCCTCGAGATGTCGTTCGATCTGATCTGCAAAGTAATGCACGTTGACGACCGCGGTGCCGACGCCCGCGTCCGCCAGCTTGTCCAGTACGTAATCAATCAAAGCCCTGCCGGCGACCGGGACGAGCGGCTTGGGCATGCCGTCGGTCACCGGCCGCATGCGCGTACCGAGGCCGGCAGCGAGGACCATTGCGTGGTCGGGAGATCGAACAGCGGACTTGCGAATCATATGAAGAGAGCGAGTTTGCCAATGAAGTCTAACATGAACATGACGCGGCGCGGCTAGGACTTGGCGTTTGGCGGCGGGACATGCTCGTCGTACCAGGCTGCGAGCTGTGCGAGCCCGGGGTGCCTGAGCGACCGCTGCAGATAGCCCCACACGCGCGGCATGTGGCGCAGATACTGCGGCTTGCGATCGCGCCGGTTGAGCCGTGTGAAGATCCCGAGAATCTTCGATGCGCGCTGTGCGGCGAGCGTCGCGTAGATCGCTGCAAACTGCGGAACGTCAAAACTGGCATCGGCGATGGAACGTCCGCGCACGTACCGGCCCATCAACTCGAGCTCAAGCGCCTCCGGCACGTCGACCCTGGCATCTTGGAGCAGCGACGCGAGATCATAGGCGGCCGGGCCGAGCAGCGCGTCCTGAAAATCGATGATCCCGAGACAGCCAAGGCCGCGGCGCTCCGGAAGCCAGATCAGATTGGGGGAATGATAATCGCGCAATACCCAGGTTTTTGGCTGGGCCAGCGCCGGTTCCAGCGCCTGCCGCCAGAGCCGCACATAGTCGGCGCGCGCCACGGCCGACGGAGCGGTGCCGTAGTTGGGCAAATACCAATCGATCAGCAGCTCGCTCTCGATCAGGAAGGCGTCCATGTCGTAAGTCGGCAGATGATATTCTACCTGCGGAACAACCGGGAGCCGCGCGGGGAGCTTTAGCTTGTGCAAAGTTCCCAGAATGTGCACGGCGGCTTCGTAGCGGACCTTGATCGGCGCCGGCGGATCGCCGGCCACCACCAGCTCGGATCCGAGGTCCTCGAGGATGATGAAGCCTTCGTCGAGGTCGGCGGCAATCACCTCCGGGGCCGAAAAGCCCAGACCACGCAGCGCCCGCGCGATCGCGATGAACGGCTTCACGTCTTCCGCCAGATGTGCGATCGCACTGTAAGGCTTGCCATCACGCACCGGCGGCCCGTCCGGGCGGCGCGGCGAATCCATCAGAATGATGTTGCGCTTGCCGGACAGGATCTTTTGATAGGAGCGGGTGGATGCATCACCGGCGAGCCGTTCGCACAGCGCATCTTGATATCCGCACTCGCTGAGGAAACGCCGGCGCGACGCCAGCCGCGCCGCCCGCGCCGCATATTCGCCGAGGCCGGTGACGCGCACGTCGCGGTGATTGGGCCCGGATTTGGCATCGGGTGCCAACGCAATGTCCCAGCGATCAGCCGGCAGTGCGCTGGGTGCGCGCTCCGGCCATTCGACCAAGATGACCGACTGCGGCGGCAGATCATCGAAGCCGATGTGGTCGAGTTCGCTCGCGTCCGCGACCCGGTAAAAATCGGCGTGCACGAGCGGAAAACGCGGCAACTCGTATGTCTGCAGCAACGTGAACGTGGGGCTCGGAACTTCCAGCGTCGTGTCGTCGGCAAGGTGCCGGATGAGCGCGCGCGCGAATGTGGTTTTGCCGGTGCCGAGATCGCCGGACAAACTTACGACATCGCCCGGCTCGAGGGCCGCAGCAAAGTCGCACACGAGTTGATGCAGCGCCTCCTCGTTCGGCACCGCCAATGCGAAGCTTGGGTCGTCCACCATCAAACGTCTGTTGCCTGGAGGCGTCTATTGCCTAATGTGGTGGATTTGAAGTTCCTACTAACTTGGCCGCGAGCCGGCATAGGAACTTCAAATCCAAAAGCCACATTAGGATCATAAACTTGCTAGTGTCCCTTTGATTCCGAAGTTCGCATTAGAGGGTGGCGCGAGATATTGCGAACTTCGGAATCGGGACACTAGCCGGCAACACGCATATCACGGTCGTGCCACGTCCGACCTCAGATTCGATGCGGATAGTGCCGCCATGCAGGCCGATGAAGGACCGCACCAACGACAGGCCGAGACCGACGCCGCGGTGTCGCGAACCGAACGGATGGCTCTCAAACCAGTCGAAAACCTTGTCCTTCATCTCGGGCGGAATGCCAGGTCCTTGGTCGGCAACGGAGAGGACGAGGGCACCACTCTCGCGCCAGGCGGAGAGCACCACCGTGCCTCCACGCGGGGAAAATCCCACCGCATTGGACAACAGATTGAACAGAGCCTGTCTGATCCGGCGCTCGTCCGCCAGGAAGGTGCCGATGTCAGGTGCCGCCCGCAACTCGAGATTGATCTGATCCTGCGCCAGCCGATCCTGCACTCCTTCAACCGCGGCTTCCATCGTGCTTCGGATATCCATCGGTGCGAGGTCGAGCGTCATTGCGCCGGCTTCGATAGTGGCGAGGTCGAGGATGTTGTCGACGATGGCGAGCAGCGCATTGGTCGATGACGTGATGTAGCCGAGATATTCGTGCTGGCGCGGGTTCAGCGGGCCGATGTTCGGATCGCCCAGAAAATGTGTGAAGCCGATGATGTTAGTGAGGGGCGACCGCAACTCGTAGGACATGTGCTGGACGAAGTCCTGCTTGAGCTTTTCCGCCGCCACCAGCGCTTCGTTGCGTTCGACCAGGGCGCGCTCGACGTTGACCGACGCGGTCACGTCGGTGAACGTGACCAGCGTGGCACCGTCTGGCAGCGGGATGGTGGCACAATCCACAATGGCACCGTCGTGTCGCTCCATGCGGCTCGCGACCGGCGCTCGCGCGTCCAGCGTGGTGACGGCACGTCGCAAGGTCTCCCAGGTCGATTCGGCGCCGAGCGGCAGGCACAGCCGCAGCACCGCCTCAATGTGCGGGTCATCGGCGAGCGCAGCCGCCTCGATGTTCCACATGCGCCGGAAGGCCGGATTCGACAACCGCAGGCGGCCGTCGCTGCCGAACACCGCGACTGCCTCGCCGAGATTGTCGAGCGTCTCGCCGCGTACGCGGATCACGTCGGCGAACCGGCGCTCGAGATCGAGTCGTTCGGTCACGTCATCAAACAGATAGGTGACGCCGCCCTCTGGATTCGGCGTGGTGACGACCCGCAAGGTGCGGCCATCCGGCAGGTGCCACTCGTGCTGTTTGCCCTCGAGCGCCTGATAGGCCTCGTGCAGTTGCGTGCGCCACTCGCGGAAATCGCGCTGCTCGGGCAGCTTGCGGGCGGCGCGCAGCACGTCGAGGATGGCCGAGTCGGTCGGCTCCTGATCGAGGAAGCCGCTGTCGAGGTCCCACAGCGCCCGGTAGGCCGCGTTATAGAACGTGAGGCGGCGCTCGGCGTTGAACGCCGCGACCGCGGTGGCGAGCTGATCGAGGGTGCGGCGGTGAGCCTCGATCATGCGGTCGACGTCGCGATGCAGCGTCTCGACTTCGGTGGCGTCGATGCCGATCCCGGCGCTGCCGTTCGGGGTCGGAACCGCGAGCACATCAAGGACACGGCGACGGCCGCCGACAATGGCGGCCCGTCGTGCGCGGCCGCCACCATCGTTCGGTTGCGCGGCACCCGCGTCGAACAGCTCGATGCCCTCGGCGACGACGCTCGTCGGGTCTCCAGCCTCTACCGCGCTGGCATATGCGCTGTTGACGAACACCAGCCGGCCGGACTTGTCCCGCATCCAGACCGGCGACGGCAGCGCTTCAATCAGTGAGCTCGCGGCCTCCATGTCGTCTTGCAGTTTTTGGTGTTCGGCCCTGAGCGCTGCGAGGTCGCGCACAACACTGCTGACGTCGCGCAAACGCAGCACAGCGCGGCCGCCGACGGGACGACCGGATGCTTCGATCTCGCGGCCAAGGCGCGTCGTCAGCACTGTGCTGAACCCTTCGCCATTGGCGCGTAATCTGCGCAACGCGGTCTCGATCGCTTCGACCGCCTGCGGTTCGAGCCAGGCGGCGAAGTCGGATATACTTTGCAGGGGCTCCTCGGGGAGGAGCAGGCGTGCTTCGCCGATGACGATTGGGTCGCCGCCCTGCAACGGCCACACCATCATAACCTGCGGGTCGGACAGCAGCAGCGCTCGGGCATCGCTGGCCGCGACCTTGAGCGCTTCGACCTCGCTGCGCAGGCCGGCCGCCTCGACTGCCGTGCGCTGACGCGTGCGCAAGAGCGCGATCGCGCTGATGACGGCAAAGAGGACGACTCCCAGGGTCAACGCAAGGCCCGCGACCTCGTGCCAGGGAGCGCGCGTTATCATGTCCCGGGCCGTTGCCGGGATGCCGACCAAGGCGTTTTGAGCGGTTGCGGCGGAGACGGTCACGACGAGACAGGCGCAGACGATTGCAGACACCCGACCGGTATGTCTTTGCCCGCTGTTCGCCCGGATCGCGACCGGCATTTCCGCTTGCTCCTCCCGGTCCCGGTGCCGGGACCACATCGGCCGGCCGAGAGAAGCACATGGCCCCCGAATCGCTCCAATTTACCCGCAACGGGAGTCGAGCCAAAGAGTCCAGAGCGTGAACGGGGCTATGTCCCCATGTTGTGGTCCACCTACATCCCTATTCCGGCCGGGGTTTTCGCCGCCTAGCGGCCGGCGAGCTCGCGGCCCTTGTTGAGCCCGCCGAAGCTCTGCACCGGGGCGCACATTAGGAAGGTATAGCCTTCCTTCAGAATGCGTTCAGCGTTGTTGGCGTCGACGTGCGGATGCCCGACCGCCACCTTGTGTTTCTTGCAGGTCTCGACCACGCGGGCCATCCATTTCAGCACTTCGGGATGTTCGTACTGACGTGGATAACCGAGCTCCTGAGAGAGATCGCCTTCGCCGATCAGGATGCAGCCAATGCCCGGAACCTTGGTCAGGATCTCGTCCAGGTTCTCGATGCCCTGGGTGTCTTCCATCTGCAGGATGACGAAGATCTCGCCCTTGGGGTCGAGGGGCCACACATCGGCGCGCTCGTAATATTCCTGCTGGGTAAGCCCCCAGTAGCGCACGGCCTGGGTTGGACCGTCGCCGCGCAATCCCGCCGGATGGTAACGCGCCGCGCTCTTGAGGCGCGGGTATCGGCAGGCCGACACCGCGCTATAGGCTTCGTCCACGCTCGAAATGTGCGGCCACACGACCCCGTAGGCGCCGATGTCGAGGACCTGCTTGGCGTGCCACTGCGCCTTCTCGCATCCGTTCGGCGGGATGCGCACCAGCGGCGCGACCGCGGGGGCAAGGCTCGCACCCTGGACCAGCTGGCGGCGGTTGAGCATGTACTGAAGCGCGTCGCGGAACGCGCGGATGTCATAGCCGTTATGCTCCATCTCGAAGACGACGCCGTCGTATTTGGAGCCCGAGAGATTGATCGCGCTGTTGACCTCGGTCGGAGAGAAACAGGTGAATACGGGCTTGCCTGCTTCGAGCGCTTTGATGACGCCATTCAGGCGCGGAATATCGGCCATGTTTTTCCCCCTTGCGGTGCGGAGCTGGTGGCGCGCGGCGCGCCCTGTGCGGTGGATTTGAACGGAAGGAGCGCAATGTAGCAGAACGATCGATCCTGTCACGGTTGAAAGCGCTCGAGTTTTTGTGGTTCTATGCCGCTGCATCATCCCACAACAGGCGGCGCTCCCATGATCATCGATTGTCACGGCCACTACACGACCGAACCGAAGGGCCTGAAGAGCTACCGCGAGCAGCAAGTCGCGGCGGTGAACGAGAAGAAGACGCTGCCGTCGTGGTCGCAGTTCAAGGTCACCGACGACGAGATCCGCGAGACGATCCAGGGCAATCAGCTCAAGAAGCAGCAGGAGCGCGGCACCAACATCACGATCTTCTCGCCGCGGGCGGCCGGCATGGGCCACCACATCGGCGACTTCAAGACGTCACTCGAATGGTCGCAGGCCTCGAACGAGATGATCTACCGCGTCACCGAGCTGTTCCCGGATAACTTCATCGGTGTCTGCCAGCTGCCGCAGTCGCCGGGCGTCGAGCCGAAGACCGTCATCCCCGAGCTCGAACGCTGCATCAAGGAATACGGGTTCGTCGGCTGCAACCTCAATCCCGATCCGTCGGGCGGCCACTGGAACGCGCCGCCGCTCACCGACCGCTACTGGTATCCGGTCTATGAGAAACTGTGCGAACTCGACTGCCCCGCCATGGTGCATGTGTCGATGTCATGCAATCCGGCGTTCCACACGACGGGCGCGCACTACATCAACGCCGATACAACGGCGTTCATGCAGCTGATCATGTCGGACCTGTTCTCGGACTTCCCCAATCTGCGGCTGATCATTCCGCATGGCGGCGGCGCGGTGCCGTTCCACTGGGGGCGCTATCGCGGGCTAGCCCTGCAGAACAAGAAGAAGCCGATCGAAGAGATGATCAAGAACAACGTGTTCTTCGACACCTGCGTCTACCATCTGCCGGGCATCGAGCTCCTCACCAAGATCGTGCCGATCGACAACATTATGTTTGCGTCGGAAATGATCGGCGCGGTGCAGATCATCGATCCCAACACCGGGCACTACTTCGACGACACCAAGCGCTACGTCGACCAGGTGTCGTGGCTCACCGCGGCCGACAAGCAGAAGATCTTCGAGGACAACGCCAAGCGCGTGTACCCGGGCGTCGCCAAGCGCCTCGCCAAACGAGCATCCGCTAAGAAGGCCTGAGGCCCGGCTACTTCCGAGGCGCCGATGATCAGCAAGCGCCATTTCCTGTCGGGGCTCGGTGGAACCGCTGCGGCGACGCTGCTGACGCGTCCGGCGCGCGCCGCCTATCCGGAGCGCGCCATCAAGATCATCGTGCCGGGCTCGCCGGGCGGGCCGACCGACGTGATGGCGCGCCTGATCTCTCAGCGCCTACAACAATCGCTCGGTCAAAGCGTCGTGGTGGAGAACCGCGCCGGCGGCGGGGGATCGGTCGCCGCCAAGGCCGCGGCCAGCGCCGAACCCGACGGCTATACGCTGCTGTTCTGCAACACCAGCATCATGACCACCATTCCGGCGGTGGCGAAGCGGCCCGAATACAATCCGGTGAAAGATTTTTCGCCGATCGCGAAAGTCTCGCAAAGCGAGCAACTGCTGGTGCTGCACCCGGCGGTGCCGCCGAACTCGATCACGGAGTTCATAGCTTACTGCAAGACCAATCCCGGCAAGCTCAACTGCGCCGCGACCGGTTACGGCGGCCTGCCGCATCTTGTTGCCGAGTCATTCAAAGCCAAGACCGGCGCCGATTATGCGATCATCCAGTACAAGGGCGGCGGCGATTCCGTCACGGCGGTGCTCGGCCATCAGGTCGACATGACATTCGAGACCACCACGATCCTGCTACCGCATATCCGCGAGGGAAAGCTCAAAGGGCTTGCGGTGACGAGCGCTGCCCGCAACCCACAGGCCCCGGATATTCCGACCATGGTCGAGGCCGGAGTTCCAGATTACGTGGCCCCGAGCTTCAACGGCGTGGTCGCGCCGGCCGGCACGCCCGCCGCCGTGACCGAAAAGCTCAACGGGGCGATCAACGATATCCTCAAGACGTCCGAGGTCGCGGCCGAGATCGAAAAGCTCGGCGGGCAGATCAACGTCGGCTCGCCGGCCGATTTCGCCGCCTTCATCGCGGTCGAGGCGAAGCGCTGGCTCGATGTCGCGGACACCAACAATATCAAGGTCGATTGACGCCTCTCAATCGGAGCAGCGCTGCCCTGTTCACGGCATGCTGGCCGGCCAAGTGAACACGATGTAATATCGGCATGAAATTGCAATCGGTTGCCGCTGGAGCAATGCAATGACAGTTCAGGCGCTTGGTTATGTCGGGGTGCGCGCCAATGGGGTCGAGGACTGGTCGACCTACGCCACGAATCTTCTCGGCCTGCAGCCGGTCGACAAGAGCCGCAGCACGCGCGCTTTCCGCATGGACGATCGCAAGCAACGTCTCGTGGTCGACGGTGCGGGTGGCCAGGGCATCGCGTTCTTTGGCTGGGAAGTCGCCGACGCGGCGGCGCTTGATACGGTCGCCGCCAAGCTGGAGGCGGCGGGCACCAAAGTGGCGCGCGGTTCGCGTGCGCTCGCCGACGAACGGCACGTGAAGGACCTGGCAGTCTGTAACGATCCGCACGGCAACCGGCTCGAGCTGTTCCATGGCGCGGAGACGGCGTCGAATCCGTTCAAGCCGAGCCGCTCGATCTCGGGTTTCCGCACCGGCCCGCTGGGCCTTGGTCACGCTGTGCTCAATGTCGAGAGTGAAGACAGCATCGCAACCTTGCTCCCGTTCTATCGCGACCTGCTCGGCTTCCGGCTGTCCGACTTCTACACCAAGCCGTTCTCGGCCTACTTCATGCACGTCAATCCGCGCCACCACAGCCTTGCCTTCATCAAGACCGGCAAGAACGCCGTGCATCACATCATGATGGAGCTCTACTCATTCGACGACGTCGGCCAGGGGCTCGACCTCGCGATGATGGAGGAGGGCCGCATCGCGGTTACGCTCGGCCGCCACACCAGCGACTTCATCACCTCGTTCTACACCTGGACGCCCTCGGGCTTCATGGTGGAATACGGCTGGGGCGCGCGCTCAATCGATCCGCAGACCTGGCAGGCCAATGAGCGCACCGAGGGCCCGAGCCTGTGGGGCCACGAGCGCGGTTGGCTGCCCGAGCACGAGCGCAACGCCGCGCGCGACAAGCGCCTGCAGATCGCACGCGACGGCGTGCGCCAGCCTGTGCAGGTGATCGAAGGCAACTACTCGCTCAATCCGGGCGTCTGCCCCTGGTGGGATTCGATCACCAACAAACAGAGGAGCGCATAGCTCAGACCGAGCTACGCTTCGGCTTGCTCATCGCTGCGTCGAAGAGCCCAGCCTGCGCTCAGCCGGCCGATGCCGACGAGCCCGAGCACCAGACAAACGAATGCAGCGATCATGGTGCCGACGGTCATGAGCACCTGCGCATAGCCGAAGCGCGCGACGTTGATGAACGGATACGGGTAGAAGCCCGTAACGGCGCCGTGCACTAGCGTCCAGGCGACGTAGAGGACCGGTAGAGCCAGTGCACCAAACAGAATCTTCCACGACAGATCGCGTTTTTGCACGAATGCCAGCCAGTCGATGATGAACAGCGGCGGTATCACGTAATGCAGAATGATGACGCACGCCAGCCGCCAGCCCTGCGGGTTGTACAGGTTGCGCAGCATCAGGTGATAGACGAGGCCGACGACGATAATGTACGCGACGATCACGGTGCGCACCGAGGGCCGTAGCAGCCACTGGGCAAGCCGGGAGCGGGGCGCGAGCCAGGGCAGCGTCATCGCCAACGCGACCAGGATATTGCCGATGGTCGTGAAGAAACTGAAGTAGTTGATCGTCCAGGCGACGAGGTCGGGTCCGCTCCTGGTGCTCGCGATCAGCCAGTACTGGAGAATGATGGCGAACCAGCCTAACGCGGATACGACGACCCGATAGCCTGTCTGCATGACCGTGCGGCTTATTGTTTGCTCGAATTGGCGCTGCGCACAAACGCCGCCAATTCCTGATTGAAGCGAGGAGTGTCTTCCCAGAACGGCGCGTGACCGACGCCGTCGTAGAGCGAGAGCTTCGCACCGGGGACGGTAGCCGCGGTGAATTTGCCGAGCGTCGCGAGCAGGATCCGATCCGCGGCGCCGTGCGTCACCAATACCGGACGGCGAATGCCAGCGAGGACATCGCCGGTATTCGACGGACGGGCCATGATGGCCGCCCGTACCGATCCCGGAACCACCATATTGAACGCGAGCATGATTTCGAATTCGTCCTCGGTCGGTTGCCGCTCAAAACAGGCGCGCAGAAATCCGCGCGTGCCGCCGATGTTGTCGGCGAGATCTTCGGACTGCATGGCGGGGAAATTCTCTCGGCCGGGGCCGAAGAACGCCGGATCGGTCTTGGCGGCCGCCGCCACGAAATTAATGCCGGCGATGTTCTCGGTTCCAAAGCTGCGCACATAGTCGCAAATGACGTTGCCGCCGAACGACCACCCGACCAGCACCGGCCTGCGCAAGCTGCACGCCCGCATGACGGCTGCGAGGTCATCGCCCCAGCGCGCGTGCGCGTAGCGGTCCTTCTCGAGCGGTTTGTCGGATGAGCCGTGGCCGCGCAGGTCGAGCGCGACCATCCGGAAATCTCCGGCAAGTGCAGGGTCGTCGACCTGCCGCTGCCAGGAGAGATGCGACTGGTTGAAGCCGTGGATTAGGAGAATCTCGAGGCCGCGCGGGTTCCCCCATTCCTGGACCGCGAGGCTGAGCCCATCGGGGGCAGTAACGTTGGTCGCTTGCATGTCCTCATCCACCCGTCGATCCAAAACCCCCGGCGCCGCGATCCGTCTCGTCCAAATGCTCGGCCTCGCTGACGGTCGCGCGCAGAACCGGCGCGACCACTAACTGCGCGATCCGCATGCCGCGCGCAACCTCAAACGGCGCGTCGCCGTGGTTGATCAGAACGACGACAACTTCACCGCGGTAGTCCGCGTCGATCGTCCCCGGCGCGTTGAGTACGGTGACGGCGTGGCGGGCGGCGAGCCCTGACCGCGGGCGCACCTGTCCTTCGGTCCCGGCCGGCAGTGCGACGGTGATGCCGGTTGGAATCGTGGCGTGCGCGCCGGGCGCGAGCACCACCGGGCTGCCCGCGGGAACTGCGGCATAAAGATCAAGCCCAGCGGCGAATGCGCTCTGATAGGCGGGGAGCGGCAGGTCGGCGCCATGCGGCAAGCGAGCGATCCGCAGGTTCAAGATCATAGCGCGGCCGCTATGCGCTCAACGAGCATATGCGCGACCTCATCCTTGGATTGTTCGGGCCAGTCTTCGACCCCGCGCGCGCTGATGAGATGTATCTTGTTGCGATCCCCGCCCATCACGCCCGATTCGACCGACACATCGTTGGCTAGGATCCAGTCGCTGCCCTTGGATTTGAGCTTGGCCTTGGCGTGCTCGACGACGCGTTCGGTCTCGGCCGCAAAACCGATGACAAGTTTCGGCCGCTTGGATTTGAGCTTGGCAACCGTCGCCAGGATATCCGGATTCTCAACGAGCGTGAGGCGCGGCGCGCCGCCGGTGCCTTTCTTGATCTTCTGCTGGCCGGCTTCCGCCACCCGCCAATCGGCGACGGCGGCGGCGAAGACGGCGGCGTCGGCCGGAAGCGCCGCCTGCGCGGCGGCGAGCATCGCGCGCGCACTGTCCACATGGATGACGTTGACGCCGGCCGGATCGGGAAGTGACACCGGGCCCGAAATCAATGTCACCTTCGCGCCGGCGTCGGCGGCCGCCCGCGCGATTGCGAAGCCCTGCTTGCCGGACGAGCGATTGGCGATGTAGCGCACCGGATCGATCGGCTCGTGGGTCGGCCCCGACGTGATGAGGATGTGCTTGCCGGCGAGCGGCTGCGCGTGCGGCGCGAGCAGCGCCCTCGCCGCATCGGCAATCTCGGTCGGTTCCGCCATGCGCCCGACGCCGGCTTCGCCGCGCTCCGCCATCTCGCCCGCGTTCGGCCCGACGGCACCGATGCCGTCCGCCCGCAGCCGCGCGACGTTGCGGCGGGTTGCCGGATGCTCCCACATATGCGGATTCATGGCGGGTGCAATCAGCACTGGTTTGTCGGTTGCGAGCAGCACGGTCGAAGCGAGATCGTCCGCAAGCCCGTTTGCCATCTTGGCGATCAGGTCGGCGGTTGCCGGCGCCACCACGATAAGATCGGTGTCGCGCGCCAACCGGATGTGACCGACGTCGAATTCGCTCACCGCGTCGAACAGGTCGACGAAGGCTGCCTCGCCCGCGAGCGCGCCGGCCGACAGCGGGGTGATGAACTCCTGCGCGGCTTTGGTCATGACAACGCGCACGACGGCTCCGCGCTCCCGAAGGCGCCGGATCAGATCCAGCGATTTGTAGGCCGCAATCCCGCCGCCAATGATGAGCAGCACGCGCTTGGCGGCCGGGCCAGGTTGTTCCGTGCCCCGCGGCGCCGTCACGGCGACTGTTGCGGTTTCAAGCAGGTCGCGCGCGTCCGGCACATCCGTGCTCGCCAGGATGTGGCGGATTTCCTCCTCCATGGAGCGACCGTTGCGCGCCGCGCGCACGCGCAGGCGCCGCTTTACCTCATCGCCGATGTTGCGGACGGTCAGGCTGCCCATGGGGTGGCGGACCTTGATTGCAGTGCAATCATTGTATGCAATCCTGCCCGCTAGTTCAACGGACCCAGATCGCCATCGCCACGATCGCCACCAGGGCTGCGATCACGACCATCGCGATCGCGGAGGCACGATCTTTCCGGGCTTCCGCCAACCCGATCTTCTCGACCGTATCCGGGGCCAGCACGATTCCGTCGCGGGTCGCCACGTCGAGCTGATTCATCAGCCGCGCGGTGCGTCCGAGCACCTCGGGAACATCGCTGAGAAAACGGCCGATCTCGAGCACCCCGTTGGCGGCATCCTCGATGCGACCGGCGGGACCGAGGTGGCGCAGCACCCACTCGCTCACCACGGGCTCGGCCGTGCTCCACATGTCGAGCTTGGGATCGAGCCCGCGCGCGACGCCCTCGACCACGACCATGGTCTTCTGCAGCAACAAGAGCTCCGGGCGGGTGCGCATGTCGAAGATCGACGTGACCTCGAACAGCAGGGTCAGCAGTTTTGCCATCGAAATGTCTTCGGCGGTCCGGTTGTGGATCGGCTCGCCGATCGCGCGGATCGCCTGCGCAAACGCATCCACGGAGTGATGGGCGGGAACGTACCCCGCGTCGAAATGAACCTGCGCGGTGCGTCGATAATCGCGCGTGATGAAGCCATGCAGAATTTCCGCCAGGAAGCGCCGCTCTTTGTGCCCGAGCCGCCCCATGATGCCGAAGTCGACGGCGACCAGCTGGCCGTTGGCGTCGACGAACAAATTGCCGGGGTGCATGTCGGCATGGAAAAACCCGTCCCGCATGGCTTGGCGCAGGAATGTCTGGATCACCGCGCGTCCAAGGCTCGGCAGGTCGAAACCCTTGGCAACCAGTGCGGCGCGATCGGAGAGCGGCGTGCCGTCGATCCACTCGAGCGTCAAAACATCCTTGCCGGTCAGGTTCCAATCGACGCCCGGCACCCTGAAGTCGGGGTCCGCCTTGGTGTTCTCAGCCATTTCGGACATGGCGGCGGCTTCGAGCCGTAGGTCCATCTCGATTGCAACCGTGCGCGCCAGCGTGTCGACCACTTCAACCAGCCGCAGCCGACGCGCCTCGGGCGAAAACTGCTCGGTCAGGCGAGCCGCAAAGAAGAAGGCCTTTAGGTCGACCTTGAACCGCCGCTCGATGCCGGGACGCAGCACCTTGACGGCGACCATGCGGCCATCCTCAGCCACCGTCGCGCGATGCACCTGGGCGATCGACGCGGCAGCGACCGCGGGCCCTAAAGTCGAGAACAGATCCGACACCGGCCTGCCGATAGTGCTCTCGATCATGCGTTCCGCTTCGGCCTGCGGGAACGGTGTCATCTTGTCCTGCAGGTTCTCGAGGTCGAGGGCAAGCGCGGCGCCCACCACGTCGGGGCGCGTCGCCAGAAATTGGCCCAACTTGACGTAGCTCGGTCCGAGCGCGCTCAGCGCCGTCGACAGGCGATTGGACGTCGCGGCGTTAGGCCGTTCGAGCAGGCGTGCGACCCGCAGCGCGGCGCGGGCCGACCAGGGAAGCGGCGTCGGATCGACCAGGCTGAATACGCCGGCGCGCGCAAACACGAAGCCGGCGCGGACCAGGCGCGCGAGATGGCCAATCGACCCGATCACAAGCGCCAGCCGGAATGCAGAGCCACGATTCCGCCGCTCATGGGCGTAAACCTGACGCGTCGAAAACCGGCGGTTCGGATCATGTCGGCGAAGACGTCCGGCTGCGGAAACAGTCTGATCGACTCGGCGAGGTATTGGTAGGACTCGGCATCGCCTGCCACAGTGCGACCGAGCGCCGGGATCACGTTGAAGGAGTAGAGCTCGTACAGCCTGTCGAGCCCGGGCACGTCGACGTGCGAGAATTCCAGGCACAGAAAATGACCGCCCGGCCGCAGGACCCGAAACGCCTGTGCAAGTGCGGCGTCAATGCGCGGCACGTTGCGAATGCCGAAAGCGATCGTGTAGGCGTCGAAGCTCTTGTCGGCGAATGCCAGCGCCTCGGCGTTGCCTTCGACAAAACTCACGACATCGGCAAGGCCGCGCTGCCCGGCGCGCTGGCGGCCGACCTCGAGCATGTCGGAGTTGATGTCGCAAACCGTGACATGCGTGCCGATGCCGCCCGCAGCTGCAATCCGAAAGGCGACATCGCCGGTGCCGCCCGCGACATCCAGAACGGCGAACGGCTGTTTGCCGCGTGGCGGGCGGACCGCCGTCACCAGCGCGTCCTTCCAGGCGCGATGCAGTCCGCCCGACATCAGGTCGTTCATGAGATCGTAGCGGCGCGCCACCGAGGTAAACACCTCGTCGACCATCGCCTGCTTTTCACCAAGTGGTACGGTGCGGTAGCCGAAATGGGTGTCGCGGTCGGTCGGCATCGGTGAATTGGACCACATATTGCTCGGGCGCCGGACCATAGCGCGACCGTTGCGGGGAGGCTACAAACCTCGCCTTGCTGGGCTTAAGAAGGTTAACGCATGCCCGAGCTTCCCGAAGTCGAAACGGTGCGCCGCGGGCTTCAGCCCGCGCTCGAGGGCGCGCGCTTCGATCACGTGCTGGCGCGGCGTCCCGATCTGCGCTGGCCGCTGCCGAAGGATTTCGTGCAACGCCTCGAGGGCAAGACCGTCGAAGGCCTCGGCCGCCGCGCCAAATATTTGCTGGCCGACCTCTCGTCCGGCGAAGTGTTGCTGATGCATCTCGGCATGTCGGGCTCGTTCCGGGTCTTTCATGACGGCCGCAAGCGCAAGCCCGGCCGCTTCCATCACGAACGGACCGAGCATCTCGCGCACGATCATATCGTGTTCGCAATGTCGTCCGGCGCGACCGTCACGTTCAACGACCCACGCCGGTTCGGGTTCATGAAGCTGGTGCCACGCGCCAAGCTCGAGCAGGAACCGCTGTTGCGCAGCCTCGGCCCCGAGCCGCTCGGCAACGCGTTCGACGCCGCCATGCTGGCGCAGGCGTGTCGCGGCAAGAAGACCAGCCTGAAGGCGGCGCTCTCCGATCAGCGCGTGGTCGCGGGGCTCGGCAACATCTACGTCTGTGAGGCGCTGCATCGGGCGCGGCTGTCGCCAAAGCGCAAGGCCTCGACGATCGCGTCGCGATCGGGCGCGCCCAACGATCACGCCGAGCGCTTGGTCGGAGCTATCCGCGCGGTGCTCGAGGATGCGATCGAAGCCGGCGGCTCGTCGCTGCGCGATCACCGCCGCACCGATGGCGAACTCGGCTATTTCCAGCATCGCTTCCGGGTCTATGACCGGGAGGGCCAACGTTGCGTGACACCCGGATGCTCGGGCGCGATTCGGCGGATCGTGCAGACCGGGCGTTCGACGTTCTTCTGTCCGGTGTGCCAGAAGTAGCGAATGCTTGCGCTGCCGATCGACGACGTGCTGCCCAATCTCACGGCAGCCTTGAGCGAGCGCAACGCCGCCGTGCTGGTCGCGCCGCCCGGCGCCGGCAAAACCACTCGTGTTCCGCTGGTGCTCGCGCGCCAACCATGGGCGAAGAATCGCAAAATACTGGTCTTGGAACCACGCCGCCTGGC
>DATIPA010000206.1:0-2496 GCA_035472475.1 Xanthobacteraceae bacterium | reverse complement strand
GCTCGCGGCCGGCGCGCTGGCCGATGTGATCATTTTGTCGACCGCGGCCTTGAGCAAAATTGAAATTTCGCTGGTCCCCGGCAGCCGCCGCCCGCTCGGCCGGACCAGTATCGGGGTCGCGGTCCGGGACGGCGCCGCGCTGCCCGATATCGCGACACCGGAAGCGTTCCGGCAGGCGCTGCTCGCGGCCCGGTCGGTTGCGGTGTCCGACGTTGCGGTCGGCGGTACCGCCGGCAAGCATCTCGCCCAGATGTTCGAGCAGATCGGAGTTGCAGATGCGATCGATCGCAAGGCCTTGCGTTGCGCCAGCGGCGCCGACGTGACCCAGTGCGTGGCCGACGGGCAGGCCGACATCGGCATGACCTTCATCAGCGAAATGCTGCCGATCCCCGGTGCCCGGGTCGTGGGGCCGCTGCCGTCACCGCTCGGGAGCGACACGACCTATGAGGCGGGAGTGGCCTTGTCGAGCGGCGAGCGTGCCATAGCGACGGCGCTGATCGCGGCGCTGACGCAGCCCGACACGCGCGATGTCTGGAGGGCGGCGGGCTTTGAGCCCGCCTAGCTCCGCCTCAAAGATCCAGCACCAGCCGCTCGCTCTTGCTGCCCGCGCAGCAGATCATCACGGTGGTATTGGCGGCCTGTTCGGCGGGCGTGAGCACGGAATCCCGGTGCTCCGGGACGCCGGAAATCACCCGGGTCTCGCACGCGCCGCAAATACCCTGCTCGCAGGAATACGACAGATCCATCCCGGCATCGCGCAAAACCTCCAGGATGCTCTTGCCGGGCGGGATCACGAATTCCCGGCCCGAGCGCCGCAGTTCGACCACGAACCCGCCGGCGAGCGGCGGCGCTTCCTTGGGGGTGAAATACTCAACGTGCTTCTGCGCGCCCGGCCAGTTCGCGGTCGCTTGCTCGAATGCGGCGAGCATCGGCGCCGGCCCGCAGCAATAGAGATGTGCAGCCGGCGGCGCTTCCCCGACCACCGCGGCGAGATCGAGCACGCGACCGCTCTCCTCATCGAAGTTCAGGTGCACTTGCGGGCACTGTGCAAGCCCCGCCAGAAACGCCGCCTCTGCGCGGGTGCGGCAGGAATAGTGCAGCGTCCAGGAACCGCGCGGCGCCGGCAGGGCGCGAAGGCGTTGCACCATGCACCAGATCGGCGTGATGCCAATACCGCCGGCGATCAGGACGGTGTGCTCACTATCCTCCCGCAGCCTGAAGTTGTTGCGCGGGCCCGTGATGGTGACGAGCTGGCCGACTCGCAGCTCCTCATGCATGAAGCGCGAGCCGCCGCGGCTGTTGGGATCGCGCTTCACCGCCACAATGTAACGGTCCGGCGTTGGCCCTGGCGAAATCAGCGAGTATTGGCGGGTGATCCCGTTCGGGAGCGCGACGTCGATATGGGCGCCGGGCTCCACATCCATCAGCGTTGCGCCGTCGGGCCGCGCAAATTCGTATGTGTTGACGTCGCGCGCCGCGTACCGGATGGCAATCAGTCGGGCCTCGAATGACGGCTCCACGGCGGCGGTCTCGTTGGGCATTGCAACCAGACTCTAATTCAACGGCTTGCCGTCGCGCACGCGACGGTCGTCGGCCTCCGCCATGATTGCGACCAGCTCGGGAAGCATGACCTGCGCGCGCCAACCGAGCTCGGACGCGGCTTTGTCCGGAGCGCCCACCAAGGCATCGACTTCGGCCGGGCGGTAGTGGCTCGGATCGATTTCAATGATGGTGCGTCCCGATTTGGTGTCGACGCCGGTTTCATGTGCGCCGTTGCCGCGCCATTCAAGTGCAAAACCGAAGTGGGTGGCGGCAAGTTCGATGAAGTGACGGACGCTTTGCGCTTGTCCGGTGGCCAGCACGTAATCGGCGGCCTTGGGCGCCTGCAGGATGCGCCTGATTCCGTCGACATACTCGCCCGCAAACCCCCAGTCGCGCCTGGCATCGAGATTTCCGAACGCGAGCGTCTTGATCTGACCATGCTTCACCTGCGCCAGCCCCGACGTGATCTTGCGCGTGACGAACTCGCGCCCGCGCAACGGCGATTCGTGATTGAACAGGATGCCGCAACAAGCGTGCAGGCCGTAGCTTTCGCGATAGTTGATGGTGATCCAGTGCGCAAAGAGCTTGGATACCGCGTAGGGGCTGCGCGGATGAAACGGCGTTCGCTCGGATTGCGGGCTCTCGCTCGCCTTGCCGTACATTTCCGAGGTCGAAGCCTGATAGAAGCGGATCGCCGGATTGACGGTTCGGATCGCTTCCAGAATGCGCGCCGGTCCGATCGCGTCGATATCGGCGGTGTAGATCGGCTGCTCGAACGAGGATCGCACAAAACTCTGCGCCGCGAGGTTGTAAATCTCGTCCGGCCGGGTGCGCTCGATCATCCGCAGGACGTTGGTAATCTCGGCGACGTCGAGATCGATCAGCTCGACGTTGCCCAGGATACCGAGTTCGGCCAGCCGCCAGGTGTTGTCCGATGAGGTTCGGCGCACGCCG
>DATIPA010000205.1:0-107717 GCA_035472475.1 Xanthobacteraceae bacterium | reverse complement strand
GCTCGTCGTCGTGCTGGTCGAGTTCACCGTGGTGCTGTTGCGGTACGGGTTGGGGGTCGGATCGATCTGGTTGCAGGAAACCGTGGTCTACGCGCACGCGGCGCTGTTCATGCTGGCCGCCGCCTGGACCCTGGCACTGGGCGGGCACGTGCGAGTTGATATTTTCTACGCGCGGGCATCCGCGCGGCATAAGGCCTGGGTCGATCTTCTCGGGACAGCATTCTTCCTGCTGCCCTTCATGGCGGCGTTGCTGCTGCTCTCGCTTCCCTATGTGGGACGGTCGTGGGCGATCCTGGAACGTTCGCGCGAAACGAGCGGCCTGCCGTTGGTGTTCGTGCTCAAGACGCTGATCCCGGCGTTCGCGGCGCTGATGCTGCTGCAAGGCGCCTCGCTCGCAATCCGCGCCGCGCTGACGCTCGCCGACGAGCCGCGCTGATGGGGCTTCCCGAACTGCTCGCGGTCGCAATGGTGATCGCGCTGTGCGCGTTGCTGATGGCGGGCTATCCGGTAGCGCTCACGCTTGGCGGGGTCGCGCTTGGGTTTGCATTTCTCGGTCACTGGTCAGGCGTGATGGATCTGGCGCTGTTGGGTGCGCTGCCGGCACGCGTCTTCGGGGTCATGGCCAACGAGGTCCTGATCGCGATCCCGCTGTTCGTGTTCATGGGCGTGATGCTCGAACGCTCAGGCCTGGCTGAGGACTTGCTGGAAGCAATGGGCCGGCTGTTCGGCGCGCGCGCCGGTGGGCTTGCGATCGCGGTCGTGCTGGTCGGCGTGCTGCTTGCAGCCGCCAAGGGCATCGTGGGAGCGACCGTCGTCACCATGGGGTTGATCGTGCTGCCCACCATGCTGCGCTACGGTTACAATCCGAGGCTCTCCGCCGGCACGGTGGCGGCAACCGGGACGCTGGCGCAGATTTTCCCGCCGGCAACCGTCCTGATCCTGCTCGGCGATCAGATCAGCAATGCGTTCGCGGCGGCGCAGCTCGCCAAAGGTTCGTTTGCGCCGCTGCCGGTCACCGTGAGCGATCTCTTCGCCGGCGCGATTGTTCCGGCGCTCGCGCTCGTGCTGCTCTACCTCGTCTATCTGATCGCGCACGCGACACTGTGGCCTAAGTCCTCGCCGCCGATCCCGCCCGACCTGGCGGCCCCGCGCGGCGCTGCACTCGCCCGCCGCCTGCTCGCCGCACTGGTCGCGCCGCTCGCGCTGATCCTGGTGGTGCTCGGATCGATCCTGGGCGGGGTCGCGACGCCGACCGAGTCGGCCTCGATCGGCGCGGTCGGGGCGATGCTACTCGCCGTCCGCCGGTCCGGGCCACGGGCGTTTGCGGCGAATGTGCTGGCGCCGGTGATTTCTCGCACCGCGCAGATCACCAGTATGATTTTCGTCATCCTGATCGGGGCGACGCTGTTCAGCCTCGTGTTCCGCGGGCTGGGTGGGGACGAGATGGTGCGCCGCACGCTCAGCGATCTGCCCGGCGGCACCGGCGGCGCCGTCCTCGTCGTCATGGTTGCGATGTTCCTGCTCGGATTCGTGATGGACGCGTTCGAGATCATTTTCGTGGTGGTGCCGATCGTCGCGCCGGCGCTGCTGGCCATGCCGGGTGTCGATCCGGTGTGGCTCGGCGTCATGATGGCGCTCAATCTGCAGACCTCCTACCTGCACCCGCCGCTCGGGCCAACCCTGTTCTACCTGCGCGGGGTCGCGCCGCCCGAGATCACCACCGCCGACATCTACATCGGGGTCGTTCCGTTCGTGTTGATTCAGTTCCTGGCGTTGCTGGTGCTTTGGTTCGCGCCGGGACTTGCGACCTGGCTACCGCACGCGCTTTATGGCGGCTAGCGTACGACACAAAATCTGCAGGCGGCACTAGTGCCCCGAACCCGAAGTTCGCACACAATGTGCCGCGAGTCTGAGTGCGAACTTCGGGTTCAAAGGGGCACTAGAATCATAGATTTGCTAGTGTCCTTTCGATTCCGAAGTTCGCGTCGAGCGTGCTGCAAGGTGTGGCGAACTTCGGAAGCGGGACACTAGCCATGGACAATATGAAAGCCGCTGACATCTTCAAGCTCGACGGCCGCGTCGCGCTGGTCACAGGCGCTTCCAGTGGGCTCGGCGCGCGCTTCGCCGACGTGCTGGCTGCCAATGGGGCTTCGGTCGCGCTGGTCGCGCGGCGCGCCGAGCGGTTGAGAGAAGCGGTCGCCCGCATCGCGACCGCGGGCGGAGACGCGGTCGCGATCGAGGCCGATGTCACCGACCGCGCCGCCATGGTTCGCGCATTCGACGCCGCGGAAGCGGCGTTCGGAACCGTCACCATTCTGGTCAACAACGCCGGCGTCGCCCATTCCGATCGCGCACTCGAGCTAACCGAGGAGGGCTATCGGCGCGTCATCGATACCAATCTCGATGCGGCGTTCTTCTGGGCGCAGGAGGCGGCGCGCCGGATGCTGGCGGCCGGCCGCCGCGGCTCAATCGTCAATACCGCCTCGGTGCTCGGCTTCGGCGTCGCTAAGGGCACTGCGGCCTATGCAATCGCCAAGGCCGGAGTCGTGCAGATGACCAAGGCGCTGGCGCTTGAACTTGCCTTCAAGGGCGTGCGCGTCAACGCGATCGCGCCGGGCTGGTTCGTCACCGAGATCAACCGCGACTACCTCACCAGCGAGGCCGGTTCAAAGCTCACGCGCGACATCCCGGTCGGGCGGTTCGGCCGTGACGGCGATCTCGACGGCGCGCTTTTACTGCTCGCGTCGGAAGCCGGCGCCTACATCACCGGCGCGACCATTGTGGCCGATGGCGGGCAGATGATCGCGCTGCGGGGTTAGCGGTAAAACGTCACTTGAGCCGCTTCGCGGCTTCCTCCACAAAGCTCAGATCCGCGAATTTCGGAACATCGATATCAACCTTCACAAAACCGAGCTCGCGCGTCAGGTTGACGTTGGACTGCAGCGCTTTGAGGTTGGGCAGCAGGTTGGGATCGCGATAGAAGTCCTGTTTGGTGAACACCCAGGAGAAGCGTTCCGCCGGCTGCTTGGTGACGCGCGAGGCGATCTGCATGACCTCGTCGTGATTGGCCGGGTCGAGATACCAGCGCGCGATCCGCAGGGCGTCCTCCATGAAATCGGTCATGGCGGCGCGATTTTTGTCCAGGAACGCCTTGCGCGCGGTCCAGAACACGAATTGCGAAAGGCCGATCGCGTCCTTGCTGGTGAACAGCGGGCGCGCGATCTGCCGCAATTCTGGATCGAGCGAAAACGGCAGCGTGCCCTGAATCATGGCGACTTTCTTTTCCGCCAGCATGGCGCGCATGGCCGGAAACTGCGCCTCGACCACCGAATAGTCGCGCTTATCCTCGAGCCCGTGGCGTCGCAGCATCGCGCGCATCGCGATATCGATGGCGCTGCCGGCCGCATTGGTGGCTAGCACCTTGCCTTTGAGGTCGTCGACCTTATTGATCCCGCTGTCCTTCAGCACCATGAACTCATTGCTGTAATAGCCCGGAACGCCGTCCTGAAACTCGTCGGCGATCACCCGCACATCGTCCATCTTGGCGTTCTGGATTGCGAGCGCGAACGTCGAATAGGCGAGATTGCCGATCTCGAGCTCGCCACTGGCCATCGCGGTGATCATGAGCGGCGTGCCCTGGAAGCGAACGGGCTCGAGCACATAGCTTTGGCCAAGGTGCTTGGCGAGGTCCTTCTTCTCGAGCAGGATCGAGCCCCAGGTCGCGACCGGCGTCACCCAGGCGAGCCGGATTTTGACCGGCTCCGCCCGCGCGTTGCACATGAACAACGCAACGAGAACGGCGCTCAGGCCGCACGCGGCCGTACATCTGCGCATCGCTAAGCCTCCCAGGCGACGCTTATGGCGCGTCGCGATCGTCCGGTCCGATCGGCCGGATCATGTTGCATTGTAGCGCGTATTCGCTATGCGCGCCGCATCTCTGCCGAGGAGTTGATCAGGGCGTGAATATTGCGCGCGAAATCGATGGCGCTATCGGTATGCATGCTGAACGCGTGACGTGCATATTCCTTCACTCCGCGCACGGCCGGCAGCGGCGCCTTGAGGATCGCCCCGGTCACCTGCGCCACCGCATCATCGAGCTTTGCGGCTGGAACGACGTCGCTCACGATGCCGAATGCGAGCGCCCGCTCGGCGCTGATCGTCGCGGTCGAGTAGACCAGATAAGTGAACGCTTTGCGCGGGATGCGGTCGACGAACGACGACATCACCATGGTCGGCAGGATGTTGTGCGCCATCTCCGGGACCTGGAACGTGGCGGCATCGCTCGCAATCGTGATGTCGGCGACCGCCGCGATCGCGCAGCCAAAGCCGAGCGCGCGGCCCTGCACCACCGCAATCACCGGCACAGGCGAGTTGCGGATCGCGCCATAGCACTTAAACACTGCTTCGAAGAACTGCCGGACCGCGAACGCGTTGCCCGGCCCGGTCGGCGGCGGTCCCGATTGAACGCGGCCGGTGCAGAAGTCGGCGCCGGCGCCACGCAGCACGATGCACGCGGTCCCGGCCGGCGCGTTCTCGATCAGGCGCGTGAGCTCGATCGCCATGGCATCGTCCGCGCCATTGCCGCGCTCGGGGCGGTTGAGCGTGATTTCCAGGATCGGACCGTTCTGCTTGGAGAGGATGTCGGGCATGAGGTTTCCTTGTGGGCTCACCGCGGGCGCCATCAAGTGACACCTCGGCGCGCAATATGCAACGGACCGGGATGTGCTATATCGGCGCCCCCGCACTAGGCTAGACCCCAGGATGACGTCACCGCCCTCGGACAACGAGCGCCAATTCCAGTTGCTGGTCGACAGCATCATGGATTACGCGATCTTCATGCTTGATCCAGATGGTCGCGTGACCAGCTGGAACAGCGGCGCGCAACGCATCAAGGGCTATCGCCGCGACGAAATTCTCGGCCGGAATTTTGGCCAGTTTTACACCGACGAAGATCGAGCAGCCGGGGTGCCGGCGCAGCTACTCGCACACGCGGCCGAGTTGGGCCGGGCAGAAGCCGAGGGCTGGCGCGTGCGCAACGACGGCAGCCGGTTTTGGGCGAGCGTGATCCTCGACCGCATCGGTGACGAAGCCGGACAGCACGTGGGCTTTGCCAAGGTGACACGCGACATCACGGATCAGCATCTCGCCCAAAACATGCTCGCGGAGGCGCGCGAGCGCATGTTGCAGGCCCAAAAAAAGGAGGCGATCGGTCAGCTCACCGGCGGGTTGGCCCACGACTTCAACAACCTGCTGACCGTCGTGATCGGAAATCTCGAGACCATTCAGCAGAACCTGGATTTACTGAGCAGCGGCGTGGCCGGTCAGCTCAAGCGCGCCGCCGCCAGCGCGTTACGCGGCGCCCAGCGTGCCGCAACGTTGACGCAGCGGTTGTTGGCTTTCGCCCGTCGGCAGGCACTCGATCCGAGACCGCTCAACCTCAACAAGTTCATCGCTGCGGCGGTTGAGTTCCTGCAGCGCTCTTTGGGCGAGACCATCAACATCGAGGCGGTCGGCGGTGCCGGATTGTGGCAGGTCGAGGTCGATCCGAACGAACTCGAAGCTGCGCTGCTTAACCTCGCGGTAAATGCGCGCGATGCCATGCCGCAGGGCGGCAAGCTGACGATCGAAACCAGCAACGCCTTCTTGGACGAGGACTACTGCCGCCACAATCCCGAGGTGCGGCGCGGTCAATACGTGATGATCGCCGTCACCGACGACGGCGTCGGTATGAGCGCGGATGTACGCGAGCGCGCGTTCGAGCCCTTCTACACAACCAAGGCCGCCGTCAGGGCACCGGGCTTGGCCTGAGCCAAGTCTATGGCTTCATCAAGCAGTCGGAGGGACACGTCAAGATTTACAGCGAGCCGGGCGAGGGCACGACCGTGAAGATCTATCTGCCGCGGCTCATCGCGGAGACGGTCGCCGGCGATGAGAATAGAAAAAGCGGCGATGTAATCGAGGCGCTTGCGGGCGAGACGATCCTGGTGGTCGAAGATGACGAGGATGTGCGCGCCTATCTGGTCGAGACGCTGCGCAGCCTCAACTATCAGGTCTTGCGCGCGTCGGACGCGGCGGCTGCACTTGAGTTCCTGCAGCAACGCGATCTCCGCGTCGACCTGCTGCTCACCGACGTCGTCATGCCGGGAATGAACGGCCGCGAACTTGCCAAGCGCGCGGATGCGTTGCGGCCGGGACTGAAGGTTCTGTACGTGACGGGCTATTCGCGGAACGCCATCGTTCACCCGGGTCGACTCGATCCGGGCGTCGAGTTGATGCAGAAGCCGATTACGCAGGAAGCGCTGGCAGGGCGCGTGCGCGATCTGCTGGACGCACGACGATGACCCCAAAGCGCCCGCTCGCCTGAGGCGCGTTTTCCCACTCAGATTCTAGTCGCTCGACGCGCCCGCGAAGCAGACCGCCAGGCTTTTCGAGCAGCTGGTTTGACGACGCCAGGTGCTGGGGATAACGCGCTGGGCGACGTGTTTTTGTCGCATCCCCATACCGTCAAAGACACGATCATGCTACGCTGGCCGTCCAAAATAGAATAACCGACCAAGAGGGTAGTATGATTTCACGCCGCAATCTGCTCGAAACTGCGGGCGCGACTATGGCTCTCGCCGGCGGCCACGCGGTCTTGCCAGGCCTGCTCGCGGCCGAACCGGCCGTGCCGAATCTGTCCGCTGCTTTGCCGCAAGGAACGCGCAGCGAAGTCGTCATGGACGCGCTGCCGGGCAAGAAGCCGCTCATCAAGCTGACCTACCGGCCGCCGAACTACGAGACGCCGCTCGAGTATTTCCGCACGCCGCTAACGCCGAACGAAGCGTTTTTCGTGCGCTATCACCTCGCCGATATTCCGGAAGTTGATGCCGCGAAATGGCAGCTCGCGGTCGGCGGTGAGGGCGCGAACGGCGAGGCGACCTTTACGCTTGACGATCTCAAGAAGCTGCCGGCGGCCGAAGTCGCCGCGGTCAATCAGTGCTCCGGCAATCGGCGCGGCCTGTTCGAGCCGCATGTGCCAGGCATCGAATGGGGCTACGGCGCCATGGGCTGCGCGCGTTGGAAAGGCGCGCGTCTCAAGGACATCCTCGACAAGATCGGGATCAAAAAAGATGCCATCGAGATTGTGCTCGACGGCGCCGACGGACCGGTGTTCGAGAAGACGCCGAAATTCATGAAGAGCATTCCGGTCGCCAAGGCGATGGAGGACACCGCGCTCATCGCCTACGAGATGAACGGCCAGCCGTTGCCGCACTTCAACGGTTTCCCGGCGCGCGTGGTCATTCCGGGCTGGGCTAGCGTCTACTGGATGAAGCATGTGACGTCGCTGCGCGCCGTGACCAAGCCGTTCGACGGGTATTGGATGAAATACGCCTATCGCCTGCCGGTCGGAAAGTTTCCGGCGGTGGCACGGTTTATCTCGCAGGAAACCGACGTCAACACCCCGATCACCGAGCTGATGGTGAACTCGCTGATCTCGAGCCACCCGAATGGCGCAACGGTGAAGGCCGGCCCGGTCACCGTCGCCGGAATTGCGTGGGACGGCGGGCATGGCGTCCGCACCGTCGAAATCTCCAGCGACGGCGGCAGCACGTGGGTTCCCGCAAAATTGGGTGAAGATCTCGGGCGCTTCGCGTTCCGACCCTGGAGTTATGATCTCGTCGCCAAGCCGGGCAAGAACACGGTCATGGCGCGCGCCACCAATGTCATCGGCCAGACCCAGACCGCGAACCTGATTCTCAATCCCGCGGGCTACCACAACAATGTCATGCAAACCCTGACGCTCAACGCGGCCTAATGGAGTTCGCGATGCGCAAGATAGCTTTTGCTCTGCTGGCTGCGATGCTGAGTGCACCGGCGTTCGCCGACGAGCAGCCGATTGATCTCAAGAAGGCGCCGGGCCTCGACGTGGTCGAGGGCAATTGCGCGGCTTGCCATAGCCTCGACTACGTGCAGATGAACTCGCCCTTCCTCAACGCCGCCGGGTGGGATGCCGAGGTCAGCAAGATGATCAAGTTGTTCGGGGCGCCGATCTCCGACCAGGATGCCAAAAAGATCGCGGATTATCTGAAGGCGAACTACGGCGTGAACTAGAGCGGGATGATTTTTCTTCGAATCATCATCCAGTTGTATTTCTTTGTTCGAGCGTGTCCGTTTCGCGAAACCGGTTTCCACCCCGCATCAAGTGCGGGGCCGGCTTTTGCGGGACACGTTCTAATCGTCGTGGGTGTCGTGCACCGCGACCGCGCCGCGCCGCCAATAACCAGCGGCCCGCATCCATTTCTTGTTGGCGCTGTGCTCGGCGAGCAGCTGAACGCGCAGCGCCTTGGCGATCAGCGATTCGCACGCGACCCAGGCGTAGTAGTCGCCCGCAGGTAGCCGCGTGGTCTTGAGCCTCCGAGCAAGCACGTCACTCGCGCCGGCGACCACGCCCTCACGATGGGCGAAAGTCACCGAAACATCCGCCGCGGTATCGAACTTGATTTCATCGCCGGGGCCGTCAACCTCGGCAATCACCACCGCGCGCGTGCCAGGCGGCAACTCGGCCAGCCGGCGCCCGATCGCGGGGATCGCGGTCTCATCGCCCACAAGCAAGTGCCAGTCGAAATTGGTCGGGATGATGAAGGAGCCGCGCGGGCCGCCGATGGTCAAAGGATCGCCGGGGCGCACCATTTCGGCCCAGCGCGTTGCCGGGCCGGCGTCGTGAATGGCGAACTCGATCTCGAGGGTATTGCGGGCGGCGTCGTAGCGGCGCGGCGTGTAGTCGCGCGCGAGCGTCTGCGGTTCGGAGCCGGGCGCCGCGGGCGGATCGGGAAAAAACAATTTGATGTGGTCGTCAAAGCCCAGGCTGGTGAAGCCCTCGAGGTCGCCACCGAGCGTGATGCGGATCATGTGGGCTGCGATCTTGTCGACCTGCTTGACCTCGAGCGTACGGCGGCGCGGCTCGTGGCGCACGCGGCGCGGTGCGCGCGCGGCCGGATCCCGCTCCGGCGTGACCAGGGAAGGCGATACGGACATACTTCTCAGCTCCGTCAGAGTTCATTGCTGTCGAGCACGGCCACGCCGATATTGCAAGCCGCGAAAATCTTGAATTGCTAGAAGGAGACGGTTGAACCGGACAGTACATGGGTGCATTTTGCGGCCCGCAAACCACGCCGTCCATGCATTCTCAGGAAGCCCGTCATGCCATTCTCGATGTCGCAAGCGTCCCTGCCCGCGTTTGAAATTGGCCTTGCCGCCTTGTCCGTGGCGCTCGACAAGGCGCAGGCCTTTGCGGCGGCCAAGAACGTCGACCCTGCGGTTTTATTGAACACCCGGCTCGCGCCCGACATGTTTCCGCTGGTGCGCCAGGTCCAGGTCGCGGCCGATCAAGCCAAGAACGGCGCCGCCCGCCTCGCCGGCGTCGAGCCCCCGCGATACGACGACAACGAGACGACGATCGATCAGCTCAAGACGCGCATCGCGGACACGATCGCGTTCCTCAAGACGCTGGATAAGGGCAAGATCGACGCGTCGATCGATCGCGAGATCACGTTTCCGCTCGGCCCCACCAACAAAGGCCACATGACCGGCGCCGACTACCTCGATCACTTCGTGCTGCCGAATTTCTATTTCCATCGCACGGCGGCGCACGCCATCCTGCGCCACTGCGGGGTCGACATCGGCAAGCGCGATTTCATCGGCGCGATCCCGATGAAGATGACGTAGTCATCGCACCGACCCGGGACAAAGCGGGAGAAGTGATGGCCCCTACATCATCTCGCGCGTCGACGTCAAAGATCCTGAACGCATGAAGGACTACGCGGTGCGCTCGATCGCGCTCGCCAAGACCTACGGGGCGACCTATCCGGTGCGCACCAACCGGGTCGAGGCGCTGGAGGGGACCTACGACGGCCGGCGCCTCATCATCATTCAATTTCCGGATCTTGCGCAGGCGCGGGCCTATTGGGATTCCCCCGAATACCAGGAACTGCGCAAGCTGCGGCACGCGGCGGCCGACAGTGAACTCTGGCTGGCGCCGGAGGACTGACGCGTGGCGAGCGCCATTTCGGCTCGCTGAAGCCCGTTCGCCAACTGCAGGTGGGGTTTTCGTCGGCTGCAGGTGGGGGTTAGAGGGCAACTAACCACAAAAAATTGAACCCCGCCGGGTGGGGGACCGCGGCGGGGCTGAGGGTGGCCCGTAGAGAGATGGGGTGGGGGTATATCTCTGCGGACCTCGTTTCACAGTATGGCTTTTTGTAGTCTTAATCAAGACAAAAACCGCGCTGCAGTGCAACGGCGCGTCCGCGGGACACGACGTCTCAACCGTCCGGCGCGGTCGCAAGCATCGATGCTTGGATCTGAATCCGCTGTTGCCACGCGCGTTTCAGCAGCATGCCGGCGACCATTGCGACAACGAAGGCCAGCACGCGGGCCGAGCCGGTTGCAAGGTTCTCAATCGCCGGTCCTGGACAGAGGCCAACCAGCCCCCAGCCGATCCCGAACAGGACTGCGCCCGTGACCAGGGGGCCGTCGACCTGGCGTGCGGTCGGCCACAGGTTTTGGGCCGCGAACAGCGGCCGTCCCTGCCGGCGCGCGAGCGCGTAGCCTGCAGCGGCGACGGACAGCGCCGCCGCCATCACCACGGCCAGGCTCGGGTCCCAGGCGCCGCCGAAAAGATCGAGAAAGCCCAGCACCTTGGTGGGCTGCATCATGCCCGAGATCAGCAGCCCAAAGCCGAAGATGAGACCGCACAGCAATCCAGCCAGAGCGTCACGCATGCTATCCTCCGAGCACATGCCGGGTGATGAAGACCACAACGATCGCCGCCGTCATGAAGATCGCGGTCGCGGCCAGTGAGCGCGGGGAGAGCCGCGCTATCCCGCAGATGCCGTGACCGGAGGTGCAGCCGGTCCCGAGCCGGGTGCCGAAGCCGACCAGCAGACCGGCCACGATGATCACACCCCAGCTGGCCGGCATCTTTGGCGAAGCGACCCCGTAGCCCGCGAGGGTTGCAATGAGCGGCGCGCCGATGAGCCCGGCCAGGAACGCGAGGCGCCAGCCCTTCTCGGAACCGCCGGTCAGGGATTCGCCCAGGATCCCAGAAATCCCGGCGATGCGTCCTGAGAGCAACATCAGCAGGGCCACCGAGAGCCCGATCAACGCGCCGCCAATCGCAGCCGAGACCGGCGTGAAGTTGGCCATGACACTATCCTCCGATCCCAGTTCCTAGTTCCCTCATTGCAAAGCTGCGAACGCCGCCTCGAGCCGGCGCGATGCCCCCTGCAACTTGCCGCGGGTCGCGGCCAGCCAGTCGCCATCGGCCTTCAGGCGCGCGTCGTGGCCGGCCAGCATGCGGGCGACCTCGGCCGGCTGCGGACCGCCCAGGCCCTTGCTGGCCGTCACCATGTTCTCGGCCGTGAGCGCGCGGCGGAATGCGGCCTCGCTCAGCGGCAATCTCGGATTGGCGAGCCCGAAATGCGCGGCTGCCTCGGTGTAGATGCGCTGCGCCTGCGCATAAGGAATATCGGCCGGCTTCAATCCCCCGGCGCGACCGAAGTTCACCAGATCGGACGCAAAGTGATGCCCGACCCGGAACGGGATGTCGGCGTCGCGCTGGAGGGTGTCGGCGAGCTCAGTCGTCGTCGAATAGTCGGCATTGACCTCGGCGAGCGCGCGCTGCTCGTCGAACACCAGGGTTTGCAGCAAGCCGGCGAAGCCCTCGAACAGATCGGCCAGCTCGCGCATCACGTTGTTCGGCTGGTTGCCCTGCTTGGGATTGATGAACGGCTTGTAGTCGCTCATGCCGGCGGCGACGTTGTGTGCCGTCAGCAGGAAGGTCTGGGCGTGGCCGATTACGATGCTCGCCTGCGCGCGCAAAAACACCAGGCCGGACGGGTTGCGCTTCTGCGGCATGATGCTGCTGGTGCCGGTCAGCGCGCCTTCCGCAAGCAGCAGCCACGGTTTGGTCTGCGCGTATTGCTGGGTCACATCGGCGATGAACGTGCCGATGGTGAGCGCGCTCGCGCTCGCGACGCCGACCGCCTCCGCGCCGTTGTCGATCGGCGAAATCTGGTTGGCATCAAGCGAGTTCTCGACCACGCCGTCGAAACCGAGCAGGTCCGCGAGCCGCAGCCGATCGACCGGAAAGCTCGACGTCCCGAGCGCGGCCGCCCCCAATGGCGACAGGTTCAGTCGCCCGTAGGTTTGGCGCAACCGCTCGGCGTCGCGCTCGAACGCGGACGCGTAGGCGCCGAGATAGTGCCCAAGCGTAATCGGTTGCGCCTGGACCCCCCAGGTGTAGGCCGGCACGATTGCGTTTGGCGATTTCTGCGCGATGGCAAGCAGCGCAGCCCGCGCCGCGTTGAGCTTGTCGAATGCGGTAAGCAGGTCCTCGCGCATGGCGAGACGCTGCATGGTCGCGCCGATGTCCTGGCGGCTGCGGCCCGAGTGGAGCCGGGACACGTCCGGCCCGCCAATCTTGATCAACGCTTCCTCGATGATGAGGTAGTTGCCCGAGCGAACGGCGCCCGGGCGCTCGCCCTCGCCAAGCACGCGTCGGATCGTATCGGCGATCTTGCCGCCCAGTGCCGGCGGCACGATCCCGCGTTCCACCACCATGACGGCCGAAGCCTTGTTGATTTCGCCTAGCCAATAGAACGGGTCGTGCTGCTGCGCAGCGGCCGGCGCGCTCATCGCCAAAACTCCGATGCCGGCGAGCCAAATGCGGCCGCGCGCCCGAGATAAGGCGACCATGATGCTTTTCCTCCCCGCAAATGACTCATAGGGTCCAACACTATATATCCTGTCCTCATTGGCTTTTCGGGAAACCGGTCTCGGGGGTCGTTTTTGGTCGAGGTCCGCACACGGCTGCGCAGCCTGTCCATGCGCGGGTATCTGCTGTTGCTGGTGTTCTCGGTGGCAATCCCGGGCGCGCTGTTTGCCGCAATTTTGCTCCAGCGCTACTACAACTCGGAAGCGGCGCGCATCAATCAGGACCTGCTCAACAACGCGCATCAGCTGGCGCTGACGGTCGACCGGGATCTCGCCGGCCTGCAGGCAACGTTGCAGACGCTGGCCCTGTCGCGCTCCCTTTCGGTCGGCGATCATGAAACCTTCTACCATCAGGCCACGCAGGTTCGCGACTACGTCGGCGCCCACGTAATGCTGCGGGACGCGGCTGGCCGCCACCTCGTCAACACCCGCGTTCCGTTCGGGACGGCCCTGCCAGCCGAAGAGCTGCCGGGCGACCGCGAAGTGCGCGAGCGTAAACGGCCAGTGGTCAGCGGGATCGTTGTCGGGAGCGTCGCGCACGAGCCGGTCTACAACATCACCGCCGCAGTCGTGCAGAACGGCGAGCTCACCCATCTCCTCAGTCTCAGCATGCCGCCCGAGCGGCTGGCGGAACTGCTCAAGCAGGGCCTCGATCCCGGACACATCGCCGGAATCTTCGATCAAAACGGGATGTTCCTGGCGCGCAGCGAACGCCACGCCGATTTTGTGGGACAGCGCGGGCCGGCCAACTTCCTCGACCAGATGCGCAGCAATGAGGGCAACTTCCGCGCCACCAATGTCGCCGGGGACGAAGTCAGCGTCGCCTACGCGCGTTCCAATCTGTCTGGCTGGGCCGTGCTCACGAGCGTGCCGGATCGCGCCTCGCGCGCGAGCCTGCATCGGGCGCTATGGACGCTCGGCGCGGTCGCGTCGCTGCTGACGCTGCTCGCAGTGCTGCTCGCCTACGCGATCGGGAACCGGATGGCCGGCGCGGTGCAGAACCTCGCCTCGCAGGCCGCGGCGCTTGGCCAGGGTCAGCCCGTCCTCCCACGCCCGCTTCCGGTTCGCGAGGTGAACGAGGTCGGCCACGCCCTTGTCGGCGCATCCGAGAAGTTGCGCCAACGCGAACGCGAGCGCGATCATGCCGAACAGGAATTGCGCGAGCTCTCGGAGACCTTGGAGAACCGCGTGTTCGAGCGCACCCGCGAACTCGCTGCGGAGATGAAGCGGCGGTCGGACACTGAAGGGGCGTTGCGCCAGGCCCGCAAGATGGAGGCGATCGGTCAGCTGACGGGCGGCATCGCGCATGACTTCAACAACATGCTCGCAATCATCATCGGCAGCCTCGATCTCGCGGCGCGGCGCCTTACCAAGGGCGACATCAAGATCGAAAAATATCTGGCGAGCGCCCAGGAGGGGGGCCGGCGCGCCGCCGCGCTGATCCAGCAGCTGCTTGCGTTCTCGCGCCAGCAACCGCTCGCGCCCGCGGAGCTCGACGCCAACAAGCTGGTGACCGACATGTCGGAGCTGTTACGGCGCAGCCTCGGCGAAACGATCCGGCTCGATACCGTTTTGGCCGACGGCGTGTGGAAAGCCCACGCCGATCGCAACCAACTCGAGAACGCGGTGCTCAACCTCGCGGTCAACGCCCGCGACGCTATGTCGGACGGCGGCCGGCTCACCGTCGAGACCGCCAATGTCGTGCTGGACGAGCCGCAGGCTAGTCGGGCCGGGTTGAAGCCCGGCGACTATGTTGTCATCGCCATCGGTGACACGGGCAGCGGCATGCTCCCGGAGGTGATCGAGAAGGCGTTCGATCCGTTCTTCACCACCAAGCAAAGCGGTGCCGGCACCGGGCTCGGACTCAGTCAAGTCTACGGCTTCGTGCGGCAATCCGGTGGGCACGTGGCGATCGAGAGTGAGGTTGGGAAGGGCACGACGGTCAGGATCTACCTTCCCCGCTACGTCGGCGACGCGGCGCCAAAGATCGCCGAGGACGCAAGCTCGCCGATGCCGACCGGCGACGGGAGCGTCACGGTGCTGGTGGTTGAAGATGAGGAGGCTGTACGCGCTCACGCGGTCGCCGCCCTGCGCGAGCTCGGCTACAAGGTGTTTGACGCTGCCTGCGCGGCCGATGCGCTCAAGGCCGTGGACGCGCACCCCGAGATCGAGCTGCTGTTCACCGACGTGGTCATGCCGGAAATGAACGGCCGGCGGCTATCGGACGAGGTGCGGCAACGCCGCCCGGACGTGAAGGTTCTGTTCACCACCGGCTATACCCGCGACGCCATCGTGCATAACGGGACCATCGAGGCCGGCGTCAGCCTCATCACCAAGCCGTTCACGCTCGACCAGCTCGCGCGCAAGGTTGCCGAGGTGCTGCACGCATAATGTTTTTTTGCGCCGCGATGCGATAAATTTCGTGCCGCCCACCGCTGCGGCAATTTCGTTGCAACCTGCGGGTACGGAACGAAATCGCACCGTGGGCAGCCCAACCACGGCCCTTCCGACCACTCGCTGCGACCGCTATATAACAAAACAACGCACTTCGTGATTCCGCGGAGGCCCGAGCGATGGCGCTCAAGAAAGTCACCCTCGCCGACAAGTACGATCTCACCCAGGACCGCATCTTCGTCACCGGCTATCAGGCGCTGGTGCGGATGTGCCTGGTCCAGAAGGAGCGTGATCGTCGCGCTGGGCTCAATACCGCGGGCTACATCACCGGGTATCGCGGCTCTCCGCTGGGCGGGCTCGACTATCAGTTCCAGCGCGCCGAGGACGTCCTTAAGCCCAACGACATCGTGTTCCAGCCCGGCCTCAATGAGGACCTCGCCGCCACCGCGCTGTGGGGCTCGCAGCAAGCCGAATTGCGCGGCGAGGGCAAGTTCGATGGGGTGTTCGGCATCTGGTACGGGAAGGGGCCGGGCGTCGACCGTTCCGGCGACGTGTTCCGCCATGCCAACTTCGCCGGGACGTCAAAGCATGGCGGCGTTCTCGCCCTCATGGGCGACGATCACACCGCCGAATCCTCGACCACGGCGCACCAATCCGAATTCAATTTCGTCGACGTGATGATTCCGATCCTCAATCCGGCCGGGGTGCAGGAGATCATCGACTATGGGCTCTACGGCTGGGCGATGTCGCGCTTCTGCGGCACCTGGGTCGGTCTCAAGTGCATGCACGAGACGATCGAGTCGACGGCGGTGATCGAAGGCCACCCGGAGCGGCTCGACATCATCACGCCGACCGATTTCGTCATGCCGGAAGGCGGGCTCAACATCAGGCTGCGCGACACGATCCTCGGCATGGAGGCGCGGCTGCACGACTACAAGCGCGACGCCATGCTGGCGTTCGTGCGCGCCAACAAGCTCAACCGGGTGATCACTTCGGGCGGCCGCACCCCGAAGATCGGGGTCATCACGGTCGGCAAGAGCTATCTCGACGTGCGCCAGGCGCTCGACGAGCTTGGCCTCGACGAGGTCAAGTGCAATGACTACGGCCTGCGCGTCCACAAGATCGCCTGCCCTTGGCCGATCAGCCGCCGCGAGCTGCAGGAATTCGCGCAGGGGCTCGACCTCATCATCGTGGTCGAAGAGAAGCGCTCACTGATCGAAGTGCAGGTGCGCGAGGAACTCTACGGCACCGCCAACCAGCCGACCTGCATCGGCAAGAAGGATGAGCAGGGCAACTGGCTGTTTCCGGTCAAGGCCGCGCTTGATCCCAACGACGTCGCAATCTGCATCGGCGAGCGGCTATTGAAATACGTGCGCAACGACGACCTCGCCGGCCGCGTGGCGCGGCTCAAGGATGCCCAGCTCGCGCTCGCACAGGCGCAGGACGTGGCGGTGCGGCAGCCTTATTTCTGTTCCGGCTGTCCGCATAACACCTCGACGGTCGTTCCCGAGGGCATGCGGGCCTACGCGGGCATCGGTTGCCATTTCATGGCGCAATGGATGGACCGCAGCACGCTCGGCTTCACCCAGATGGGAGGCGAGGGCGCGAACTGGATCGGCGAAGCGCCGTTTTCCAAACGCGCGCACGTATTTCAGAACCTCGGTGACGGCACCTACAACCACTCGGGCTATTTGGCGATCCGGGCCGCGATCGCGGCCGGCGTCAGCATCACCTACAAGATCCTGTACAACGACGCGGTCGCCATGACCGGCGGCCAGAAGAACGACGGCGGCCTCACCGTCGATCAGATCGCCCGCCAGGTCACCGCCGAAGGCGCCAGGCGCGTCGTGCTCGTCACCAACGAACGCTGGCGCTACACCAGCAAGACGCAGTGGCCGTCCGGGATGGCCATTCACGATCGCGAAGATCTCGACGACGTGCAGCGCGAGCTCGCCGCGATCCCGGGCTGCACGGTCCTGATCTACGATCAGACCTGCGCAGCCGAAAAGCGCCGGCGCCGGAAGCGCGGCCAGTACCCCGATCCCGACAAGCGCGTCATCATCAACGAACTCGTATGCGAAGGCTGCGGCGACTGCGGCGTGCAATCGAACTGCGTGTCGGTGCAGCCGCTGGAAACCGAGTTTGGGCGCAAGCGCACCATCGATCAGTCCAATTGCAACAAGGACTTTTCCTGCGTGAAGGGCTTCTGCCCGTCGTTCGTGACGATCGAGGGCGCGACTCTGAAAAAGCCCGAAGCAGTCGCGCCGGTCGCCAACCTGCCGCTGCCGCCCGATCCGGTTCTGCCGCCGCTTGGGCAGACCTACGGCATCGTGGTCACCGGCATCGGCGGCACCGGCATCGTCACCGTCGGCGCGATCCTCGGCATGGCGGCGCACCTCGAGGGCAAGGGCGTCGGCGTCCTCGACATGGCCGGGCTCGCGCAGAAGGGCGGCGCCGTGCAGAGCCATATCCGCCTCGCGCACAAGCCAGACGACATTCACGCCATCCGGGTTGCCGCCCGCGACGCCGATCTGGTGATCGGTGGGGACATCGTGGTGGCCGGAAACAAGAAGGTCCTGGCCGCGGCGACCCCGGGCCGCACCACCATGGTGATCAATACCGCGGAAGTGCTGCCGGGCGACTTCACCCGCAATGCCGAGTTCGCGCTGCCGACCGAACGGCTCAAGCGCGCCATCATCAACGCGGCTGGCCGCGAGCGAACCCACTTCATCGACGCATCCCGGATTGCGACCGCGCTGCTCGGCCAATCGATCGGCGCCAATATGTTTCTGGTCGGCTACGCCTACCAGCTCGGCGCGTTGCCGCTCTCGGCGGCTGCGATCGAGCAGGCGCTCGAACTCAACGGCGAAGCGGTGGCGATGAACATCGCCGCATTTCGCTGGGGGCGGCGCGCTGCCGCCGACCTCAATGCCGTGGAAGCGAAGGTGCCGCGACCAGAGGTAATCGATCCGGCACGAAAGCTGTCGCAATCATTCGAGGAAGTCGTGGAGCGGCGGGTCGCGTTCCTCACAGATTATCAGAACGCCGCCTATGCGGCCCGTTACCAAGCGGTCGTCGAGCGCGCCAAGGCGAACGAGACCGCCAAGGCTCCCGGCAAAACCGGGTTTGCCGACGCTGTTGCGCGTTATCTTTTCAAGCTCATGGCCTACAAGGACGAATACGAGGTGGCTCGGCTCTACGCCGATCCCGCGTTCGAACGGCAGGTCCACAACGATCTCGGCGGTGAACATCTGCGCTACCATGTCCATCTCGCGCCGCCGCTGTTGGCGCGCCGGGACAAGATCACCGGCGTGCCGCGCAAGATGACATTCGGGCCGTGGATATTCCGAGTCTTGCGCGTTCTCGCGAAGTTCAAGTTCCTTCGCGGCACCACGTTCGATCCGTTTGGCTACACCGCCGAGCGCAGGATCGAGCGGTCGCTCGTGGGCGAGTACGAGGCTCTGCTTAATGAAATCTTCGCCAGGCTGACGCCCGAAAACCACTATTTGGCCGTGGGACTCGCGGCCATCCCGGACAAGATCCGCGGGTTTGGCCACGTGAAACTGCGCCACCTCAAGACCGCCAAGGCCGACGAGAGCGCCTTGCTCGAACAGTTCCGCGCCAGTCCGGCGCCTCTGCTGAAGGCTGCCGAATAGCCGCGCAGGCGCGCTCGATTCCTTAATCTACCGTCGGCCAGGGCGGCTCGATGCAATGAAACTTTATGTTGAGACGTGCCCGACTTGACGCTGTCCGGGCGGTGTTTTCAAATTGCTGCAAGGCCCGGAAAACGGGTGGACAGAGGGACGTAACTGCGGCGCGGGCCGTTCGCGCGTCGAGGGAGGAGGCGGCATGCAACCGGCCGCGCGCGCCGACACGTCTGCCGAGGTCGTGGACACCTTTCCTAAGCTATTGATCCGCAACGCTGAAACCCTGCGTGGCCGGCCCGCCATGCGGCACAAGGATCTCGGCATCTGGCAGACCTGGACGTGGGACGCCGTACTGGAGGAAGTGCGCGCGTTTTCGGTGGGCATCGCCGAACTTGGCCTCGCGCGGGGGGACAAGGTTGCGATCGTCGGCACCAATCGGCCGCGGCTTTACTGGGCGATGTGCGCCGTTCAAGCGCTTGGTGGGGTGCCGGTGCCGATCTACGCGGACTCGGTCGCCGACGAGATGGCCTACGTGCTCGAGCACGCCGAGGTCACCATCGCGGTCGCCGAAGACCAGGAACAGGTCGACAAGATCATCTCGATTTCCGATCGGCTGAGCCGGCTCACGTACATCATCTACGACGAGCCGCGCGGGTTGCGAGACTACGACCATGGCCGACTGCAATGGATCACCGAGGTTCAGCAGCGCGGCGGCGCCAAACTGGCGGCCGACCCGTTGGCCTTGGCGGCCTGGCAGGCCAGCGTCGGACGCGGGCAGGGCTCCGATCTCGCCGTCATCCTCTATACCTCGGGCACCACCGGCCGGCCGAAGGGCGTCATGCTGACGTTCGACAACCTGGTCATCTCGGCGCGCAACGGCAACCTGTATGATCACCTCGACCAGGACGAGGAAGTCATCGCCTATCTGCCGCTCGCCTGGATCGGCGATCACGTATTCTCCTACGCGCAGTCCTACACGGCCGGTTTTTGTGTGAATTGCCCGGAAACGCCGGAGACCGTGGTCGAGGACCGGCGCGAGATCGGCACCACCTATGCGTTCGCGCCGCCGCGCATCTATGAGAACTTGCTGACCTTGACCATGGTGCGAATGGCCGATGCCGGCGCCTTCAAGCGCCGCATGTTTGATTATTTCATCGGCGTCGCGCGTCGCTGGGGCGAGCAAATCCTTGATCGCGAGAAGGTCCCGCTCTCGGCGCGCGTGCTTTATGGGCTCGGCGAAGTTCTGGTCTACGGCCCGCTCAAGAATCGCTACGGCCTCGGGCGCATTCGCGTGGCCTACACGGCGGGCGAGGCTATCGGGCCGGAGATCTTTCGGTTCTACCGGGCGCTCGGCATCAACCTCAAGCAGCTCTATGGCCAAACCGAAGCATCGGTCTACATCACGGCACAGCCCGATGGGGAGATCTACGCCGACACCGTCGGCAAGCCCAATATCGATGTCGAGGTGAGGATAGCCGATTCAGGAGAGGTGCAATTCAAGTCGCCGGGCGTATTCGTCGGGTACTTCAAGGATCCGGAAAAGACCAGCGAGACCAAGACCGAGGACGGCTGGGTTCGCACCGGCGATGCCGGACTCATTGACGAGCGCACCGGTCACTTGCGGATCATCGACCGCGCCAAGGATGTGGGGCGGCTCAACGACGGCACGCTGTTCGCGCCCAAATACATCGAGAACAAGCTCAAGTTTTATCCCAACATCAAGGAAGTGGTGGCGTTCGGTGACAAGCGCGACTTCGTCACCGTCATGCTCAACATCGATCTGGTGGCGGTTGGGAGCTGGGCGGAGCGCAACAACGTCGTCTACGGCAACTATCAGGAGCTTGCCGGCCACCCCCTGGTCTACGACATGCTCGCGGCGCACGTGCGCGAGGTCAACCGCTCGCTGGCCGACGACCGCGCCCTGGCGGGCGCGCAGATCCGGCGGTTCCTGATTCTGCCCAAGGAACTTGACGCCGACGACGGCGAATTGACCCGCACCATGAAGGTGCGCCGCGGCCTGATTGGGGATCGCTATGCGCCGTTTGTGTGCGCGCTCTATGACGGCTCGACCCAGGCCATGATCGCAACGGAAGTCACGTTCGAAGACGGCCGTAAGGGCATCATCAATGCCCGGGTCGCGATCCGCGACGTCGGCGCCCCGGTTGTCATGGAGAAAGCCGCGTGAGGGCACGGCGATCACGTTGGACCGGCCTGCGGAGGCGCGCATGAGGGCGCGCGGACAGGTCGACGTCGCCGCGGGCGAAGCGATCCTGTCAGTCGAACACGTGTCGCTCGCTTTCGGCGGTGTCAAAGCGTTGAGCGACGTCTCCTTCGACATCCGCACGGGCGAGATCCGCGCCATCATCGGGCCGAATGGCGCCGGCAAGACCTCCATGCTCAACGTGATCAACGGCTTCTATCAGCCGCAGCAGGGCCGCATTGCATTCAAAGGCAAGTTGCGCGCGAAGATGCGTCCCAACGAGGCGGCGCGCGGAGGGATCGCCCGCACGTTCCAGAACGTCGCGCTGTTTCGCGGCATGACCGCACTCGACAACATCATGGCCGGCCGCTCGCTGGCGATGCACGCGAATTTCTTCTGCCAGCTCTTGCGTTATGGGCCGGCGCTTAACGAAGAGGTTGCTCACCGGCGGCGTGTCGAGGAAATCATTGATTTCCTGGAGATCGCCCACATCCGCAAGGTCCAGGTTGGGCGGCTGCCGTATGGGCTGCAGAAGCGCGTCGAGCTCGGGCGTGCGCTCGCCATGGAGCCTGATCTGCTGCTGCTCGACGAGCCGATGGCGGGCATGAACCTCGAAGAGAAGGAGGACATGTCGCGCTTCATTCTGGACGTCAACAATCAATTTGGCACCACGATCGCGCTGATCGAGCACGACATGGGCGTGGTTATGGACCTATCGGATCGGGTAGTGGTTCTCGACTACGGCCGCAAGATTGCGGACGGCACGCCCGAGCAGGTCAAGCGCGACCAAGCGGTGATCGACGCCTACCTGGGCGTGGCGCATTGAGGATGATGATGTCGGAGACGGTGGCGTGAACATCCTTTACCAGATCTTCATCGACCCGCTCGTGCAGATGGGCACGGCACCGGATCTGCTGGTGCAGACACTTTGGGAGGGCCTTGTCGCCGGCGTCCTCTATGCGCTGATCGCGCTCGGCTTCGTGTTGATCTTCAAGGCGTCGGGCGTGTTCAACTTCGCGCAGGGCATCATGGTTGTGTTTGCCGCGCTCACCTTGGTCGGCCTCTACGAGCGCGGGGTGCCGGCGTTCGTCGCGCTCGGGCTGACCATCGTGGTCATGCTGGGCCTCGCGTTCGCGATCGAGCGGCTGATGTTGCGCCCGCTGGTCAACCAGCCCGACATCATTTTGTTCATGGCGACATTCGGGCTCACCTATATCCTGATCGGGCTTGGCGAGATGATCTTCGGCGGCGATCCCAAGGTGATGATCACGGATGCGCTCTACCTGCCGCGCGGCGCGATCGATGTGAAGATGCTCGGCGGCTTCGTGTCGCTGCAGAAGATCGACATAGCAGCCGCGATCATCGCGTCCATTATGGTGGCGGGGCTCGCCGTCTTCTTCCAGAAGACGCGCATCGGCCGTGCGCTGCGTGCGGTCGCGGACAGCCACAAGGCGGCGCTTTCGGTCGGCATCTCGCTCGAGCAGATCTGGGTGGTGGTGTGGTTTGCGGCCGGGATCGTGGCGCTCGCCACCGGCATCATGTGGGGCGCGCGCTCGAACGTATCGTTCGCGCTCGAGATTATCGCGCTCAAGGCGCTGCCGGTCCTGATCCTGGGCGGCTTCACGTCGATCCCCGGCGCCATCATCGGCGGCGTCATCATCGGGATCGGCGAGAAACTGGGCGAATTCTACTGGGGACCGCTCCTGGGCAGCGGGATCGAAAGCTGGCTCGCCTACGTGATTGCGCTGATTTTCCTGCTGTTCCGCCCGCAAGGCCTGTTCGGCGAACGGATCATCGAACGGATTTGAGAACATGCTCTATCGCGAGGCCGGGCAATACAAGACGAGCTACGCCGCCGACCAGGCGGTGTTCCCGATCCTGCAGGATCGCATCGGCCTCGTGGCGATCCTATTGATCGCTTTTGTGGTGATCCCGATAAGCGGCAGCGAGTTTCTGTTGCAGGCGATGATGATCCCGATTCTGGTCATGGGGCTGGCAGCGATCGGCCTCAACCTCCTGATCGGCTACACCGGCCTTATCTCGCTCGGGACCGGGGCGTTCATGGGGGTCGGAGCTTACGCCTGCTACAAGCTCGCCACGCTGTTCCCGGGCGTCAACATCCTCATCTGGGTCATTGCGTCGGGCCTGGCGGCGGCCGGAGTCGGTGTGCTGTTCGGCTTGCCGTCATTGCGCATCAAGGGCTTCTACCTTGCGGTCGCAACGCTCGCGGCACAGTTTTTTCTGTCGTGGTGCTTCATTCGGGTGCCCTGGCTCTACAACTACAACATCTCCGCTTCGATCGAGGTGCCGACCAGGACCTTCCTGGGAATACCTGTCACCGGACCGACGGCGACGCCGGTCACCCGCTATCTCGTGGTGCTGACGATCGTGGTCGTCATGACCTGGCTCGCCTCCAACCTGGTGCACGGCCGTATCGGCCGCATGTGGATGGCGGTCCGCGACATGGACATCGCGGCCGAGCTCATCGGGATCAAACTCTATCGCACCAAGCTGCTCGCGTTCGCGGTCTCGTCGTTCTATTGCGGCGTCGCTGGCGCCATGCTGGCGTTCCTGTGGCTGGGAGCTGCCGAATCCGAAAGCTTCAACATTAATCAGTCCTTTTTGGTTCTGTTCATGGTCATCATTGGCGGGCTCGGCAGCCTCACGGGCTCGTTCTTCGGCGCTATTTTCATCTGGGGACTTCCGATCGTGCTGCGCAACGCCCCGGGCGTGTTCGGGCTGTCGATCACCGCCGCGACGATCGAGCACATCACCTTCATGACGGTTGGAGCGTTGATCATCTTCTTCCTGATTGTCGAACCGGCGGGGCTCGCCCGGCTTTGGCAGATCGCAAAACAGAAGCTGCGGGTGTGGCCTTTCCCGTACTGAAAGTGCAGACTTGGACTACACATCGCGTCCCCGGAACATCCGGGCAAAAGTAGCTGCCGGCACCGAGTGCCGGTCCAAAGAGGGAGAAACGGAATGCGCATGAGGAACCTGATTTTCGGTGCGTCGGTCGCGTGCCTGGTAGGTGCCCCCGTCGTGGCATCGCAGGCGCTGGCCGAGGACACCATTTTCGTGCCGCTGCTGACTTATCGCACCGGCCCATTCTCGAACTCGGGTATCCCGATCGCCAACGGCATGCACGACTATCTCGACATGCTGAACGAACGCGACGGCGGGATTGGCGGCGTCAAGATCGCGGTCGAGGAATGTGAGACCGGTTACAAGAACGAGAAGGGCGTCGAGTGCTACGAGGCGCTCAAGAGCAAGAAGCCGGTCGTCGTCAACCCGTACTCGACTGGTATTACCCTCGCCCTGATCCCGAAGGCGTCGGTCGATCACATCCCGATCCTGTCTATGGCGTATGGCCTATCGGCGTCGGCACAAGGCCAGGACTTCCCATGGATATTCAACCCGCCCGCGACCTACTGGGACGGGCTGTCCATGATCATCAAATACATTGCCGACAAGGAAGGCGGGTTCGACAAGCTCAAGGGCAAGACCATCGGCTACGTCTACTTTGACGGCGGATACGGGCTTGAGCCGATCCCGCTGCTCGACCAACTGGCCAAGGACTATGGTTTCGAGGTCAAGAAATATCCGGTGCCGCCTGCGGACATGCAGAATCAGTCCGGCCTTTGGCTCAGCGTGCGCCGTGATCGTCCGGCCTGGATGATCATGTGGGGCTGGGGTGCGATGAACCCGACCGCGGTGCAGGAAGCTGCCAAGATCAACTATCCGATGGATCACTTCATCGGTGTTTGGTGGTCGGGCAGCGAAGACGACGCGCGGCCGGCGGCGGCGGGCGGCAAGGGCTATCTGTCGCTCAACTTCAACAGCGTCGGCGCCAACTATCCGGCCATTCAGGACATCCAGAAATACGTCGTCGACAAGGGCAAGAGTCAGACCCAGAAAGACAAAGTCGGCGAGAATTTCTACAACCGCGGTGTCATGAATTCAGTGATCATGGCCGAAGCGATCCGCAATGCCCAGCAGCTCACCGGCAAGAAGGTGGTCAACGCCGAGGACGTTCGTCGCGGCTTCGAAAGCCTGAAGATCTCAGGGGCGCGCTGGAAGGAACTCGGGCTCGACGGCTTCGCCGGCCCGATTGCAGTGAGCTGCACGGACCACAACGGTCACCATGCCGCCTACGTGCAGCAGTGGGACGGCACCAAGTGGGTCAAGATCTCGGATTGGATCACCCCCATGAAGGACAAGGTGCAGCCGCTGCTCGACGCAGCCGCCAAGGACTATGTGACCAAGAATCAGCCTTGGCCGAAACGTACCGAGGCCTGCGACAAGTCGTCGTAATCGCAGAGCCTGGCATGTTGCCTCTCCCCGCTCGGGGAGAGGCAAAGAAAGGATACCGCGTGGCCTCGGTCGCAGAGTCTGACGCCGCTGCTCCTGCGCTGGCCGCGGATCCCATTCTTTCGCTCAACAATATCGAGGTCGTGTACGACCACGTCATCCTGGTGCTCAAGGGCGTGTCGCTCGACGTTCCGCGCGGTCATATCGTAGCGCTGCTCGGCGCCAACGGGGCCGGCAAGACCACGACGCTCAAAGCGATCTCGAACCTGCTCAATGCCGAGCGCGGTGAGGTCACCAAGGGTGCGATCGTGTTCGACGGGGCGCAAGTGCAGGCACTCTCGCCCAACGAACTGGTGCGGCGCGGTTGCATCCAGGTGATGGAAGGGCGCCACTGTTTTGCTCATCTCACGATCGAGGAGAACCTGCAGACCGGCGCTTTCACGCGTCGCGACGGCGCGGCCGCGATCCGCGACGATCTGGAGCGGGTCTATTGCTACTTTCCGCGGATCAAGGCGCGCAGCAACGCCGTCGCCGGCTACACCTCGGGCGGCGAACAGCAAATGTGCGCCATCGGTCGCGCTCTGATGTCGCGACCTAAGATGATCCTGCTCGACGAGCCGTCGATGGGGCTCGCGCCGCAGGTCGTCGAGGAAATCTTCGAAATCGTGAAAAGCCTCAACCAGAACGAGGGCGTTTCATTTCTGCTGGCCGAGCAGAACACCTACATGGCACTCAAATACGCCCAGCATGGCTACATTTTGGAAAACGGCCGGGTCGTGATGGACGGCGAAGCCAAGTCGTTGTCGGAGAATGCCGACGTGAAGGAATTCTACCTCGGTATCGCCGAGGGCAAGCGCAAGTCGTTCCGCGACGCGAAGCACTACAAGCGGCGCAAGCGTTGGTTGGCGTAGCGACCGCGGTGCGCGGCCTCGCGTCACGAGCTCGATCATGCCCGATCATTTCGATGCCCTCGAGACTCGCGATCCGGCAGAGCGCGCGCGCGAGCAGTCTGCCCGGCTTCCGGACCTGATCGTCAACGCGCTTCGTGCGCCAGGCTGGGCCGCGCATTTGGCCGGGGTCGATCCGCGGACGGTCACGAGCCGCGCAGCGCTTGCGGAGCTGCCGCTGCTGCGCAAGTCCGACCTGCCGGCACTGCAGCGCGAGACGCCGCCGTTCGGCGGCCTCAACGTCCTCTCGCCGCACAAGGCCAAGCGCCTGATGGTCTCGCCGGGACCGATCTTCGAGCTCGAAGGGCAAGGCGAAGACCCTGCCGGCGCAGCGCGCGCGCTCTATGCAGCCGGTATCCGCAAGGGCGATCTCCTGCACAACACGTTCTCCTATCATCTCACCCCCGGGGCCTGGATGCTCGAAGCCGGCGCGCGTGTGCTTGGTTGCGCGGTCATTCCCGGCGGCGTCGGCAATACCGAGCAGCAAGTTGCCACGATCGCCCATTTGCGCCCGAGCGCCTACGTGGGAACGCCGGACTTTCTCAAGATCCTACTCGATACTGCGCAGAAGTCCGGCCATGACGTCTCGTGCCTCAAGCGCGGACTTGTTTCCGGCGCTGCGCTGCCGTCAACCCTGCGCGAAGAGCTCGCGGGCCGCGGCCTGACCGTGATGCAGTGCTACGCGGCCGCCGAAACCGGCGTCATTGCGTACGAAACGTCGGCGGGTGCCGGCATGGTGGTTAATGAGAATTTGCTGATCGAGATCGTGCGGCCTGGAACCGGCCAACCTGCCGCCGACGGCGAGGTCGGTGAGGTGGTGGTCACGACCTTCAATCCAGACTACCCGATGATACGGCTCGCGACCGGCGACCTCTCGGCCGTGATGGCTGGACGCTCGCCGTGCGGCCGGACCAACACTCGCATCCGCGGCTGGATGGGGCGTGCCGATCAAACGACCAAGATCAAAGGCATGTTCGTGCGCCCCGAGCAGATCGCCGAGCTCGCCCGCCAGCATCCCGAGCTTGGCCGTGTCCGGCTCAAGGTCACGCGCGCGCAGGAGCAGGATGTGATGACGCTGTTGGTCGAGGCCGCCACGCCCAGTCCAGCCCTGTCGGACGCGGTCGCCGCAACGCTTGCGGCAGTCACCAAGCTGCGCGGCGGCGTCGAACTGGTGGCGCCGGGCAGCTTGCCGAATGACGGCAAGGTGATCGCGGACGAACGGCCGGTAGGCTAACCATGGCAGGAGCCTCAAAGTCACCGCACGAACGATGATCAATCGTCCAGCCTCCCCGCCTGTCGGCATTCTGCTAGTCAATCTCGGCAGCCCGGATGCGGCGGAGCCCGCGGCGGTGCGGCGCTATCTGCGTGAATTTCTGTCGGACCCACGTGTCATTGAAGACCAGGGCCTGATCTGGAGGTTTGTTCTCAACGCCATCATCCTGACCACCCGCCCGCGCCGCCGCGCCCGCGACTACGCCAAGATCTGGAACATGGCGGCTAACGAAGCGCCGCTTAAGACCATCACGCGCGCTCAAGCGGCGAAACTCGCGAGCAGCCTCAAGACGAGCGGCGCTCCCGTGCTGGCCGACTGGGCGATGCGGTACGGCAACCCCGCAATCGGCGAACGGATCGCCGCGCTCATGGCGCAAGGCTGCGATCGCCTGCTGGTGGTTCCGCTTTATCCGCAGTATGCAGCCGCTACCACGGCGACGGTCGGTGACGAGGTCTTTCGGGTGCTGTCACGCTTGCGCCGGCAACCGGCATTGCGGATCGCATCGCCTTACTACAACGACCCGGTCTATATCGAGGCAATCGCATCCACGCTGCGCGCGGCGCTCGCCGGACTGGCGTTCGAGCCAGACCTGATTCTTGCCTCGTTCCACGGCATTCCCAAGGATTATGCCGATCAGGGAGACCCGTATCCCCTGCAGTGTGCCGAAACCGTCCAGCTGTTGCGCGCGCGGCTCGGCTACGGTGCGAACAAACTGCTTCTGACGTTTCAGTCCCGCTTCGGGCGCGCCGAATGGCTCACGCCCTACACCGACAAAACGGTCAAGCAACTCGCGCGCCAAGGCGTGCGCAATCTGGCGGTTGTCATGCCTGGCTTCTCGGCGGATTGCCTGGAGACGCTGGAGGAAATCGCGATCGAGAATGCCGACATTTTTCGAAAGAACGGCGGCGTGAATTTTTTTGCCGTGCCGTGCCTCAACGACAGCGCCGCCGGGATAGCGGTGATCCAGGCGATCACCGAGCGCGAACTGAAGGGATGGGTCTGAATGCCGGCGGCGCCGGCTGGCGCCGACGGTTACGCGCGGGCGTTCAGCTGCGTGCTACCCCGGCTCACTGAGCGCAGATCTGATCCGCCTTCTGCGGTTTCCAGTAGGCGCGGCCCATGTTGTTGGTGCCGGCGAGGGGCGGGTCGTTCGGCCCCGCGCACACGTTGGCCTGCCGGCCTTCGCACGAGAATGCGCCGATCGAGTAGGCTTCGTTGCGGAAGATGCAGAAGTTCTTGAGATCGTCGGGCTTCACGACATCGAAGAAGCTCTTGCCGTTGTCCTGTCCGGACTCCTGGCCAATGACCGCCTGCGCGAGGGCCGGTTGAGCAAAAGTGAGGCCGAACAGGACAAGTGCGGTGGCGCGGATCATGGGGTCTCCTGTGATGTTGGGCTTCAGTAGGTTGAAGGTCGCCGTTGCCCTCACGGGGCTCAGTTACCGGCAATTGTGTTGGAAAAATCGCACGTCAATTTACGCAACTCCGGCGCGCAGCAGGTCGTGGAGATGAATGATCCCGATCGGCGCAGACGCCTCGACGACGAACAATGCGGTAATCTTCGACGAGTTGAGGATCTCGAGCGCTTCGCTTGCGAGTTGGTCCGGGCGAACAGTCTTTGGCGTTCGCGTCATGACGGCGTCGACCTTGGTTTCGAGCAGGTCGGGGCGCATTTTCCGGCGCAGGTCGCCATCAGTGATGATGCCGACCAGCGCGCCCCGATCCAGAATGCCGACGCAGCCAAAACCCTTGGCGGTCATTTCGACGAGTGCGTCTGACATCGCGCTGCCCACCGGCGCCAGTGGGATTTTCGCGCCGCTGTGCATCAGGTCGCGCACCGACTTGAGCGCCGCGCCGAGCCGGCCGCCCGGATGCAGAGCGCCGAAATCCAGCGCCGTGAACCCGCGACTTTCCAGGAGCGCTATCGCAAGGGCGTCGCCAAGCGCAAGCTGCATCAGCGACGACGTGGTCGGGGCCAGGTTGTGCGGACAGGCTTCGCGTGCCTGCGGCAGCGTCAAAACGATGTCGGCGGCCTTGGCAAGGGTCGAGCCCGGATCGACGGTCACCGCGATCAGGCCGATCCGATGGCGCCGCGAGTAGTCGATCAGGTTCTTCAGTTCGACGGTTTCGCCGGACCAGGACAGCGCCATGATGACGTCGTCGCGGGTGATCATGCCGAGATCGCCGTGACTTGCCTCGGCTGGGTGCACGAAAAACGCCGGCGTTCCGGTCGACGACAACGTGGCCGCGATCTTGTTGCCGACGTGGCCGGACTTGCCCATGCCGGTCACGATGACGCGACCACATGCCACCCGGACCATGTCGACCGCCGCGGTGAACGCCGGACCGAGCCCGTCTTGCATCGCGGCCGTCAGCGCGGCAATTCCGCCAGCCTCGGCTTCCAGCGTACGCAGCCCGGACAGCAGCGGTCCCGACGGCTCGGCCAGCTTGTGTCGCGGCTTGTGTTTCGGCATCCGACCCCTGCTCGCTCGCCGACAAATCTAGCACAATCGGCTCAAGCTAGCCCAACAGCCGGCCGATCTCTTCACGCAGCGCCGGTGCAATGTCGTCGCGGGCCAATGCGTAGGCGATGTTAGCCGCAAGAAATCCGATCTTGGATCCGCAGTCGAAGGTCTTGCCCTCGAACTTGAGCCCGAAAAACGGCTGCGTTTGCGCAAGCCGAAGCATGGCGTCGGTCAATTGGATTTCGCCGCCCGCGCCGCGCGTCTGCGTGCCGAGCAGATCCAGCACTTCCGGCTGCAGAATGTAGCGGCCGGTGATGCTCAAGTTGGAGGGCGCATCTTCGATCCGCGGTTTTTCGATCATGCTGGTGATCTTGAAGGCGGTTCCGTTCTGTTTGCCGACCCCGACAATGCCGTACATCGACACCCGCTCGCGCGGGACCTCTTCGACCGCGACCAGGTTCGCCTTGTCACCGAGTTGCTTATAGGCATCGATCATTTGCGCCAGGCACCCGCGCTTGGCCTGCACCAGCACGTCGGGCAGCAATAGCGCAAACGGCTCGCGCCCGATGATCTCGCGTGCGCACCAGACCGCATGGCCGAGGCCCAGCGGCGACTGCTGGCGGGTGAAGCTCATCTGACCCGGCTCGGGCAACTCGCTCGCAAGCACCTGCAGGTCGCCGTAGCGGCGTTTTTCAGTCAGCGTCGTTTCAAGCTCGAACTGGCGGTCGAAATGGTCCTCGATGACGCTCTTGTTGCGGCCGGTCACGAAGATGAAATGCTCGATGCCGGCTTCGCGCGCCTCGTCGACCACGTGCTGGATCAGCGGCCGGTCGACGACGGTGAGCATTTCCTTCGGCATGGCCTTGGTGGCGGGCAGAAAGCGGGTGCCGAGACCGGCGACGGGGAGAACGGCTTTGCGAATGGCCATGACGGGATGCGGAGGTCCAAATTCATCGCAGCGGGCCGGACCAAACCACGGCCTCTCCGACAAGTCTACAGGACCCCGGTAAGCAGCGGACGGGCGCTATTGTCGCTGCGCTTTCCGCTGCCGACGCCCTAGTAATGGGACGTTGCCCCCTCATTTCGCCACATTAAGCCTCTTCTAACCAAGTTACGTGTCTGTTCTTGTACGAGTATTGTTCGGGCCTCATTGCCAACCGGTGTCGCCATGTCAAAGCCGATCTGGACGAGCAGTTTTTTGCTGGCCGCCGTGCTCGTTGCCGGTCCGGCGGGAGCGCAGGGATTTGACCTTCGCAACCTGCTTAGCCAGCCCGCCGCAGCCACGGCGGTTCCGCCGCCTGCCTCGGGCACTCGCGAATGGAGCGGCGAACCAGGTGCGTCCGGACATCCGTTGATGACGTCAGACGCGATCCGCGCCGCCGCGGCGAATTTTCCGAACTGCATCGCCGGATTGTGGCCGGAGGCATCGCGTCGCGGGGTTTCGCGCGACACTTTCGAGCAAGCCACCAGCGATCTGACGCCCGACCTTCGCATCATGGATCTGCTCGACCAGCAGCCGGAGTTCACGAAGTCGTTCTGGGACTATCTCGATCTGCTCGTGAGCGACGCTCGCATCCAGCGCGGACGTGAATTGCTGGCCCAGTACAAGCCGGTGTTCGACGCGGTGGAAAAAACCTATGGCGTCGACCGTCGCATCGTGGCGGCGATCTGGGGTGTGGAAACGAATTATGGAACCATGGGCGGCGACCGATCGGTCCTGCGCTCGACCGCAACGCTTGCTTGCGTCGGCCGCCGGCAAGCCTATTTCCGTGACGAGTTTCTCTCGACGCTGGAAATCCTGCAGCGTGGCGATGTTGCACCTGAAGCACTGAAGGGATCCTGGGCCGGCGCGTTCGGCCCAACCCAGTTCATGCCCAGTACCTTCAAACGCTTTGCGGTTGATTTCGACGGTGACGGCCACCGTGACGTCGTGAACTCGGTTGCCGACGTCATCGCATCGACCGCCAACAATCTCAAGCTCGATGGCTGGGTACCCGGACAGACCTGGGGCTACGAGGTCGTGGTGCCGGCCGAATTCAATTACTTGCTCGCCGACCGTGCGCGTTCGATCACGATTGGCGAATGGCAAAAGCTCGGCATCACCCGCGCCGGTGGCAAGGCGTTCCCGCGCGTCAATGATCGCGCCTACTTGCTGGTGCCGGCGGGAGTTCGCGGTCCGGCATTTCTGATGCTGCAGAATTTCCGCGTGATCATGAAATACAACCCGGCCGAGGCCTATGCGCTGGCGATCGGCCATCTGGCCGATCGGTTCCGGGGCGATGGACCGTTCGTGCAGGCCTGGCCGCGCGATGAGCGGGTGCTGACGTTGGCCGAACGATATGAGCTGCAACAGTTACTGGCGCAGCGCGGCTTCGACGTCGGCGACCCCGACGGCCGCCTGGGCGGCAGGTCGCGCTCGGCAATCATGAAGTACCAGGCCTCGGTCGGGCTTCCGCCGGATGGATTTGCCTCGGCGTCCGTCCTCGACCGGCTGCGCGGGCAATGACCGCGTAACGCCGCAACGCACCAAAATTGGCCGATATTTCGCTGCACGCTCCCGACGTGCTATGAAATCCGGGTAAACAGCAAGGCAAGCGGATGACCGTGAGACTGCGAACCTGCGTGCTGCTGGTGATGGCGGAGCTCGCTTGGGCCTGCACGTTCATTGCGGCGCCAACTCCGGCGTCCGCGCAATTTTTCGACAATTTCCCGTTTTTCGGCGGTTCCCGCGGGCGTCGGTCGATGCAATTGCCGTTCTTTAATCAACCGCGCGCACGGCCACGGGCACAATCGCGGCCTGTGCAGCAAGGGGGCCAGCCGGGCGATTACGCGCACGCGCCGACGCAGGCGCCGGCCAAGCCCGAGGGCGAAGTGCCGCCGGAGCAAAAGACCATCGTGGTGATGGGCGACTCGCTGGCGGATTGGCTTGCCTATGGGCTCGACCAGACCTATGCCGACACGCCCGACATGGCGATCGTGCGCAAGCACCGCACGTTCTCAAGTCTGATCTACAATCCGGGCCGCCACGATCCGCGCAACAGTGTCGATTGGCCGGTTGCGGCGCGTGAGATGCTCGCCAACCAGCCGGCCAATTTCATCGTCATGATGATCGGGCTGTCCGATCGCGATCCGATCCGCGTGGCCGCGGTGCCTCCGCGACCAGCCCCCCAGCCGGGCGCAAAGCCCGGTCAGCCGGCCCCGACTCCGCAACAGGGCGCCAAGCCCGGTCAGCCGGCCCCGACTCCACAACAGGGCGCCAAGCCCGGTCAGCCAGCGCCGACTCCGCAAGCGGGCGCCAAGCCCGGTCAGCCAGCGCCGAACAAACCAGGTCAGCCCGACGCGGGACAACAGGCCGATCAAACGAAACCGGCGGAGACGCCCGATTCGGCTGATCCAGCCGCCGCTGATCCAGGAACGCCGGCTGCGACCTACGAATTCAAGACCGATAAATGGGCCGAGCTCTACGGCAAGCGCATCGATGAGACGATCGCCGCGCTCAAGAGCAAGGGGGTCCCGGTGTTCTGGGTCGGGCTGCCGCCGATACTCGGCACACGCTCAACTGCGGACATGCAATATCTCAACGAGCTGTTCCGCAGTCACGCCGAAAAGGCGGGGATCACCTACATCGACATCTGGGACGGGTTTGCTGATGACGCCGGGCGCTTCACGATGCAAGGCCCGGACTATGAGGGCCAGATCCGACGTCTGCGCTCGCCTGACGGGGTCTATTTCACGCCGGCCGGCGCCCGCAAGCTTGCGCACTACGTCGAGCGCGAGATCCAACGCGCGCTCACGCCCACGGGGCCGATCGCGGTTCCGCTGCCCTCGGAGCCGCTGCCGGACACTCCGGTGGCTTCGCAGCAGCCGGGCGGTGGGGCACCGCGTCCGCTCGCGGGCCCGGTGGTGCCGCTGAACGCGAGTGTCGATTCCTCGAAATCGGATCAGCTATTGGGTGGCGGAGCGCCCCAACAGGGGATCACCGACGCTGTCGCAACGCGCGTGCTCGTCAAGGGCGATACGATGCCGGCGCCGGCGGGTCGCGCCGACGACTTCTCATGGCCGCGCCGCGCCCCCGCGCCGGTCGGCTCGGATCCCGTGGTGGCGACCACAACCATGCCGATGACGCCGATGGTGGCGAGCAGCGGGGCTACGCAGCAGCCCGACGCAAACGCTGCGCAGAACGCCGCGGCGGCGGCTGCCGCGCGGGCGAAGGCCCAGCAACAGGCGGCGGCCGCGCATGCGCGCCAGCGCGTCCAGCCGCAATACTCGTATCGCCAGCAGCAGTCGCCGTTCTTCTTCTTTTTCGGCCGTTGAGGCGCAGCTGCGCGGTTTTAGGCGTGCCCGCAGCGCACACGCGCGTTGCACTCTAGCTCGCCGCTCACCGCGGCAAGCTTGATTGCCCCATGAGAAATTGATCGATCGCGTGCGCGCACTGGCGGCCTTCGCGAATAGCCCACACCACCAGCGACTGGCCGCGTCGCATGTCGCCGGCGGCAAAGATCTTGGGGCGCGAAGTCTGGTAGGCGTCGGTATCAGCTTTGACGTTGCCGCGCTGATCGAGCTCAACGCCGAGGTCCTTGATCATCCCCTCGTGCACCGGATGGACGAAGCCCATTGCGAGCAGCACGAGGTCGGCCTCGATCTCGAACTCGGTACCTGAGATCGGTTTGATCTTGTCGTCGACCTGCACGCAGTGCAGCTTTGCTACCTTGCCGTCGCGGCCGGAGAACTTCTGCGTCAGTACGGAAAATTCCCGCTTTGCGCCCTCCTCGTGGCTCGACGACGTGCGCAGCTTGAGTGGCCAATCCGGCCAAGTCAAAAGCTTGTTCTCCTGCAGCGGCGGCTGCGGTAGCAGCTCGAAATTGACGACCGAAACCGCGCCTTGGCGGAACGACGTTCCGATGCAGTCGGAGCCGGTGTCGCCGCCACCGATCACGATCACCCGCTTGTCCTTGGCAAGGATCGGTGCCACGTCGCCGACCGGTTCACCGCTCACACGGCGATTCTGCTGCGGGAGAAAATCCATCGCAAAATGGATGCCGTCGAGCTCACGGCCCGCAATCGGCAGATCGCGTGATTTTTCGGCGCCGCCGGTGAGCGCGATCGCGTCGTACGCGTCGAGCTCGGTGACCGGCACGTTGACACCGACGTCGGCGCCATAGTGAAAGTGCACCCCTTCGGCTTCCATTTGGGCGACGCGCATGTCGACCAGGTCTTTCTCCATCTTGAAATCGGGAATGCCATAACGCAGCAGTCCGCCGGCCTTGGCGTAGCGCTCGTACACATGTACGTCGTGGCCGGCGCGTGCGAGCTGCTGGGCGCAGGCGAGGCCTGCCGGGCCGGAGCCAACGATCGCTACCTTCTTGCCGGTCTTCGTTGCGGGCGGCTCGGGTTTGATCCAGCCTTGCTCGCGGGCCTTGTCGGCGATCGCACATTCGATCGTCTTGATGGTGACCGGGATGTCCTCGATGTTGAGCGTGCAGGCGGCTTCGCAGGGCGCTGGACAAACCCGGCCGGTCACCTCGGGGAAGTTGTTGGTGGAATGCAGGTTGCGCGCCGCCTCTTCCCATTCGCCGGTGTAGACGAGATCGTTCCAATCCGGGATCTGGTTGTTGACCGGGCACCCGGTGTGGCAATACGGAATTCCGCAGTTCATGCAGCGCGCGGCCTGCTGACGCGTTTCCTTCTCAGGCAGCGGCTGGACGAATTCGCGCCAATGCCGAACCCGCTCCTCGACCGGCTCATAGTGGCGGTCGTTGCGCTCGAACTCCAGAAAACCAGTAATCTTGCCCATTACGCCCCGGCAGCCATCAGACGTGGCGGTGGCGCTTCCTGCGCCTGCATTTCTGCCAGTGCACGCCGGTACTCGATCGGCATCACCTTGCGGAACTTCGGCAGGTATTCGCCCCAGTGCGCCAGAATGTGCGCGGCCCGCTGCGAGCCGGCAAGGCGCGCATGGCGCGAAATCAGCAAGTGGAGGCGCGCCGCGTCATAGCGGGTCATGTCGGCAAGCACTTCCACACGGCCGTTGGTGGCGAGGTCGGCCGCGTGATGATATTCGCGGGCGTTGACCTCCTCCTCTTCCGGGACCGGCTCGAGTTCAACCATCGCCATGTTGCAGCGGGTCGGGAAGGTGGCATCCTCGTCCAGTACATAGGCGATGCCGCCCGACATGCCGGCCGCAAAGTTGCGGCCGGTGCGACCGAGCACCACGACAAGACCGCCGGTCATGTATTCACAGCAGTGGTCGCCGGCGCCTTCGACGACCGCGATCGCGCCCGAATTGCGGACCGCGAAACGCTCGCCCGCAATGCCGCGGAAGTAGCATTCGCCGCTGATCGCGCCATAGAGCACGGTGTTGCCGACGACGATCGACTCTTCGGGCACGATGCCGGAATCCGCGGGCGGACGAACGATAATGCGCCCGCCGGACAGGCCTTTGCCGACGTAGTCGTTGCCTTCGCCCTCGAGTTCGAGCGTAACACCCTTGGCAAGCCATGCGCCGAAGCTCTGGCCGGCGGTGCCGACCAGCTTGACGTGCACGGTGTCGTCCGGCAGGCCGCGATGGCCGTACCGTTTGGCGATTTCACCCGACAGCATAGCGCCGGCGGCGCGGTCAGTATTCTTGATCGACGTGACAATGCGCACGGGTGCGCCGCGGTCGAGCGCCGCCTGTGCGTCGGCGATCAGCCGGCGGTCGAGGATGTCGGCAATCTTGTGGTCCTGCTTCTCGATATTGCAAATGGCAACGCCGGCCGGTGCTTCGGGTTTGTAAAACAGGCGCGAGAAATCGAGGCCCTTCGCCTTCCATTGCGCGATCACCTGCCGCTGATCGAGCATCTGCATCTGACCGATCATCTCGTTGAAGGTCCGATAGCCGAGTTCGGCCATCAACTCGCGGACTTCTTCGGCGACGAAGAAGAAATAGTTGATGACGTGCTCCGGCTGGCCCTTGAAGCGTTTGCGCAGGATCGGATCCTGGGTTGCGACCCCGACCGGGCAAGTGTTGAGGTGACACTTGCGCATCATGATGCAGCCCGCCGCGATCAGCGGTGCGGTGGCAAAGCCGAAGCCGTCGGCGCCGAGCAGCGCGCCGATAACGACATCGCGGCCGGTGCGCAGCCCGCCGTCGACCTGTACCGCGATCCGTCCGCGCAGCCGGTTCGCCACCAGGGTCTGGTGCGTTTCGGCGAGTCCGATCTCCCAGGGCGAGCCAGCATGCTTGATCGAGGTGAGAGGCGAAGCCCCGGTCCCGCCCTCGAAGCCCGCGATCGTCACGTGGTCGGCGCGCGCCTTCGAGACGCCGGCTGCGACCGTGCCAACGCCTATCTCGGAGACGAGCTTCACCGACACGTCTCCGGCCGGGTTGACGTTCTTGAGATCGTAGATCAACTGCGCCAGGTCTTCGATCGAATAGATGTCGTGGTGCGGCGGCGGCGAGATCAACCCGACGCCCGGCATCGAGTGACGCACCTTTGCGATAATCTTGTCGACCTTGTGCCCGGGCAGTTGACCACCTTCGCCGGGCTTGGCGCCCTGCGCCATCTTGATCTGCATCATATCGGAGTTGACCAGATACTCCGTAGTGACGCCGAATCGGCCGGATGCGACCTGCTTGATCGCGGAGCGCATGGAATCGCCGTTCGGCAACGGCTTGAAGCGGTCGGCCTCCTCGCCGCCTTCGCCGGTGTTCGACTTGCCGCCGATACGGTTCATGGCGATGGCGAGCGTGGTGTGCGCCTCGCGCGAGATCGAGCCGAACGACATGGCTCCGGTCGCAAAGCGCTTCACGATGTTCTCGGCCGGCTCGACTTCGGACAGCGGAACCGGCGCGCGGCCGTCTTCATCGGCCGATTTGAGACGGAACAGGCCGCGGATGGTCAGTAAGCGCTCGGATTGTTCGTTCACCATCTCGGCGAAGGCGCGGTAGCGGTCGTACGAGTTGCCGCGCACGGCGTGTTGCAGCGTGCCGACGGTTTCGGCGGTCCAGGCATGCTCCTCGCCGCGCACCCGATACGCATATTCGCCGCCGACCGCGAGCATGTCGCGATAGATCGGCGAGTCGCCGAAGGCGATGCGATGGCGGCGCACCGCCTCCTCGGCAACCTCGTCGAGCCCGGCGCCTTCGATGCGCGTTGCGGTGCCCGTGAAATAGGTCGCCACAAAGTCGGTTTGCAGCCCGACGGCGTCGAAGATCTGCGCCCCGCAGTAGGACTGGTAGGTGGAGATGCCCATCTTCGACATCACCTTGAGCAGTCCCTTATCGATCGATTTGATGTAGCGCTTGAGAACTTCCTTCTCGTCGAGCTTTTGCGGCAGGTCATCCTTGATCGCAACCAGCGTCTCGAACGCGAGATAGGGATTGATGGCTTCGGCCCCGTAGCCGGCGAGGCAGGCGAAATGGTGCACTTCGCGCGGTTCGCCCGACTCGAGCACGAGACCGACCGATGTGCGCAACCCTTTGCGGATCAGGTGATGGTGCACCGCCGCGCAGGCGAGCAGCGAGGGAATCGGGATGCGATCGGAGCCTGCGGTCCGGTCAGATAGGATGATGATGTTGATTCCGTCCTTGACCGCCTGCTCTGCCCGATCACAGAGCTGGTCGAGGGCAGGGCTCATCCCTGCCGGCCCCTGGTCAGCGCGCCATGTGGTGTCGAGCGTCAGCGATTTGAAATGAGAATCGCTGACCTCCGAGATCGAGCGGATCTTTTCCAGATCAGCGTTTGTGAGAATCGGCTGGCGCACCTCCAGCCGCTTGGTGTGCGAGAGCCCTTCGAGATCGAACAGGTTGGGTCGCGGGCCGATGATCGACACCAGGCTCATGACCAATTCTTCGCGGATCGGGTCGATTGGCGGATTCGTCACCTGCGCGAAGTTCTGCTTGAAGTAGGTGAACAGGAGCTTCGGCTTGTCTGACAGCGCCGAGATCGGCGTGTCGTTGCCCATGGAGCCGACCGCTTCCTCGCCGGTCGCCGCCATTGGCGACATCAAAAGCCGCAGATCCTCCTCCGTGTAGCCAAACGTCTGCTGGCGCTCGAGCAACGCGATGTTGGAAATGGCCGGGTGGCTCGGCGCCGCCGGCAGGTCCTCCAGCACGATCTGGGTGCGCTGAAGCCACTCGCGATACGGGTGGCTGCGCGCGAGCTCGGCCTTGATCTCGTCATCCGGGATAAGCCGACCCTGTTCAAGGTCGACGAGCAGCATCTTGCCCGGTTGCAATCGCCATTTCGTAACGATGTCCTTTTCCGGAATCTTCAGCACGCCCATCTCGGACGCCATCACGATGCGATCGTCGCGGGTGACGAGATAGCGCGCCGGGCGCAGGCCGTTGCGGTCGAGCGTGGCGCCGATCTGGCGCCCGTCGGTGAAGGCGATTGCCGCCGGGCCGTCCCAGGGCTCCATCAGCGCCGCGTTGTACTCGTAGAACGCGCGGCGTTCCTCGTCCATGAGCGGATTGCCGGCCCACGCCTCCGGAATCATCATCATCACGGCGTGTGCGAGCGGGTAGCCGCCCTGCACCAGGAATTCGAGCGCGTTGTCAAAGCACGCGGTATCGGATTGGCCTTCGTAGGAGATCGGCCAGAGCTTGTTGATGTCGTCACCAAAGGCGGCCGAGGACACCGACGCCTGGCGCGCCGCCATCCAGTTGCGGTTACCGCGCAGGGTGTTGATCTCGCCGTTGTGCGCGACCATGCGGTAGGGGTGCGCGAGCGACCAGGTTGGGAACGTGTTGGTCGAAAAGCGCTGGTGGACGAGTGCAAGCGCGCTCTCGAAGTCGGGGTCGTGCAAGTCCGGATAGTAGGTCGGGAGCTGATCGGCGAGGAACATCCCTTTGTAGATCACGGTGCGGCACGACATCGAGACTTGGTAATAGCCCGTGAGCTGCCGCTCGTGGCGCTCGTACAGAATCCCGGAAATCACCTTGCGCAGAATGTAGAGCCGACGTTCGAACTCGGTCTCCGAATGGATGTGCTTGGGACGCTCCAGGAAAACCTGCTTGTGCACCGGCTCGGTCGGCTTCACCGACCATCCGAGCGTCGAGTTGTCGGTTGGCACGTCGCGCCAGCCGATGATGCGCATGCCTTCCTTGGCGCTTTCGTGCGTGTAGATGTTCATGATTTCCTGGCGCAAGCCGGCATCGCGCGGCAGGAACAACTGACCGATGGCGTATTCGCCTAGAGGCGGGCACGCGAGGCCTTGCTCGGTGAGTTTCTTGGCAAAGAACTTGTGCGGGATCTGCACCAGGATGCCCGCGCCGTCGCCGGCGCGCGGATCGGCGCCGACCGCGCCGCGGTGCTCGAGGTTGAGCAGAATCGTCAGCGCGTCCTGCACGATGCGGTGGGATTTGCGGCCTTTGATGTCGGCGATGAACCCGACGCCGCAGGAATCCTTGTCCAGCGCCGGATCATAAAGGCCGCGCGCGGGGCCCGCGCCCCGATCAGCCGTATCCGTGAGCCGTGCCACCATCGTATCCTCCGCCAGGGACGCTCCTCGTCACCCAGCCTTTTGCTTGCCGCAAATCGGTTGATCCGGTTTACGGCTGACTCTGAAGGGGTGCAGAACTCGGGCCAAACCCCGAGTCTTCCCCCTACCGGCAGGCGACCTCGGCCGTTGCGGTAGCGTTCGGGCCACCGGCCGGCTTGCTGCGCGGCTTTTCGGGCGCTGCACCAATATCCGCTGCGCCAAATCGTGGTTGGACGGCCCCACTCACGGGCTAGGCGCTGCTGGCAAAGTGAGACAGTATTGCTGTCCTACCCTACGATGCCAAAATTCTGCCACGGATACAAGTTTTCGCCACGCCAAATTTTTCAACATCCGCGTCTCGAGTGCCCATGAAACACGCGGGCGCGCCCGGTCTGCTCACCTCCACCTGTCGTACACTTCAATATCGAGAGTACGACCGCGTTCCGCAATGCAATAGACGTGTTCATTCGCGCGCGACACTCAAGATGAGTTGGATATGAATTTTGCAAGCGACAATGCGGCGGGCGTCGCTCCCCCGATCCTCGACGCCATCAGGCGTGCCAACGACGGGTTCGCGCTCGGCTACGGAGATGACTCCCTGACGCGGCGCGTCGAACGGTCGCTTTGCGATCTGTTCGAACGCGACGTCGCCGCCTTCATGGTGGCGACCGGGACTGCCGCGAACTCGCTCGCCATCGCCCAGCTTGCCCCGCCATGGGGGGCGGTGCTCTGCCACCGTGAGGCGCACATCATGACCAGCGAATGCGGTGCGCCGGAATTTTTCGGAGGCGGCCTCAAGCTCGTCGGTTTGCCGGGCGACGATGGCCGGATCACAACCGACATCCTCGAAGTCGCCCTGGACGCCAACGAATGGGGCGGGCCGCATCACGTGAGCCCCGCCGTGCTGTCGCTGACCCAGGCGACCGAGGCTGGAACTACCTATCGGCCCGACGAGGTTGCCCGTCTCGCCGACATTGCGCACCGGCGCGGCATGTCAGTTCAGATGGACGGAGCGCGATTTGCCAATGCCATCGCGCGTCTTGGCGCGAGCCCGGCGGAAGCAACCTGGAAGGCCGGTGTCGATGTTCTCGCGTTCGGCGCCACCAAGGGTGGCGCCATGGCCGCCGAAGCGGTGATTTTCTTCGATCCGGCGTCGGCGCGCACCATGGGCGAGCGCCGCAAGCGCGCCGGTCATCTGATGTCCAAGCATCGCTTCGTGGCCGCACAGTTCGACGCTTTCCTGGCAGACGGTCTCTGGCTCAGACTCGCCCAGCACGCGAACCGGATGGCTGATCAACTCGCGGAGAAACTGTCCGAAATCGGATTCCGTCCGCTGTGGCCGGTCGAGGCCAACCTGGTGTTCGTCGTACTGCCGCAAGAGGTGCATCAGCGGCTCACGGCCGTGGGCGCGAGCTACTACGACATGCATCGAGATACCGCGCCGGCGGCCAAATTCGCTCGACCCGACGACGTCCTGGTGCGGCTCGTCGCGTCGTTTTCGACCACCGTTGAAGAGATCGATCGGTTTGTGGCCGCTGCCCGCGCGTAACACGCGGCGGCCGGCCCCCGTCGCCGGCATGCTTTTTCCGCAAAATGCACCAGCTCCGCCCAAATCGGACCATCAGATCGCCTTGGCGACACGAGCAAAATGTCGAAGATCTGGGGCTTGGGGGTTCCTTCAATGAGACTAGCCGTGAAAGCCGCATTCGCCGCCTGCGGGCTTGCGCTGAGTTTCACGTCGCCGACTTGGGCTCAAGCGCCACCGCCGGGTGCGCAAGCCGGCGGGGTGCTGCCTCCCCACGAGGTGCTGACCAGCGTGCGTTCCATGGGGCTTGATCCGGTCGGCAGGCCGGCGCTTCGCGGCCGCGTTTATGTGTTGCGGGCCTTCGACGACACCCAATTCGAAAAACGGGTCGTGGTCGATGCGCGCTCCGGCGCAGTCCTCTCGGTGCGGGACGCGATCAGTTCGTCGCCGGCGTATACGCCCTACGACCCGCGCTATGGCCGCTACGAGCCGCCACGGCCGCCTGCCTCCATTGCCCGCGCGGAGCCGCAGCCCGACATGGAGCCGTTGTTGGATGAGCCGCTGTTCCCGCGCTCGGCGCGCGTTGCTCCCGCCCCGGGGCGTGAGGTGCGGTCGGCCGCCGTGAACCCGCGCACGCCGTTGCCGAAGGTGCGACCGGCCGCAGCCGCCACCACCCAGGACGCAGCCGCGCCGCCGCAATCGCCGCCGCCGACATCATCGCCAGCGCCAGCTGCTGTGGCATCAGCGCCGGCAGCCACGCCATCGCCGACGCCTTTGCCGTCAGCCGATGCACTGGCTGCGGCGTCGTCCAGTCCCGGCAAGTCCATTCCGGCCCCCGTCGCCTCGCGCGCTTACGTCGGGTCGCGCACGGACGCGCCGGAGAAGCCGCCGGCCGAGAAATCAGTCACCCAACTGGTGCCGGTCGCGCCACTCGAATAGCCGAGACCGCAACAGGAAAGCGCCCCGGATGATCCGGGGCGCTCCACCTCATTCAAAACAAGCACTGATCAGGCGGCTTTGGTGTCGAGCACCTTGACCTTGCCGTTGCCGATCGCGATCTGCCGGGGCTTCTTGGCCTCCGGAACCTCGCGCACGAGATCAACGTGCAGGAGCCCATTCTCGAGCGAGGCGCCCTTGACCTCGACATGCTCGGCGAGCTGGAAGACGCGCTCAAAGGCACGAGCCGCGATGCCCTGGTACAGCACCTGGCCCTTGTCCTCCTCGGTCTTCGTCTGCTTTTCGCCGCGGATCGTCAGTGTGTTTTCCTTGACCTCGAGGTTCAACTCGGGCTCGGAAAATCCCGCGACCGCAACCGAGATCCGATAGGCGTTTTCGCCGGTCCGCTCGATGTTGTAGGGCGGGTAACCCGGCGTGCCGCCATCGAAGCCGGCGACGTTGTCGAGCATGGAAAACAGCCGGTCAAAGCCGACGGTGGAGCGATAAAGGGGAGCTAAATCAAACGTTCGCATGGCATATCCTCCTTTGGTTGAGCGACATGCGGCTGGTCCGCCAAGAGGCCGGACCAATTCCGTTTTGCGCAGCCACGTGGCCTGCGCGTGAGGTACGTGGGGATCTTTCCGTCGTTCGCAAGGGGACCGCGGAGACCGGTAAGGCACACGCTAGCGCGGACGTGCTATAGAGGCGCGTCCGTTCGCACGCGACCTCCCGGATTCCCTCGTCCTAGCCGCCGATCCCCGTGAAACTCGTTTCCATTCCCGCAAATCCGGTGCCCGAGGGGGCAACCCTCGCGATGATCCGAACGCCGGACGGCGTGCCGCTGCGGACCGTCCGATGGCCGCCGCCGCCCGGCCGCAAAGGAACGGTGTGCCTGTTCCAGGGTCGGACCGAATGCATCGAAAAGTATTTCGAGATGGTCCGCGAGTTGCGCGCGCGAGGGTTTGCGGTGGCGACGCTCGACTGGCGCGGGCAGGGCTTATCGGGGCGCGCGTTACGCGACCGCTTCAAAGGGCATGTCGAGAACTTCGCGCAATACGATACCGACCTTGCGACCTTCATGCAGGAGATCGTTCTTCCTGATTGTCCGCCCCCGCACTTCGCACTGGCGCATTCGGCAGGCGCCACCACGCTGCTGCGGGCGGCGCATCGCGGCAAACGTTGGTTCGATCGGATTGTCCTGACGTCGCCGATGATCCAACTGGCGCAAGAGCCCTGGATGGGGCTGGCGCGACCGGTGGCACGAACGCTTCATACGCTTGGGTTTGGGGCTCTCTACGTTCCTGGTGGCAGCCCGGCGATCGCAGCCTTGCAGCCGTTTCCCGGCAACATCGTCACCTCCGATCCGGTCCGCTATACGCGCTCGGCATCGGTCATCGAAGCCGACCGCGATCTCGGTCTCGGCTCGCCGACCATTGCCTGGGCAGACGCGGCGTTGCGCGCCATGGCGGACTTCGCGCGTCCGGCCTACGCTGCGGAGATCCGGCAGCCGATCCTGATCATCGCGGCCGGCCGGGATCAGCTCACCTCGACCAAGGTGACCGAGGAATTCGCCATCCACCTGCGCGCCGGATCGCATCTCGTGGTCGCCGGATCCGAACACGAGATCATGATGGAGCAGGATAACTACCGCCTGCAGTTCTGGGCGGGGTTCGACGCCTTCGTGCCTGGCACGCCGCTCTATTAGGCGGTTACCCCTTCAGCAGCGCCATCGCGGCGGCGTGTACGCGGCGATCGCCGGCGGCAATGATGCGTCCGCCCTTTTCGGCGCCGGCGCCCTCCCAAGTGGTAATCAGGCCGCCTGCTCCGGTGATTATCGGGATCAGCGCCGCGATGTCATGCGGTTTGATCTCGGTCTCGATGACGAGGTCGGCGTGGCCGGCGGCGATCATGCAATAGGCATAACAGTCGCCACCGTAGCGTGAGAGCTGAACACTGTGTTCAACCTTGCCGAAGGCTGCGCAGTCGGCGGCGTTCATCAGTCGCGGACTGGTGGTAAGCAAGACCGCATCTGCAAGTCTGGCACAAGGCCGGGTGGCGAGGGCGCGTTCACCCGCAGGTCCGCGATAGCGCGCGCTCGCGCCGTCGCCGCTGAAGCGTTCGCCGATGAACGGCTGGTGCATCAATCCGTAGACTGGTTCGCCCAAGCGGGTGAGGCCAATCAGCGTGCCCCATGCGGGCATGCCACAGATGAATGATTTGGTGCCGTCGATTGGATCGAGCACCCAGACGTATTCGGCATCGGTGGCTTCGCTGCCAAACTCTTCGCCGATGATGCCATGATTTGGAAAACTGCGGCGGATGAGGCCGCGCATTGCTGCTTCGGCGGCGCGGTCAGCGGCGGTAACCGGATCGAAACCCGCGTTGCCGCCCTTATTCTCGACACTGAGCGACGTCCTGAAGAACGGCAGGATCGCGTTGCCGGAGACGTCGGCTAGTTCGTCGACGAACGCCGCAAAATCGACCGCGGTCATGCGGACACCGTTGATGGGGGTATGGCCGCAACACACATGGGGTTAACTGCCGATTTACCCCTTGCTTTTTGTGCGGCGCGGTGGCACATTATTGCAGTGCGGTAACGCGACTTCGTCGTGTTACTGCCGCCCTCCTTGGGCGTTTCCTCCCTAGACTTGGGCCGCTTGCAACCGCGAGCGGCCCTTTTTTCTTGACCGCGTCAGCCACACGCGGCGATGGCCTACATTACCTATTCGGCGGCCGCCTGATATGGGCGCATCTCTTCCAGCGGGATCTCCGCCGTCCGCTCTGCCAGCGCGACCAGGTGGGCGGCTAGCTTGGCAAAGCTCTCCGACCGCTCATAGCGGCGCTCGTCCATATAGAGGGCGCGATTGACCTCGAGCTGGATGGCATGCACGCCGACCGAGGGGTTGCCATAGTGCTCGGTGATGAAGCCCCCCGCATAAGGCTTGTTCCGGCTGACCGTGTAGCCGAAGCCGGTCAGCACGGCGTCGATTGTCTCGGCGATGACCGGAACGCAGCTGGTGCCATACCGGTCCCCGAGCACGAAATCGGCCCGCGGTCGGTCATCCTTGTTTCCCGCGACCGACGGCATGGAATGGCAGTCGAGCAAAACGGCCGCCCCGAAATCCCGATGCAGCCCGGTGATCAGGCGGCGCAGCGCCCGGTGATAAGGCTTGTAGAGGCCTTCGATCCGCTGCAACGCATCGTCGACCGGGATGCGCTGGTCGTAGATCTCATGAGCGTCGCCGACGACCCGCGCTACGGTACCGAGCCCGCCGGCGACCCGCATCGAGCGCGTGTTTGCAAACGACGGCAACCGGCCCTCGAACATGCGCGGGTCGAGCTCGTAGGGCTCGCGGTTGACGTCGACGTAACAGCGCGGGAAGTGAGCGCGCATGAGCGGGAAACCGCACCCAACAACGCCACCGAATAATTCGTCGACGAACGAATCTTCCGACCGCCGGAGGGTTCCGAGGTCAAGCTGGGCGTGGGCCAGGAAGGCGCGCGGATATACACTGCCGCTGTGCGGGGAATTGAAAACAATCGGGCCGCGCCAGTGCTGCGGTTCAAGGATTTCGAACGGCGGATCGAGCTCGTCGTGGGCTGCAGTCATGATGAATGTCGAGGACCAAGGCTTGGTGAATGCCCCGGCTCGTCATAGCACTTTACCAGGTCTTAGGCATGACATTGTTCACACGAAGCGCTTAAGGCGCCAAGCCCATGCAATTCACCCCGTGTTTACCGCCCTGCTGGCTTATGGGACAAGAACGGGGTGAGGCACGTGCCGTGGCTCCCGTGGTTCTGCGTAACTGGGGTGGGCGGGCCGCGTGACATGACGAAGATTCTATTGGCTGAAGACGACACCGATATGCGGCGCTTCCTGCTGAAGGCGCTGCAGAACGCCGGCTTTGACGTCATCTCCTACGACAACGGTTTGTCGGCCTATCAACGGCTGCGCGAGGAACCGTTCGAGTTGCTTTTGACCGACATCGTCATGCCGGAGATGGACGGCATCGAATTGGCCCGCCGGGCCGCCGAACTCGATCCCGACATTAAGATCATGTTCATCACTGGTTTCGCCTCGGTCGCGCTCAATCCGGACTCCACCGCGCCGCGCCACGCTAAAGTTCTGTCGAAGCCGTTTCATCTGCGTGAGCTGGTCAACGAAGTGCAGAAGATGCTTGCCGCGTAGGTCGTTTGATTTCTCGCTAAGCACCGACACGTTCCGCCTGACGTTGGCCGGCAGCCCGTCGGGGACCACGGACCTGCCCCTTTCGCGCGTGCTTGCTTCGTTCGCGGCGAGTCGATATAGCACCGGGACTTCGGGCGCGTAGCTCAGCGGGAGAGCACTACGTTGACATCGTAGGGGTCACAGGTTCGATCCCTGTCGCGCCCACCATCGCCGTACCGCGCGTCAGCTTTGGCGCCAGCGATCCCCGGATATTTTCAAATCACTCGATCGCTGTTGCAAGCTTAGCGGCGCTTCTTCGCGCGCATCAATCGCGCGAACTGGTCGAACAGATAATGGCTGTCGCGCGGTCCGGGCGATGCCTCGGGATGATATTGCACCGAGAACACCGGTCGATCCCCGAGTGCGATGCCACAGTTCGAGCCGTCGAACAGCGAGATGTGTGTTTCCTTGACGCCCGCCGGCAAGCTTTCGCGCTCGACCGCAAAACCGTGATTCATGGACGTGATTTCGACCTTTCCGGTCGCGAGGTCTTTGACCGGATGGTTCGCGCCGTGATGACCCTGATGCATTTTCTGGGTGCGGCCGCCGAGTGCGATGCCGAGCATCTGATGGCCAAGACAGATCCCGAACGTTGGAATTCCGCTGTCGATCAGGCTGCTGATAACCGGCACTGCGTACTCACCGGTCGCCGCAGGATCGCCCGGCCCGTTCGAGAGAAACACGCCATCGGGTTCGAGCGCCAGAATGTCGGCGGCGGAGGTTTGCGCCGGCACCACCGTCACCTTGGAGCCGGTGCCGGCGAGGAGCCGCAGGATGTTCCGCTTGATGCCGTAGTCGACGGCAACGACATGAAACTCCGGCGCTTCCTGCCGGCCATAGCCCGTGCCCCACGCCCACGGGGTTTCGTCCCAGGTAAAGCGCTGCGCCGAGGTGACCATCGGAACCAGATCCATGCCGACAAGGCCGGGCCACGCGCGCGCCTCCCGGTTCAGAGCATCGCGGTCGAACCGGCCATCAGGGGCGTGCGCGATCACCGCGTTAGGCATGCCCTTGGTGCGGATGAGGCTCGTCAGTGCGCGCGTATCGATGCCGGACAGGCCGATGATGCCGCGTCGTCTCAGCCATTCGTCGAGGTGCTGTGCGGCGCGATAGTTCGAGGGCGCGGTGATCGCCGTGCCCAACACGACGCCGCGCGCACCGGGCGTCGCCGCCATGTTGACGGTCTCGATATCTTCGTCGTTGGTACCGACGTTGCCGATGTGCGGAAACGTGAATGTGATGATCTGCCCGGCGTACGACGGATCGGTGAGAATTTCCTGGTATCCCGTCATCGCGGTGTTGAAGCAAACCTCGCCCACTGCGTGACCGACGGCGCCAAAGCCAGTTCCCTCGAGCACGGTGCCGTCGGCAAGCACCAACAGCGCCGTCGGTACGATCTCCGTCCAAGACGCGGCACTCGGTTCGCGAGTCATGCGCGAGCTATATCGACTGGCGTCAGCGCCGTCAAAGAACCGACATCGCCCCCTCGGCCGGCGCGAGTTATCCGGAGGGCGCCTGAAACCATTGGCAAATTTGGTTCAGATATGACATGGAAGCGCGCGATGAACGCGGGAGCCCTTTGTTGCCAAGCCAGGCTGCAATGACCGATTCCTCATCTGACCTGGAAGCGCTCTACCGTCAAAAGCGGGCCACGATCGGCATCATCGGCCTCGGCTATGTCGGGATGCCGCTCGCGCTCGCGGCCTGGACTGCCGGCTTTCGCGTCATTGGGTTCGACATCGATCGCGAAAAGGTCGACGCGGTCAACGGCGGCAAAAGCTATCTCAAACACATTCCTGGCGAAGCGATCGCCGCTGCCGTGCAAGCCGAACGCTTGCGCGCAACCGCCAAGATTTCCGATCTGAGCCAGGCCGATGCGATTGTGATCTGCGTGCCGACGCCGTTGACGGCGCATCGCGAGCCCGACCTGAGCTATGTCGAGGGAACCGCGCAGGCGATCGCGCCGCATCTGCGGCGGGGACAACTCATTGTGCTCGAGTCGACGACCTGGCCCGGCACCACGATCGAAGTGATCAAGCCGATCTTGGAGCGAAACGGCCTCAAGAGCGGGCGGGACTTTTACCTCGCGTTCTCGCCGGAACGTGAGGATCCCGGCAATCAGGACTTCTCGACCAAATCGATTCCAAAGGTCGTAGGCGGCGACGATCCGGCGGCGCTGAAACTTGCAAGCGCGATGTACGGAGCGATCGTCAATCGAACGATCCCGGTGTCGTCGACCAAGGTTGCCGAGGCGGTCAAGCTGACCGAGAACATCTTTCGCGCGGTCAACATCGCGCTCGTGAACGAACTCAAAGTGATCTATGACGCGATGGGCATCGATGTCTGGGAGGTCATCGAAGCCGCCAAATCGAAGCCGTTTGGGTATATGCCGTTTTATCCGGGTCCTGGCCTCGGCGGGCACTGCATTCCAATCGATCCGTTCTATCTGACGTGGAAAGCGCGCGAATACGAGATTTCCACGCGCTTTATCGAGCTCGCGGGTGAAATCAACATCTCGATGCCGCGTTACGTGGTCGGCAAGCTGGCCGATGCCCTCAATAAACGCTATGGGCGCGGGCTGCGCGACGCGACGGTTCTGATCGTGGGCATCGCCTACAAGAAAAACGTCGAAGATATTCGGGAAAGCCCGGCGTTCAAACTGATTGAGCTGTTGGAGCGCGAGGGAGCCAAGACCGCATTCTTTGATCCTCACGTCGCGGCAATTCCGAAAACGCGGGACCATCCGAAGCTTGCGGGGCGGCCGTCAATAAAGTGGGACGCGGAGGCCATTCGCGGGTACGACGCGGTGTTGATCGCGACCGATCACGACGGTGTCGACTACGCTACGCTTGCCAAGCACGCACGACTGATTGTCGACACCCGCAACGCATGCGCACGCGCCGGGGTTGCTGGCGATCACGTCGTGAAGGCATGATGGCTAGCTTGAACCAGACCACGGCTCAACTGCGTGATTGAGCGTGCTCCGGGTGCAGTCTCCCGGCGGCCGAGGCCATTGATCGGACGCCGAGCGTTGAGATCCTTTGAAAGCCGCCAGATGGAGAAGACGCCGTGCGCTTCCTGGTGACTGGTACCGCCGGCTTCATCGGATTTCATGTTGCCAACCGGCTGATCCGGGCGGGGCATCAGGTCGTTGGCGTCGACGGCATGACACCCTATTACGATGTCGCGCTGAAGCGGCGCCGCCACGGCCTGCTGCTGCAATCTCCTGGCTTTTCCGCCCACGAGCTGATGCTGGAGGATATGCAGGCGTTGACGGGCGTCTACCGGGACAGCAGTCCGGACGTGGTGATCCACCTCGCCGCACAGGCGGGCGTTCGCTACAGCGTCGAGAATCCGCGCGCCTACATCGATGCCAATGTGGTCGGCACGTTCAATCTATTGGAGCTGGCGCGCGAATATCAGCCCAAGCATCTCCTGCTTGCATCAACGAGCTCGGTGTACGGCGCCAATACCAAAATGCCGTTCGAGGAAAGTGATCGCACCGATCACCCGTTGACGCTTTATGCCGCCACCAAGAAGGCCACCGAAGGGATGGCGCATTGTTATGCCCATCTCTGGAAAATCCCGACAACCGTGTTCAGGTTTTTCAGTGTCTACGGCCCCTGGGGCCGGCCGGATATGGCGCTGTTCAAGTTCACCAAGGCGATTCTCGAGGATGCGCCAATCGATGTTTACAACTACGGCGAAATGGATCGCGATTTCACTTATGTGGACGATATTGCCAAGGGGATTGTGCTGCTGGTCGACGCGATTCCGGCCGCTCCTGTGGCGCACGATCTACCCGATGAGACGCTCGGGCTAAGCCCGGCCGCGCCTTATCGTGTAGTCAACATTGGCAACGGGCAACCGGTCGGGCTCCTCACATTCATCGAGGCGATCGAGAACAGCATCGGCAAAAAGTCGGTGCGAAATTATCTGCCGATGCAGCCTGGTGATGTGCCGGCAACATTTGCCGATACCGATTTGCTCGCGCGGCTGACGGGCTTTCGCCCCGACACTCCGGTGGCAAAGGGGGTGGCTGAGTTCGTGGCTTGGTATCGGGCCTACTACGGCGTGTGACTGAATCAGGTTCCGATGCGACCGGCGAGGTTCGTCACCCGTGCAGCCTCCGTGGCGGCGCCGAACAGGTGATAGAGCGTGCTCGCCGGCATCATGTTGACAATCGGAGCACCGGCGGCGTCGACATGATCGATCCAACCGCCGCGTGTCGGCCGTCCGATGAAAGTTTCGGCGAGGCGAGTGAGACAGCGCACCGCCGTCTGATCACAACCGGCCCGCCCGCGCTCGCCTTCCACGACGTTCGCCTTAAGGCCTTCCGTATGCGGCCATGAACGCCGATCGCTTTTCACCACCGCTCCTGAACGGTCCACTTCGTCGACGATATAGCCCTGCGGGTCCCAGCCATAACGGTCGGCATGCTCATAAAGCGCCGCGCAGAACATCTCGACGTCGCGTCCGGACGCGCGCGCAAAATTGCGCAACAGCCAGATCCACTCGTAGTGATGGCCTGGTTCGGCCACCCGGCCCCGCGCGTCAGCAAGCGGGGACAGCTCATCGCTCAGGTATTCGCACAGCGTTCCGCTCTCGGGTTGGAAGAATCTGGTGGAGAACAGTTCAAACAACGCCGCGGCGCGCGCGAGATACTTGGGATCGCCGGTCGCCTGCTCGAGCGCAAGCAGCGCTTCGAAGAGATGCATATGCGGGTTTTGCCGGCGGATCGCATCGCGCGGCGGCATCGCATCGAGGTAGCCGCCATGCCTGGACCGCAGGTCGTCGTCCAGAAACGCGAGGATCGTATCAGCGACCTCGAGCACTTCGCGCTCGCCGGTCAGGCGGTGGTACCAGGCAAGTCCCAGAAGCGCGAAGGCATTCGCGTAAAGGTCGCGGGTCGCGTCGGCGACGCGACCATCTGGCGCGAGCGAAAACACGAAACCTGGTTTGCCGTCGGGTCGATAGAATGAAGCCAGCATGTAGTCGACGCAGCGGTCGGCGAGCCGCCGCGCGTCCGGATACCAACCGAGCAATCCGGCGTGGCAATGGACGTAAAGCTGACGACCTTGCACCATCACTCGCTTGGGGACCTGCTCGATCGGGCGCCCATCGAGGTCGAGACGCTCATGAAATCCGCCGCGCGCCCAATCGACCCCGGCGCTGCCCCAGAACGGCAATGCGTCGGTCCTGATCCAGTCGAGGAACGGCGGCAGCGCGTCGCGCAACCGCGGAAACGCATCCCTGGGGGGCGTCATAGTCGCCTCTGCAGGGCGCGTGATCGCAACGGCTTCATTGGATTGTGCAGGACGGAGATTTCTCGAGCGAAAAGCCAGACCGCGCGAACGCTTACGGCTCCAGTTCCGTATCCCAATAGAGATAGTCGAGCCAGCTGTCGTGCAGATAGTTCGGCGGGAACAGCCGCCCGTTACGATGCAGGTGCTGCACCGAGGGCTGGAACGGCATCTGGGAGGGCCACATGCCGGCTTCGGCCGGAGTCATGCTGCCTTTCTTGAGATTGCAGTCCGAGCAGGCGGCGACGACGTTGATCCAGGTCGTGTGGCCGCCGCGCGATCGCGGCACGATGTGATCGAACGTGAGATCGTCCCGTGAAGAACAATACTGACAGGAGAACTTGTCGCGCAGGAATACGTTGAACCGCGTGAAGGCCGGATGGGTCGACGGTTTGACGAAGTTCTTGAGCGACACCACGCTCGGCAGCTTCATCTCGAAGCTCGGGCTGCGCACAGCCTTCTCGTAGTGAGCAACGATGTTGACGCGATCGAGAAACACCGCCTTGATCGCGTCCTGCCAACACCACAGCGAAAGGGGATAGTAGCTCAGCGGACGGAAGTCCGCGTTCAGTACCAGGGCCGGCCAAGCATTTACCGATACGTGAGCGTTCAAATCACGCCTCTAAGTCTACATCCATCCTCCCGAAGCGCTTAGCACAAGCACCGCCGCTCCGGTCGAATCGCCCCGCAGAACGAGGCGTGCCGGGAGTTTATACGCACAGGTGACAGGATTGTGAACCCTCTGGAATATTTCAGTTTTGCAGGCGGGCGCGGACGGGAACTGCGATGGCGGCCTCGGCGTTTCCCGATCGACCAAGCGGGAGATCGTGATGCGCAATTTCCTTCGCCTGACGGTGCCCGTCGCGCTCGTCCTAGCGACCGCTACGGGCGCGTTTGCACAGTCCCGGCCGCCAGGCCCGGGGGCAGATCAGAGGGCGCCGAAGTCGTTCGACGCTCAGCGCGGGCCGCAGCGCGGGCAAAGTTTGAGCGAGCGGTTGGATCAATCCGACGGGGTCATTCATCCGCCGAGCGACGTCGATTCCGGTATTCACGTCGCGCCACCGGCGACCGGCGACAAGATGCCGATCGTGCCTGCGCCCGGAAGCCCGGGCGGTGATCCGACCGTCAAGCCGAAATAGGCGTGCGAAAGCGTCGTGCGAGAAATTCGCCGCCGTGGCGTAAGCCTTCGCCATCGATGCCGTGTCCTATTCCAGGCGAAAGGTGCCACTCGACCGGCACGCCGAGTTGAGCGAGCCCCTGCGCAGCATGGAACAGCGCCTGTGGCGGAATGAGCTCATCCTGATCACCATGCGCCAGCAAGACCGGCGGCCGCGATTTGATCTCGTTTGCCACGCTTTGCGCGGGGCCGTCCTTTGGCAGCACCAGCATGCCCGAATAGCCGACAATTGCCGCCGGCGCGATCGGCCGGCGCAGGCCGACGTGCAGCGACATCATGGTGCCCTGGCTGAAGCCGACGAGGGCAAGCGCGCTCGGCGGCAAGCTGCGCCGCGCAAGTTCCGCGTTGAGAAATCGCTCAACTGCGGGCGCGGCCTTGTTGACACCGGTCCAGCGTTCGTCGGGATCGCGGAAGGTGAGCGCGAACCACTGCCTGCCCACCGGGGCTTGTGCGCACGGTTCGGGAGCGTGCGGGGAGACGAAGGCCGCGTCGGGCAGGATCTGCTGCCACGCCCGTCCAATATCGATCAGGTCGTTGCCGTCGGCTCCGTAACCATGCAGGAACACCACGAGCTGACGCGCGGGGCCACGGCGTGGCTCAAGCCGTGGACCGTCAAGTTCGGCCATTCACTCTCGCTCCCAGGAAGTTTCGCGGCTCCGCCGAAGGACAAACAGCGGTTCCCGCGAACGATGCGACCAAATACACAATCAACGTCAATTCGGTTGGATTGGCGCGGCCTCGCGCCCTTTGATGGCGCGATAATAAGTCCATAGCAGGCAGGCCGCTACCCCGCGGCGCGGGCGCCAAATCTCAGCGAGCGGTCCCATTTCTTTACTCGTTGGCCGCTGCCGCAGCCCCATCGCGTGTCGCACGGCCTCTTGCAGGGCGAGATCGCCGGCGGGCCAGGCGTCGGCATGACCGATACAGAACAACAGGTAGATGTCGGCCGTCCATGGGCCAACGCCGTGCAACGCGATGAGGGCGGCGTGCGCCTCGTCGGCAGACTTCTGGGCAAGCCCATCGAGGTCGATCACTCCTTTGTCAATTGCCGTTGCGATCGCTTTCAACGATTTGATCTTGGCTGCCGACAACCCAATTCGCTGCAGCCTCGCCGTGCGGGCCTGCCGTACGGCAGCTGGGTGCAGTGGATCGAACGCTGTGCTTAGTCGTCCCCAGATCGCGCTGGCGCTGGCGGTCGAGAGCTGTTGTGCCACAATGATCGAGGCGAGCCCGGCGAAGCCGCCGGCGCGCCGGCGCAGCGGTGGCTGCCCGGCGCGCGCGAACACGGGCGCCAGCCGCGGATCGGCCGCAATGAGCCGCTTGAGCGCGATTTCGAGGTCGGACTTGGTATGAATGAAATCGGTCATATCTGGGCGACTGACGGCAACCGGTGGGCAGTCAGCAGCAACATCTAATAAGGACATCGCACATTGTCACCCTGTCGCTCGACGTGCCGCGTGCGCTATCCATGCATCCTCCGTTGAGCTGCTTCACGCCGTCCGATGCCACAGCCGGTGTTTCGTTTTGCGCCAAGTCCGAATGGTTATCTCCACCTCGGCCACGCGCTCTCGGCGTTGGAAAACCTCGATCGGGCGCGCGCCACGGGCGGGCGCCTGCTGTTGCGCATCGAAGACATCGACACGGCGCGTTGTCGACCCGAATTCGAGGCCGCGATCTACGAGGACCTGGCGTGGCTCGGGCTTGCTTGGGAAGAGCCGGTCCGGCGCCAATCCGAGCACCTCGACGACTACCGGCGAGTGCTTGACCGGCTCACCCGCGCCGGCTTGGTCTACCCGAGTTTCGAGAGCCGCGGCGAAATTCTGCGGCTGATCGCCGAGCGCGAGGCGCAGGCGCCCTGGCCGCGCGACCCCGATGGCACGCCGCTTTATCCGGGATCAGCCAAATTTTTGCCGGCCGACGAACGGGCGCGGCGCATGGCGCGCGATCCTTACGCACTGCGGCTCGACAGCAATGCTGCTGCCGCGCGTGCGGGCCCCTTGGTCTGGCGCGAGACCGGCGCTCGGGACGGAGAGGTGCGCGCGACCCCGGAGGCCTGGGGGGACGTTGTCCTTGCCCGTAAGGACACTCCGACCAGCTACCACCTGTCCGTCGTTGTGGACGACGCCCTGCAGGGAATCACGCATGTTGTTCGGGGGCAGGACTTGTTCGCCGCAACCAGCGTGCACCGGCTTCTGCAGGCCGTCATCGGTTCGCGGGCGCCGATCTATCATCACCATCGGCTGGTGCTCGATCGCGATGGCCACAAGCTCGCGAAATCGACCGGGGCAACCGCGTTGCGGACATTGCGGGGACGCGGCGCGACCCCCGCTGACATTCGCCGAATGGTGGGCCTGAGCTGAGAATTCGCGCTTCCAAGTGGCTCCGGTGCCAGCGTCATGGCATTGGGTGTATTGCGGTGGGGACCATGGCGAAGAAGAAGACGGCAAAGCGTGCACGCGTGCGCGCCGGCGCCCGCAAAGCGCAACGCAAGACGACGGCAAGGCCTTCGGCCGGCCGCGTGCGCGCATTTGAGTTGATGGTTGCCGGGCTCGCCCACGACGTGCGCACCCCGTTGACCGGTATCCTGGCCGCCGCTGATTTGCTGTCCACGTCCAACCTTGGCGAACGCGAGCGACGCTGGGTCGCGGCGCTCAGCAGCAGCGCGCGCCACCTGGAGGCCCTCACGACCCTCGTCGTCGACGCGGTGAGGACGTCGGGAGGAAACCGCTCGCTGCAGGCCGAGCCCTTTGATGCGCGGGCGCTGGCGCAAGCGGCCGCAGCAAGTCTCGCGGCGCGCGCTGAGGCCGCCGGTCTCGCCTGCAAGGTTGATCTGGCCGAAGACCTGCCGACGCAGGCAATTGGCGATCCGGTACGGCTGCGGGCCGCGCTCGAAAACCTGATCGACAATGCCGTTAAGTTCACCCGGCAAGGCGAGGTCGCGATTAAGGTCGGCGCGCGCGGTTTCGCGGGCGGCCGCGTTCGCCTTGTCTTCGCGGTGACGGACAGCGGCATCGGCCTGACGCGCGGCGAGATGCAACGATTGTTCCGGCCGTTTGCGCAGGCGAGCGAACAGGTCGCGCGCCGCTTCGGCGGCGCCGGACTGGGCCTTGTTCTGGTGAAGCGGCTCGCGAAAGCCATGGGCGGCGATCTCACCGCCGACAGCCGGCCCGGGGAAGGGAGCACCTTCACGTTTGCGGCAGTAGTGAAGGCCGTGCCGTCACCGCAAAAACGCATGAAGATGGTCAGGCGCGCGCGTCGGCAGTGACGCGCTCTTTCTCCTCAGCCGCGGTTTCGACCACGCGCAGCAGATCCGACATAATGCGATTGAGCTCGAAGTCCTTTGGCGTGTAGATCGCGGCGACGCCGGCTTTCTTCAACACGTCGGCATCGTCCGGCGGAATGATCCCGCCGACCACGACAGGCACACCCTCGAGCCCGGCCGCCTGCATGCGCGCGACGACGTCCTTGACCAGCGGCACATGGCTTCCGGACAGGATCGACAGGCCAACGACGTGCACGGCCTGATCGCGCGCGGCGTCGACGATCTCGGCCGGGGTGAGGCGAATGCCTTCGTAGACCACATCCATGCCTGCGTCGCGCGCGCGTACTGCGATCTGCTCGGCGCCGTTGGAGTGACCGTCGAGACCAGGCTTGCCGACCAGGAACTTGAGGCGCCGGCCGAGCTTGCGCGATACGCGCTCGACGTCCGCTCGCAGGCCGTCGAGGCCCTGCGTGGCGTTGCGCGCTGCGCGTCCCACCCCGGTCGGCGCCCGGTACTGGCCGAAGGCTTCGCGCAGCGCGGTGCCCCATTCGCCGGTGGTGACCCCGGCTTTCGCGGCTGCGATCGACGGCGGCATGATGTTGCGGCCGTCGCGCGCCGCGGCTCGTAGATCGGCGAGCGCGGCGGCGACAGCGGCGGGGTCGCGCGCCGCCCGCCAGGCATTGAGGCGCCCGATCTGCTGCGCTTCGACATCGTGCGGGACGGTGAGGATCGCGTCGTCGCCGGTCGCCAGCGGCGACGGCTCGGTCTCGACGAAACGATTGACGCCGACCACGGTCTGCTCGCCGCGTTCGATTGCTTCCAATCGTGCAGTGTTTGACTCGACGAGCTGCGCCTTCATGTAGCCCATCTCGACCGCCGCGATCGCGCCCCCGAGCTTCTCGATGTGATCGAGCTCGTCCAGCGCCTCGCGCTTGAGCGCGGCGACCTTGCTGGCGATCTCGGACGAGCCGTCGAAAATATCGCCGTAATCGAGCAAGTCGGTTTCATAGGCGAGGATCTGCTGCATGCGCAGCGACCATTGTTGGTCGAACGGGCGTGGCAGCCCGAGCGCCTCGTTCCAGGCGGGCAGCTGCACGGCGCGCGCGCGCGCCGATTTCGACAGCGTCACCGCCAGCATCTCCAGCAAGATCCGATAGACGTTGTTTTCCGGCTGCTGCTCGGTCAGTCCGAGCGAGTTCACCTGTACGCCGTAGCGAAACAACCGCTGCTTGGGATCGTTCACGCCGTAGCGCGTCGCGGTGATCTCGTCCCACAGCTCCGCGAACGCGCGCATCTTGCACATCTCGGTGACAAAACGCAGTCCGGCATTGACGAAGAACGAGATGCGCCCGACCACATCGCCAAAGTCGTCGATCGCGTTGGCAGCCTTCACGGTATCAAGCACCGCGATAGCGGTCGCGAGCGCGAATGCAAGCTCCTGAACCGGTGTCGCCCCCGCCTCCTGCAGGTGATACGAACACACGTTCATCGGGTTCCACTTCGGCATCTCGCGGGTCGTGAACAGGATCACGTCCTTGGTGAGGCGCATGGACGGCGCGGGTGGAAATACGTAGGTTCCGCGCGAGAGATATTCCTTGATGATGTCGTTCTGGGTGGTGCCCTGGAGTTTTGCGCGCGCGACACCTTGTTCGTCCGCGACCGCGATGTAGAGCGCGAGCAGCCATGCCGCCGTCGCGTTGATCGTCATCGAGGTGTTCATCTCGGCGAGCGGGATCGACTCGAACAGCGCCCGCATGTCGCCGAGATGAGAGATCGGAACGCCGACCTTGCCGACCTCGCCCTTGGCGAGCGGGTGGTCGCTGTCGTAGCCGGTCTGGGTCGGCAGATCGAAGGCGACCGATAGGCCGGTCTGGCCCTTGGCAAGGTTCTTGCGGTAGAGCGCGTTCGAGTCGACCGCGGTGGAATGGCCCGCGTAGGTGCGGAAAATCCACGGCTTGTCGCGCTTGGGCGGTGTATCCTTGGCAGCGGTCATGGCGGTTCCGGCCGGCGCTGTGATTGTGCACTGCGGCACGCCTCGTGGCAAACAATTCTGAGCGCCGGGATTGGCCGTGTCACCAAGGATTACGACAGTCCCATTGGCACTTCGCCTCTGTGAGCTTGTTGCGCCGCACAATGTCTTGGGGCAGACTGGTGTCACGGGGCTTCCGCAATACGAGGTCGACCATGTCGGTTGCGCAGTTGGCGACATCCGTCGCGACGCCGGCGAAGGACCTGTACGAGATCGGAGAAATTCCGCCGCTCGGCCATGTGCCGGCGCGCATGCACGCGTGGGTCATCCGCAAGGAACGCCACGGGCCGCCCGAAACCTCGATGCAGATCGAGGTCGTCCCGACCTGGCCGATCGGCGAAGACGACGTGTTGGTCCATGTCATGGCGGGCGGCGTCAACTACAACGGCGTGTGGGCCGGCCTCGGCCAACCGATCTCTCCGCACGACGTCCACAAGAGCCCGATTCATATCGCCGGGTCGGATGCGTCCGGCATCGTGTGGGCGGTCGGGGCCAAGGTGAAGCGCTGGAAAGTCGGCGACGAAGTTATTGTCCATTGCAATCAGGACGACGGCGACGACGAAGAGTGCAATGGCGGCGATCCGCTGCTGTCGCCCTCGCAGCGCATCTGGGGTTATGAGACGCCCGACGGCTCGTTCGCGCAATTCTGCCGCGTGCAGTCACGCCAGCTGATGCCCAAGCCGAAACATCTCGCTTGGGAAGAGGCCGCGAGCTACACGCTCACCTTGGCCACCGCCTATCGTATGCTGTTCGGCCATGCGCCGCACACTGTGAAGCCCGGCGACAATGTGCTGGTGTGGGGTGCGTCCGGCGGGCTTGGCGTCTTCGGGGTGCAGCTGTGCGCGGCCTCCGGAGCCAACGCGATCGGCATCATCTCGGACGAGAGCAAGCGCGATTACGTGCTGGGGCTCGGCGCCAAGGGCGTCGTCAACCGCAAGGACTTCAAGTGCTGGGGCCAGATGCCGAAAGTGAATTCGGCCGAATACAACGATTGGGTGAAGGAGGCGCGTCGTTTCGGTAAGGCGATTTGGGACATCACCGGCAAGCACGACGTCGACATCGTGTTCGAGCACCCGGGCGAGGCGACCTTCCCGGTCTCGTGCCTGGTGGTGAAGCGCGGCGGCATGGTGGTGTTTTGCGCCAGCACCTCCGGCTACAATCTCACGTTCGATGCGCGTTATGTCTGGATGCGCCAGAAGCGCATTCAGGGCTCGCACTTCGCGCATCTCAAGCAGGCGTCCGCCGCCAATCAGTTCGTGCTCGACCGCCGCATCGATCCCTGCATGAGCGAGGTGCTACCCTGGAAGGACATCCCGCGCGCGCATCAGATGATGTGGAAGAACCAGCACAAGCCCGGTAACATGGCGGTGTTGGTGAACGCGCCGCGCGCGGGGCTGCGCAATTTCGAGGACACGCTGGAGGCGGCCGGGGGCGGTTAGATCGCCGCAGCCCGCCTCGGTCAAACGAGGCGGTGACAGATGGTGAGCGGCCGATCCGTTTGTTTGGGCGCGCTGATTCTCGCGCTCGTGGGCGCACCACGCGCCGTGGCGGAGGTTCCACCCTATATCCAGGCCGACCCCGCCGCGATGACCAAGGCGTTCGGCAAGCAAGCTGCCGACAAGATCTTCTCCGAAGCCTACACGCCGGTTCGCCAGCAGGCAGTGCTGCAATCGGTGAAATCGATCCCCGGCTACGATTGTCCGGCCGATCCGCCGATCACACTTGGTCTCGTGAATCCCTATCCGATCAAGCCCGGTACGGTGTCCTGGATCGAGCACTACGTGGTCATGTGCAAGCCGCCGACACAGCGCAGCTTCCTGATGATTCTCGACAAGGATCGGCCGCGTGTCGTCGAGATGTTGCCCGGCGAAAGCGCCGCCGACCCGCTGTTGCAACGCGACGCGATGCAGGGCGCGCTGGCCGCGCTCATTCCCGCGACGCCGGAAGGCTGCAAGCACCCGGTGGCGACCGACACCAGCGTCACCGGTTCACCGCCGAACGGGCGTGACCCCTGGGTCGAACGCTGGACCTTCGACCTGTGCGGCAAAAAAGCCGCGCTCGATATGACCTTCACGCCCTCGCCGAATGGCGGGACCGACTGGAGCACGACGCTCGCGAAGTAAGACAGCCGGTGCCGGCATCCGAAACTAGGATTTGTCGCGCAACTCGTTCATCGCGTGGTTGAGTTCTCCGCCGAAAACAAAAATCAGCGCGGTGAAATAGAGAAACACCAGCGCGATCATGGCCGAGGACAAGCCCGAGTAATAAGTCACGTAAGCCTGGGCGAACTGGGCGAGGTAGCGCCCGAAGATGATGCCGCAAATCAACCACAGCAGCAGCGTCGCGATGATACCCGGCATGATTTCGAAGAGTGTGCGTCGGCCGGCCGGCAGCCACGCATGCACCAGAACCAATGAGACCACCAAGACCAGCGTCGCGACGGCGTAGCGTGCGAGCGTAATTCGCGCTTCAAGCGGCGCGAGCCAGGGCGCGTATTCGACAGCGGTCGCGAAAATAAGCGGGCCGAGCACGATCAGGAAGCCGAGCGCCAGCAGCGCCGCCAGCGTAACCAGCACGTAGATGATCGACTCAAGGCGCAGAACGAACCAATTGCGCGGCTCGGCGACGCCGTAGGCGCGGTTCAACCCGATCCGCAGGCTCTCAACTCCGCTCGACGCGAAATACACCGCGAGCACGAGGCTGATGGTCAGCAGGCCGCTTCGGTTCGTGGTCAGCACCGCATGAATTTCACTGCCGATGCGATCGGCGACTTCATCCGGCCAGGTCTCGAACATCACGCTGACGACGTCGTCGGCAATCTGGTTGGCGCCGAGGAAACGCGCGAGCGAACCTAGAACGATCAAAAACGGGAACAGCGCCATGAGGGTCGAGAGCGCGATGTGGCTCGCGATTGCCCAGCCATCGTCGGCATTGAACCGGTAGAACGCCGCGATTGCGGCGCGAAAACCCATGACGATCAGGCGCACGGTGGCCCCAGTCTTGCTTGCAATCGGTGACAGCACATCTTTCCGAAAAAGACGTCCCCAGCGCGACGCGCGCGGCTGTTTTTCGCAGGAAAATGCGACAGAAAAACTAAATTAGTGGCGCGGCTCCATGTTCTCAAATGCGCCCTTGTGCGGTGCAGCACAACGTCGCAACATGGAACCGCCGGTCCACTCGACGAGGCTCGCGATGCATTCGACCCACCCTGATCGTGGACATCTGATCGCGCTGGCTCGCGACGCCACCAGCGCGCTCGAGGCGTTGCTCGCCGACGCCACGCGCAAGGTCCGTTCCCGCATCGAAGTCGATGGCCGTATCGTCAGTAAGCGGCTCGATAGTGAACAACGCGCGGCCCACGGGCTTGCCTGGCTCGCGACCTACGTCGAGGCCGTTCGCCAGCTGGCCGCCTACGTGATGCGGATGTCAGAACTGGGCCGTTTCGGCGAGATCGAGGAGCTGATCGCCCGCATCGGCATTGGCGAATACCTGGCCCAGATTGCCGGCGGCATCCCGATGAGTCAGGGAGAGATTCTACGTCTTTCCGATCTCGGGCTGAACGCGGTTGAGGTGGCGGCGCGCTGGTCGCAGGCGCTCGATCAACTGATTGCATCCGGCAATACCGCGGGCAATCGCGCGCGCCTTGTCGAGCTGATGTCCCAGCAGCACGCGGCCACAACCGGCGACTGCGGACTTGATGAGACGCTCGACGCAATTCGGGATGAAATGCGCAAGTTCGCCGACAGCGAGGTGGTGCCGCACGCGCAAAGCTGGCATCGCACCAACAGTTACATCCCCTACGAAACCATCGGCCAGATGGCCGAGCTCGGCGTCTTCAGCCTTACCTTGCCCGACGAATATGGCGGCATGGGACTCGGCAAGGAATCGATGTGCGTCGTTTCAGAGGAACTTTCGCGCGGTTATATCGGGGTCGGGTCGCTCGGCACGCGCTCCGAGATCGCCGCCGAGCTCATCCTCAACAGCGGAACCGAAGAGCAGAAACGGCGCTGGTTGCCCAAGATCGCGTCCGGCGAGATTTTGCCGACCGCGGTGTTCACCGAGCCGAATACCGGCTCCGACCTGGCTTCGCTCAAGACGCGCGCGGTGCGCTCCGGCGATCATTACGTCGTGCACGGCAACAAGACCTGGATCACCCATCCGGTGCGCGCCGACCTGATGACGCTCCTGGTGCGCACCAATCCGAAGGAACCGGGGCACCGCGGGTTATCCATGCTGCTCGCTGAGAAGCCGCGCGGGAGTGACGCGAAAGCGTTCCCGGCGCCCGGCATGTCCGGTACCGAGATCGAGGTGCTCGGTTATCGCGGCATGAAGGAGTACGAGATCGCGTTCGACGGCTTCGAAGTCAAAGCGGAGAATTTGCTGGGCGGCGTCGAAGGCCTCGGGTTCAAGCAACTGATGCAGACCTTCGAGGCAGCACGGATCCAGACCGCGGCGCGTGCGATCGGTGTCGCCCAGGCCGCCATGGAAGAAGCGCTCAAATACGCCGACAGCCGTGTCCAGTTCGGCGAGAAGATCATCGCGTTCCCGCGCGTCGCGGACAAGGTCGCCCTGATGGCGGTCGAAATCATGATTGCGCGCCAGATCACCTATTACGCGGCGCGCGAAAAGGACAAAGGCCGCCGATGCGACCTCGAAGCCGGCATGGCGAAGCTGCTGGCCGCGCGGATCGCGTGGGCGTGCGCCGACAACGCCGTCCAAATTCATGGCGGCAACGGCTTTGCACTCGAATATCCGGTCTCGCGCATCCTGTGCGACGCACGCATTCTCAATATTTTCGAGGGCGCCGCGGAGATCCAGGCCCAGGTGATCGCACGCCGCCTGCTGGACGGCAGCAATTAACTCCCCGCCAACGCGGCGATCTTCGTGACGGTGTTCCAGTTGCGTGCGGTGCCGCGGGTGGCGAGCTTGCGCTCGATCACGGCGCCCGTGAGCCGCGAGCGTCCGATCCCGTCGGGATAGACGATGTAGGCTTGGCGTCCGTCGCCATGCACGAATTCCGGTCCGGCGATGGCGGCCCGCAACTCATCAAATGCGCGTGCCGTGGCTTTCGACTTCAGGACCACGACGACGAGTCGCGCCGGGTCGCGCGCGGCCTCGTCGCGAAACGGATTGCGCGCGACAACCGACGCCCATTCCGCCGCGCTACGGACCATGACGTCAGTCTGCAGATTGAACCGCAGGGCCAGCTTCTGCTCGAGCAATCGCTCCAGCGCCGGGCCGGCTTTCCTGCCGGCGTCGAAAATCAGGTTGCCACTCTGCAGCAGTGATCGCGGTTGCGCGAAACCAAGTTCGCTCAGGAAGGCGCGCAAGTCGGACATTGCGACGGGCTGGCGGCCGCCGACATTGATCGCCCGCAACAACGCAATTTGGATCATGGCCGCTTCAAGAGTCCGAGTTCTTCGAGCGAGGTGGCGATGGCGGTGTCGAGTGGCGTGCGCGGGATGGCGCCGATCGCGGCTTTGAGTTTGCGGCCGTCGATGCGGTGCGGCGTCTCCCACAGATATGACATCTCGGCGAGCTCGCCGAACGTCGGGACCACCGGGCCGATCATCCGCAGGAGCCACCACGGCATGGTCCCGATCGTCATGTCGCGTCGTAGCGTCCGCATGATCGCACCGGTGAACTCCGCGCCCGTGACCGCGTGGCCGCAGAAACCGAACCTCTCGAATGAGTTGAACTGCGCGCGTGCTTCGACGAGCGGCACCATCGCAGCCACGAGGTCGGGCAGGTAGGCCCATTCGTGCACCACCTCGAGCGGCCCCGGATACGTGAGACGCTTCTGATCGACGTAGCGGATGATCACGCGGTCAAACCAGGAGCCGCCGCTGCCGCCGCCAAAGAAATCGCCTGCCCGCAGCACGATCGTGCGAATTCCAGCCTCGCGTAGCCGCTCCTCGAGCGCGACGCGCAGCGCGCCTTTGCGCGAAGTCGGATGCATGGGGGTGTTTTCGTCGAGCACCGCCGGCATGTCGGCGCCATAGTTGTAGACGTTACCGGGCAGCACTAGGGTCGCGTTGGATGCGCGCGCGGCAGCGATCGCGGCTTCAGCCAGGAGCGGCACCTGCATCGCCCACTCCGTGTAGGGCGGATTGAGCGCGTGCAGGACGACATCCATGCCGCGCGCCGCATCAGCCACGGATTCCGCATCGCGCGCATCGACTTCGAGAACCTGCGTGCCAGGCGCCGCGTGGTCGGCAGACGCCCCGCGCACCAGGCTCGCGACCTCCCACCCGGCATCGCGAAACGCCTCGGCGGCGCGACGTCCGACGCGCCCGGCGGCGCCCAGTACGAGTATGCGTCCGCTCATCTCACACTCACACCTGCGATCGGCCGCTTTCTATCACGTCAAAACGCCGATGGCCGGTATCGGGTCGCGATGCTACAGTTGATGAAATGGGTACGTTTCTGTCGACCATCATCGTGCCGATTGCGATCGGTGCCGTTGCCATTGTGCTGTTGCTCGGCCTCGCCAACATGATGCGCGGCGGCTCCCCCAACACCTCACAAAAGCTGATGCGCCTTCGCGTGTTGCTGCAGGCCGTCGCTATTGTCATCATCATGCTCGCGATCTGGGCCATGGGACGCTGATTATGGTGGTTCTCAACCGCATCTACACGCGCACCGGCGATGACGGCACGACCTCGCTCGGCAACAACCAGCGACGCAAGAAATACGATCTGCGTGTGGAGGCGTATGGCACGCTTGACGAGGTCAACGCCGTTGTCGGGCTGGTTCGCCTCCACGTCGCCGACGATCCGGCGCTCGATGCGGTGCTGGCTCGCATTCAGAATGATCTGTTCGATGTGGAGGCCGATCTCTGCCTGTCCGAAAAGGGGCCGGAGGGCGCGCGCTTGACGGTAACGGACGCGCAGGTGGCGTGGCTGGAAAGCGAGATCGATCGCTTCAACGCCGACCTCGCGCCGCTCCGCTCGTTCGTTCTGCCGGGCGGGTCCGCGGCGGCCGCCTACCTTCACCTCTCCAGAACGGTATGCCGGCGGGCCGAGCGCATCATGGTCGCACTCGCTGACCGGCCCGGCGAGACGGTGTCGGGGCCCTCCCTGAAGTACGTCAACCGGCTGTCGGATTTCTTGTTTGTGGCCGGCCGCCACGCCAACCAAAAGGGGGCGAGCGACGTGCTCTGGGTACCGGGCCAAAACCGCTGACGCGGCAAGCCAGATAGGTCCTATGCTGCAGCGCGGCACGTTGACACGTGCTCGGCCGCGCCGGTAGGTTGCCTCGAATTCGCCTCCCGGCGTCGCGCAGCGGGCCTCCATCTCGAGTTCAAAGCCCATGAAAGTTCTCGTCCCCGTCAAACGGGTGGTCGACTACAACGTCAAAATTCGCGTCAAGGCCGACGGAAGCGGCGTTGAACTCGCAAACGTCAAAATGTCGATGAATCCGTTCGACGAGATCGCGGTCGAGGAGGCGATCCGGCTCAAGGAGGCTGGGAAAGCAACCGAAATCGTCGCGGTCTCGATCGGCCCGCAGCAGGCCTCGGAGACCATCCGGACCGCGCTGGCGATGGGCGCCGACCGTGGCATCCTGGTCAAAACCGACGCGCCGGTCGAGCCGCTGGCGGTCGCCAAGATCCTCAAAGCGCTGGTCGACGCGGAAAAGCCCGGTCTCGTTATCCTGGGCAAGCAGGCGATCGACGACGACAGCAATCAGACCGGTCAGATGCTGGCCGCGCTGCTCGGGTGGCCGCAAGGTACCTTCGCGTCCAAGGTCACAATCCACGACGACGCCATTTCGGTAACTCGCGAGGTCGACGGCGGTCTGCAAACCGTGAAGCTCAAGAGCCCGGCGATCGTCACCACCGACCTGCGGCTCAACGAGCCGCGCTACGCGTCGCTGCCCAACATCATGAAGGCGAAAAAGAAGCCGATCGACGAGAAAACGCCGGCGGACGTTGGCGTCGACATCGCACCCCGGCTCGAAGTGCTCAAAACGGTGGATCCGCCGGGACGCAAGGCCGGCGTGAAGGTCGCCTCGGTTGCCGAACTGGTCGCGAAGCTCAAGAACGAAGCGGGTGTCCTGTGACCACTCTGCTGATCGCCGAGCACGACAACAAGGTCCTGAAGGACGCAACCGCCAAGGCACTCACCGCCGCGAGCGGGCTCGGCGGCGAGGTGCATGTGCTGGTCGCCGGCAAGGATTGCCGCGCGGTCGCCGACGCTGCAGCCAAGCTCAAGGGCGTCGGCAAGGTGCTGCTCGCAGACGCCGCGCTCTACGATCACATGCTGGCGGAGCCGGTCGCCGCACTGATTGTATCGCTGGCACCCAACTACGACGCGATCGTCGCCGCAGCGACCACGACCGGCAAGAACTTCCTGCCGCGCGTTGCTGCGCTGCTCGACGTGATGCAGATCTCCGACATCGTGAAAGTGCTGGCACCGGACACGTTCGAACGCCTGATCTATGCCGGCAACGCGGTTCAGGTGGTCAAATCCAAGGACGCCAAGAAGGTCATCACGGTGCGCACGTCGACCTTCCAGGCGACCGGGGAGGGCGGTTCGGCCCCGGTCGAGCCGGTCGGACCGGCCGCCGATCCAGCGCTCTCGTCGTTCGTCGGTGAGGAGCTCTCGAAGTCGGAGCGTCCCGAACTCACCTCCGCGCGCATCATCATCTCGGGCGGCCGCGCCATGCAGTCGCGCGAGAACTTCACCAAGTACATCGAGCCCGTCGCCGACAAGTTGGGCGCGGCAGTTGGCGCCTCGCGGGCGGCGGTCGATGCGGGGTATGCTCCCAACGACTGGCAGGTCGGCCAGACCGGCAAGGTGGTGGCGCCCGAGCTCTACATCGCGGTCGGCATCTCGGGGGCCATTCAGCATCTGGCCGGCATGAAGGACTCCAAGGTGATCGTCGCCATCAACAAGGACGAAGAGGCGCCGATCTTCCAGGTCGCCGACTACGGGCTCGTCGCCGACCTCTACAAAGCGTTGCCCGAGCTGACGGAAGAATTGGCCAAGATGAAGGGTTGAACCTGCTGAGCTACCGCTTCGCTCGGTGTTGAGCTAAAGGTGGGCCAACAAACTGGCTAGGCACCGGAACAACATGCCGCACAATATTCGCAAGGTTGGGGTGATCGGCGCTGGGCAAATGGGGTCCGGCATTGCCCACGTGTGTGCGCTCGCCGGCCTCGACGTCGCGCTCAACGACGTGTCCGACGATCGCATCAAGGAGGGGCTCGCCACCGTCAACGGCAACATGGCGCGACAGGTGGCCCGCGAACGCATCACCGAGGAGCAGCGCCAAGCAGCGCTCAAGAAGATCAAGCCCGCGCTGAATTTCGAGCAGTTTGCCGACTGCGATCTGGTGATCGAGGCGGTCACTGAAAACGAAGAGGTCAAGCGCAAGATCTTTTCGCAGCTGTGTCCGGTCCTCAAGCCCGGCGCGCTGGTCGGCTCCAACACGTCGTCGATCTCGATCACCAGGCTCGCGGCCGCGACCGACCGGCCGGAGAAATTCATCGGCATCCATTTCATGAATCCGGTGCCGGTGATGGAGCTCGTCGAGCTGATCCGCGGCATCGCCACCGAGGATGCGACATTCGAGGCGACCAAGGCGTTCGTGGCCAAGCTCGGCAAGACCTCCGCGGTCGCCGAGGACTTTCCGGCGTTTATCGTCAACCGCATCCTGCTGCCGATGATCAACGAAGCGATCTACACGCTCTACGAGGGCGTCGGCACGGTGGAAGGCATCGACGTTGCAATGCGGCTCGGCGCCCACCACCCGATGGGCCCGCTCGAGCTGGCCGACTTCATCGGGCTCGACACCTGCCTGTCGGTGATGCAAGTGCTGCACGAGGGTCTCGCCGATTCAAAATATCGGCCCTGTCCGCTGCTGGTGAAATACGTCGAGGCCGGTTGGCTCGGCCGCAAAACCCAGCGCGGCTTCTACGACTATCGGGGCGAAAAGCCGGTGCCGACGCGGTAGCGATCACCCAACCGGCAAAATTTCGCTCAGGTTCCGAGCGCGGCCTTCACCAGGGCGACCGCGTCATCGCTTGCCCATTCGGCCGGGCCTGCCAGCGTCGCAATCTCGCAGCCCGATGGATCGATCAGCAAGCTGGTCGGCATGCCAAAGCCTTTGCCGATCAGCTTGAGCTCTTGAAACACCTTGGCGGACGGATCGGCGTAATAGGCGAGCTGATCGACGCCGACATCCCGCAGCCAGGCCTTGGGCTTCTCCGGGTCGCGGGTGTCGATGTTGACCGCCACCACCTCGAACGTCGCGCCGCCGAGCTTTTGCTGCAAGGCTTGCAAGGCCGGCATTTCCTTGCGGCAGGGCACGCACCAGGTCGCCCACAGGTTCAACAGGACGGTGCGCCCGTGCCAATCGGCGAGCGTTTTGGGAGCGCCCGTGGCGTCGGTGAAGGCGAGCGGAGGCAAAGCGCGGGCTTCGCTTGCGACCTGCACCGCCGCGACCTCCCCATGCGCCAGCGGCGCGATCCGCTGCGCCGTTGCGAGCGCGGGGCCGCAGGCGGCGTTGGCTGGATTGCGCAGCGAGGTGATAATCCCGTATATCGCGGCGAATACCGCAACCGCGGCCGCAGCAACCAGGATTGGCCTGACCGATCGCCACCGGGACGGCGTGGCGGGCGGCGGCTGTGTTGTCTCGGACGTCATCGGATCAGGAACGTATTACAACCTTTTAGGCCGGTCATGACCAACAAGATGTGGGGCGGACGCTTCGGCGCAAGCCAGGACGCCATCATGGCTGATATCAACGTGTCGATCGATGTCGATCGCCAGCTCTATCGCCAGGATGTCGCCGCGAGCAAAGCCCACGCCGACATGCTGGCCAAACGCGGCATCATTTCGGCGAAGGATGCAAAACAGATCGTTCACGGTCTAGACACGATCCTGTCAGAAATCGAGCGCGGCAAATTTCGCTTCAAGCGCGCGCTTGAGGACATTCACATGAACGTTGAGGCGCGGCTGGGCGAACTGATCGGACCGGCGGCCGGGCGGTTGCACACCGCGCGTTCGCGCAATGACCAGGTGGCGACCGATTTTCGGCTCTGGGTCCGTGACGCGATCGACGACATCGATCAGCAACTCGCGAGCTATCAACGCGCCCTTGCCCGCAAGGCGCAGACCCACGCGGCGACTGTGATGCCGGGCTTGACGCATCTCCAAACCGCTCAGCCGGTGACCTTCGGGCACCATCTTCTGGCCTATGTGGAGATGGTTGCGCGCGACCGCGGCCGGTTTGGCGACGCACGCCGCAGGCTCAATGAATCGCCGCTTGGATCCGGCGCGCTCGCCGGCACCTCGTTTCCGCTCGACCGCGCCATGGCGGCGAAAGCCTTGGGGTTTGAACGGCCGGCCGCCAACTCGCTCGACGCTGTGTCGGATCGCGATTTTGTATTGGAGACACTCGCGGCCGCGGCGATTGCCTCGGTGCATCTGTCGCGCCTGGCCGAGGAGATTGTGCTGTGGACGTCGCCGCTGGTCGGGCTGGTGAAGCTCTCGGACAAATTCACCACCGGCTCGTCCATGATGCCGCAGAAACGCAATCCGGATGCCGCCGAATTGGTGCGCGCCAAAGCCGGCCGCATCATTGGGGCGCTCAACGCCCTGCTGATTGTGATGAAAGGCCTGCCGCTCGCCTACCAGAAGGATTTGCAGGAAGACAAGGAAGGCGCAATCGACGCGCTGCGCGCCCTCTCGCTCTGCATTGCCGCGATGACCGGCATGATCGAGGACCTGGAACCCGACGTCAGGCGGATGAAGGCCGCCGCCGGCGAAGGCTTCGCCACTGCGACCGACCTCGCGGATTGGCTGGTCCGCGTCCTCGGGATGCCGTTTCGCGAGGCACACCATATTACCGGCCGGATCGTGGCGGCGGCCGAGAAGGCGGGGCTGCGCCTTGAGCAAATGCCGCTCGCTGAGATGCAGCGGGTCGAACCGCGCATCACCAAGGCGGTGTTTTCGGTCCTTTCGGTCGATCGATCGGTGCGCAGCCGCACGAGTTACGGCGGCACCGCCCCGGCAAATGTGGCGCGGGAAGCTAAAAAATGGCTGCAACGGCTTGGCAAGGTTCGCCGGTAACAATGCCATGTTGCAGCCTTGCTACGGTGCGAGGTTGTTAGCCTGCACCGTGGCCCGTTGGGGTTGGAGGCTGATTTCGGTCTGCTATGGTGCGTGCTTGTCTGGCCTTTTTGCCGGAAACCCGGCCTTTGCGCGGGCGGGCCTTCCGGAAAGGCCATGGCACTGGGGGAATGGGTGGGGCTGCGCGACGCTTTGAATCCGCGTCTCGGGTTGGCTCTGGCGCTCGTCGCCGGACTGGCTCTGGCTGGCTGCGGCCGTAAGGGCGCGCTTGAGGCGCCGCCATCGGCCGCTCTGCCCCAAGGCCCGGTGGTAGCGAACCCCGCGGACCCGCCGCCCGATCCGAGTTTGGCCGCGGTGCTGCCGGAAGCGGCGCCCGCGCCGCCTCCATCTCCATCGCTCGCCGCCCCGCCCCGCCAAGGCTCGACGCCGCTCGACTGGCTGCTTAATTAGATTCCAGCGTGATCCCGAATTGGATTAGAGCATGACCCCGAACAGGGACCGCCGTTTTTTACCAGCAATCATGCTCCAAGCGACAAGCCAGTAGCCGATGCACTATTTCGCCTATCGCAACGGCGTGATGCACGCCGAGGCGGTCAATCTCGTCGAGCTTGCGGCAAACGTCGGCACGCCGTTCTACTGCTATTCCACCGCCACGCTGGAACGCCACTATCATGTCTTCGCCGACGCGTTCGCCGACGTGCGCGCGCTTATTTGCTACGCCATGAAGGCCAACTCCAACCAAGCCGTGATCGCCACCTTGGCGCGGCTCGGTTCGGGGGCAGACGTTGTGTCGGGCGGAGAACTCAAGCGCGCGCTCGCCGCCGGCGTTCCGCCCGACCGGATCATGTTCTCCGGCGTCGGCAAGAGCGCGCCGGAACTCGCCGCTGCGGTCGATGCCGGCATCCTGTGCATCAACGTCGAGTCGGAGTCTGAGCTTGAGCTCCTCTCGGCGATTGCGACCGGCAAGGGACGCACCGCAAACGTCTCGGTCCGGGTCAATCCCGACATCGATCCGAAAACCCACGCCAAGATCGCAACCGGCAAGGCCGAGAATAAATTCGGCATTCCAATCAGCCGCGCCCGCGACCTATATGCGCTCGCTGCCAAGATGCCCGGCCTGCGCGTGACCGGCGTCGATATGCACATCGGCAGCCAGATCACGGAGCTCGAGCCGTTCGACGATGCGTTCGCCTTGCTGTCCGACTTCGTGCGCGGGCTACGCGCCGACGGGCACTACATCGAGCACATCGATCTCGGCGGGGGTCTCGGGATCCCATATCGCGAGGACAACGATCCGCCGCCGCTGCCGGACGCATATGCGGCCGTCGTCAAACGTGCCACCCGCGATCTTGATTGCATGCTGATTTTTGAGCCGGGTCGCCTGATCGTTGGCAACGCCGGCATCCTGGTCACACGCGTCCTCTACATGAAGCGAGGCGAGGCGAAGTCATTCGTGATCGTCGATGCGGCGATGAACGATCTCATCCGTCCGACGCTGTATGAGGCGCATCATGACATTCGCCCGGTGACCGAGCGGAGCGGCGCTCGCATCGTCGCCGACGTTGCAGGGCCGGTGTGCGAGTCAGGCGATTTCTTTGCGCTTGATCGCGAGATGGAAGAACCGCAGCCCGGCGATCTGCTGGCGATCATGACGGCGGGAGCCTACGGCGCGGTCCAGGCCGGCACCTACAACACCCGCGCCCTCGTTCCCGAGGTGCTGGTGAGTGGTTCCCAATGGGCACTAGTGCGCCCGCGCATGGAGGTCGATCAGCTGATCGCCCTCGACCGTCTTCCGCCCTGGCTGTGACATCGTGGGATAAGGACCGCTGCCGGCGCCCTTGGAAAGACTGCGCCGCAGGGTGTAGAGCCGGATAGCGCAAGTGCCGAGCAACGCAAACGCGACCGGCAAGACCAAATCAGCGCGGCATGCGGAGGGAAACGACGACGGCAGTCAGGCCCTCGCGCTCGATGCAATCGGTGATCTTGTACTGACGAACAGGAATCTCAGCTTTCTCTCGGATACGATCGCATTGAAAATCGCGCTGCGCCACATTGTAGCCTTGGTACCGCACGCGGACGGCTTGCGGGCGATACGCGACGAGGGGGGCGGCCGGCCGCAAACTTTCGTGATCGACGATCCGTCGTTTGCGGCGGCCGCGATTGCCTTGCTCAATCGGCGTTAAAAACGCGGTTGGCCGGCACCGTTGGCCTGCGGCGCGTTGTTCCGGGCGAGCCGCATTTCCGCCCTTGCGGGATGGCAGGCTTTGCTCGCATGGTATAGATGTTGCATCGCGCAATCGCGCTGCGAGTCGGAGAATCAGGTGACGTCGCCTGCGGATAGCGATCCCCGATCGTTGCTCGGCCACGCGCTGACGCGCGCGCGGTGGGCGCTGTTTTGGGAGCGGTTGTGGCCGGCATTGGCCGCGGTAGCGACCGCGGTCGGGCTCTTCCTCGCGGTGTCGTGGCTCGGGTTGTGGTTGTGGCTGCCGCCGCTCGGTCGCGCCATCGGGCTTTTTGGCTTCGCGGTGCTGACCGCCGCGGCGACCGCCCCGCTGCTGTTCGTGCGCTTTCCATCACAAGCCGAGGGTCTGCGCCGGCTCGATCACGTCAGCGGGGTCGCGCATCGTCCCGCAACTTCGCTTGCCGACGAGATTGCAACGCCGCGCGACGACCCGTGGTCGATCGCACTGTGGCGCGCGCATGTCGAGCGCATGCTCAAGTCGGCGCACGCGCTGCGCCCGGGCTTGCCGACGCCGCGACTCGCCGCCCGCGACCCGATGGCGTTGCGTGCGCTTGTGCTGATCCTCGTCATTGCGACCTTTATCTCGGCTGGTGGCGATCGCGCGCGCCGTGTCGCGGCGGCGTTTGATTGGCAGGGAGTGGTGGCGCCGAAGAATTTCCGCCTCGACGCCTGGGTGTCGCCGCCGACCTATACGCAAAAGCCGCCGGTCATCCTTCCAGGCGTGCGTCCCGGCGAGGTCCAGCAGGCGATGCAAGGCGCAATCTCCGTCCCCGCCGGGAGCGTTCTGGTCGTGCGCGCGAGCGGCAACGTCAACCTCGATGTCGCGGTCAACGGCGGGCTTGCGCCGACTAACCTCAACGCGGCTCCCCAATTGCCGCCCGGCGCGGAGGAGCGCCGCTTTCTCATCAAGGAGAGCGGCGGGGCCAATGTGCGCGGCGTCGTCGGCCATGACATCGCCTGGACATTCAATGCGGTTCCCGACCGCGCGCCGACGATCGAGCTGACCAAGGACCCCGAGCCACAGGCGCGCGGTGGGCTGCAGCTCACCTATAAGGTCGACGACGACTACGGTGTCGTCGACGCGCAAGCCAAGTTTGAATTGAAGCCGTCGGCGACCGCCGCGAAGGATGCCCCGCGGCCGCTTTACGGACCGCCGGACGCGGCGCTGTTGCTGGCGCAGCAGCGTATGCGCAGCGGCGTGAGCCAGACCATCAAGGACTTCAGCGATCACCCGTGGGCGGGCGCCGATGTGATGATGACCCTGGTTGCGCGCGATGAGGCGGGCAATGAAGGCCGCAGCCATCCGACCGAGCTACGACTGCCTCAGCGCATGTTCGTCAAGCCGCTTGCCAAGGCGCTGATCGAGCAGCGGCGCGTGTTGGCGTTGAACGCGGACGCGCGTGACCGGGTGGCGATCGCGCTCGACGCGCTCACGATCGCGCCGGAACGCTTCATTCCCGAGAGCGCGGTCTATCTCGGGGTGCGGGCGATCTACTGGAACCTGGCGCAAGCCAAGACCGACGACGACCTGCGCGAGGTGGTGGCACGCCTGTGGTCGATGGCGACGCAGATCGAGGACGGAAACGTGTCCGACGCCGAGCTCGCGCTTCGGCAGGCGCAGGAGGCGCTGCGCGAGGCGCTTGAGCGCGGCGCCAATGACGAGGAAATCAAGCGGCTGACCGAGCAGCTGCGGGCTGCCCTCGACAAGTTCCTGCAGGCGCTTGCCGAAGAAATCCGCAAGCATCCGGAAATGGCGCGCCGCGCCGATCCCAACGGGCACTATCTGCGCTCGCAGGATCTCAAGAACATGATCGATCGTCTGGAGCAGATGGCGCGCAGCGGGTCCAAGGACGCGGCCAGACAATTGCTCGACCAGCTGCAGCAGATGCTTGAGAACCTGCAGATGGCGCGTCCCGGACAGGGTATGGACGGCGACATGGACGACGACATGATGTCCATGCTCGATGATCTCGGCAAAATGCTGCGCGACCAGCAGCAGCTACGCGATCGCACCTTCAAGCAAGGCCAGGATCAGCGCCGGCAGCGCGGCCAACGCGGCCAGCAGGGTGACCAGGGCGACCAGATGGGCGAACTGCGTCAGAACCAGCAGGCATTGCGCGATCAGTTGAAGAAGCTGCTCGACGACATGAAGCGGCGCGGGCTCAATCCGGGCCAGCAGGGCGATCAGGGCAGCGATCTCGACGAGCTTGGCCGCGCCGGCGACGCCATGGGCGAAGCCGAAGGCGCACTCGGCGAAGGCAACACCGACGGTGCGGTCGATGCCCAGGGCCGCGCAATTGAATCCATGCGCCGCGGTGCTCAGGCGCTCGCGCAGGCTCTGCAGCAGCAAGGTTTCGCGTTCGGACCGGGCCCCGGCGGACAGCCCGGCCGCGCCCAGCAGCGAGCCAATCCGGACACTGATCCGCTCGGCCGGCCGTTGCGTGGTCCCGACTACGGGGATCAATCGGTCAAGGTACCGGGCGAAATCGACGTCCAACGTGCCCGCCGCATTCTTGAGGAGTTGCGCCGTCGTTTCGCCGATCCGATGCGGCCGCAGATCGAATTGGATTATATCGAGCGACTGCTGAAAGACTATTGAGCGTGCCGCTTCGATGCGTTGCGCCCTGACCGCGCTCTCGGCGTTGCTGCTCACGACTCCTAGAACAACGGCGGCACCTGGCCGACCGCGATTGGGCCGAGGAAAACGGCGCCGTCCGCAAACCGCAACGGCAGCGCGACCGCGCGCCGTCCGTCGAGCTGAGTCTGCTCGCCCAACATGCTGATTCCGGCGGCGGCGAGACTGGCGCCAGATTGGCCGCGCACGGCGCCACCCAGACCCGGCATCAGGCGATCAAGGCCGGTCGCCAACTTGTCGACGGTCATGCCGCCTGTGCGTTGCGCTAGATATTGCGTGACTGCTTGATCGAGGCCGAGGAGCGCAATCAAGCGCTCGAGCCCGGCGACGGTCAGCCGAATCTGGCCATCGAGCCGCCCGCTGGGCTTCACGGTCAGGGTGCCGGTTCCGGTGGCGGCGATTTCGCTCTGCGTGAACTTCGCCTGCTCAATCTCGATGCGCCCGTCTGCGCGCGCGAGCTCGCGCAGCTGCTCGCGCCACGGTTTCGGCGACAGATCCTGTAGACCATACACGGTCGCGGACATCACGCCGTCCGTCGGTTGCGCCAGCACCGGCAAGAGCGGAGCGGTGCCGTTGGTTAAGCGCAGTCCAATCTCGACCACGGGATTGCTGTTCACAGACCCGCCCGCAAGCCGACCGTGCAGCTCGAGATGCTCCGCATTGGCGATGTTCGTTAGAGCGCCGCTGTCGCCTTGGGCGAGTTTGCCGTTGTCGAGCACGAGTGACAGCCGCTCCGGCGCCGAGGGCCGCCCCCGGAAACTGGCCTGGGCCAGCACCCAGTTCGCGACCACGCTGGGCGGGTGTCCGGGCTCGGCGATGTTGAGCGGGCCGGTAAATTCGCCGATGACGAGGGTCGGATCGTAGACCTGAACGGTGACGAGGCTGTCTTTTGCGGCCAATCCCACGGGGGGTTGCCAGCGGCGCAGCTCCACGTTGGGGTCGGCGCAGCGCACCTCGATGCGGAACGGATACCCGGCGATGTCCTGACGGCTGCACGCGAAGATGCGACCGTTCTGGGCTTCGCGGGCCCGCCACTGCGCGATCTCGAGATCCGCGCGATGCGCCGCGTAGAACCAAAACCCTGTCCACAGCACGCCAAGCACCACGACAACCGCGAGCGGCAGCGCAATGAGCCAGGGCCGCCGGCGCGGCTTGGGGGCAGGGCGGGGGCTGTACGATCTCACCACGCGGTTCCTTGCAGTTGGACGTGTGCCCTGTTATGCGCCGTTTCGCAATGGATTCCAGGCTCGAACACGACAGCGAGGGCGACCTGTGGGTGTTCGGCTACGGCTCCCTCATGTGGCGCCCCGGCTTCGCGTTCGTGGAGAGCGCGCCCGCCCGCCTGATTGGGCTACATCGCGCGCTGTGCGTCTATTCCTTCGTTCACCGCGGGACCCCGGAGAAACCAGGTCTCGTACTCGGGCTTGATCGCGGCGGGGCGTGCCGCGGCGTTGCGTTCCGGATTCCCGGCAAGGCTCGGGTTGCCACCATCGACTATCTGCGCGGGCGCGAGCAGGTCACCAAGGTCTACATCGAGACTTCCCGCATGATCACCGTTCTCGGCACGCCGGAGCGACGGGTGCGCGCCCTCGTCTACTGCGTGGATCGCGGGCACGCGCAATACGCGGGCGAACTCAGTCTCGAACAACAGCTGCATCTCGTGCGCGAGGGGCATGGGCGTTCCGGCATCAATCGCGACTACGTGCTGTCAACCGTCGAGGCACTCGAGGCGCTCGGTTGCTACGATCGTAATCTGCATTTGCTCGCCGAACGGCTCCGGAGCTCACATCACCCTCACCCGGTTGCGGTCGCGCGCTAGGAGCGTGCCCTTTCGCTCCTGCCTACGCGTGCGTAAGCATCACGCCGCGAGGTCGCGCTCGCCTTCGGCAACGAGACGCGCGGTGGCCGCTTCGATGTCGTGGCGCAGCCGCGCAAAGAATTCGCGCTTCGGCAGGTTGGCGGGTAGCGGATCCAGAATCTCAACCCGGACCGTGCCCGGGTAGCGCACGAACTTTCGACGCGGCCAGAACAGACCCGAGTTGAGCGCGATCGGCAGGCATGGTGCGCCGACGGCTGCATAGACTTGCACGATGCCGAGCTTGTAGTCCGGCTCCGCGCCGGGCGGGCGGCGGGTTCCTTCCGGAAAGATGATGACCTGCCGCCCTTGGGCGAGCGCGGCGCGCGTGCCCGCGATCACCCCGGCAAGCGCGTCACGGCCGGCGCTTCGATCCACCGCGATCATGCCGCACTTCCAGAGGTGCCAGCCGAACCATGGAATCCGCAGGAGTTCCCGCTTCACGATGGCGGTCGGCATCGGAAACAACGGCAACAGGGCGAAGGTCTCCCAGGCCGATTGATGCTTGGCGGCTACCAGAAATGCGCCTTTGGGGATTTTCTCGAGGCCGTGCCACTCGACTTTGATGCCGCAGATCACGCGCAACAGCCAAAGCGACGTGGCACCCCACGACCGCGATATCTGCACCATGATCCGTTGTGGCAGCACGAAGGTTGGAATCGCAACCGCCATATGAAGCGCGAGGTTGATATAGAACGCCGCGTTGAACGTGAGCGAGCGCACGACGAGCATCGCGTTGGACGATCCGGTCGGATGTTTGGTCATGGGCAGTTCAATTGACTGTGCCGGAATTTCCGCTCGCCATTTTGGTCAGGCGGCCGCCAGCATCCAAGCGCATGCGGGTAATGGCGACCAGATATTTCAAATATTCCGACATCAGCATGCGGGCAGAACCCGCATTCGACCACCACGGCTCCGCACGCTGGTGTTCGGTAATGACCGGGAACGGCACCAGCGTCACGTCGGGCAGCTGATGGGCAATTTCCGCAAGTGCGCGAGGCATGTGATAGCCCGACGTGACGACCATCAGCGAATGAAAACCGTGGTCGCGCGCCCACCGTTTCGTCTCGATGGCGTTGCCGATGGTGTTGACGGCGGAGTGATCGATGTCGATACAACACGCGAACAGGGCTTCGTAGCGCGGCACCAGGCGCGCCAGCGTGTCCGCGTGCGTTCCCCGGTTGACGCCGGTGATCAGCAGCCGATGGCCACGCCCGGCCGCGAGTTGCTCGACCGCCTCCCCGATGCGTTCGGGCCCTCCGGTGAGTGCAACGATAGCTTCGGCGCTGCGATTGGCGGGCGCCTCCTCGCCCACGAGCGAAGCGTACCAGACAAATCCAGCCACCAAGGCAAACAAGCTGAGCGCGACGCAAATTCCGGCAAACCGCCATACGCGTACGCCGCGCCGGCGGGCGTGGGGGGCGTTGGCAGTTTCGGTTCGGGCGCCGGGCATCGATTCGCACATCCCCGTTCGGGCGAAATATAGCGCTTGGCCGCCGTGGTCGGGAGGCCGGAACCGCAGCCGGTGGGCAAGTCCAGCAGTGACCAAGTCACTGGCGGTGACTTGCCGCACCGCACCCGCGCTGGCGGATGCGAGCCCTCGTCATGCGACCGTTGCCAGCGTGCGGTTGACGACTTCGCGTGACGCCCCGGCGGTGACGATCGCGTTTACGACGATTTGCAACGCGATCAGGCCGTAGCCGAGCGCTCCGATGGAAAACGAGCCGAACAGGGCTGCGATCTGCTCGCCGCCGGCCGTTCCGATCACGCGATCGACCAGCAATTGGGCGAGTGCGAACAGGGCGATTGCAGCGCCCCCGCCGATCGCACCGCCCTTGAGACCCAGCGCCAGGAAGTGTCGTTGGAACTGGCGCGCGATATAGCCGTCGCGCGCGCCGACGAAATGCAGGACTTCGACAATCGGACGGTTGGCCGCCATCGCGCCGCGGGTCGCGAACGCCACCGAGAGGATCGTTGCGGTCAGCATGAGCGCCAGCATCCCGATTCCGATCGCGATGGCGGAACCCGCCATGGTCCGCATGCGGTCGACCCATCCGCCGTGGTCATCGAGCGTCGCACCAGCGACCTGCTGCGCAAGCGCGGTGCGCAGCGCGGCCACGTCGGGTTGGATGCCGCTCTGGAGCCTCAGCACGATAATCCGTGGCACCGGAAGATCGTCGATTGCCAGTCCCGTCCCGATCCACGGTTCCAGCAGGCGTGCGGAGTCCTGACGCGAATAGGGACGCACCTCCGCCACCCCGCGCGCGGCACGCGCCACTGCGACGGCCTTGGCGACTTCATCGTCGATCGGGCGGTTGGGCGTCGGCCGGACCTGGATGGTCATTTCGCGCGCCACCTCCGACTGCCATTCGGCGGTCGATCCGATGACCAGCATCACCACGCCGGTGATGAGCGACGCGAGGAACGTCATGATTGCAACCACGGCGATGAGGGCGCTGCCAGCGATCGAGTTCTTCGGCACGATCGAGGCGTCGGACCGCATCGGGGCAGGAGCGGGCGATGGCAGATCCGGGTGCTGATAATCGACCATTGGTCTACTCGTAGATGTGCATGCGACCGTCGTGCAAGACCAGGCGGCGCGCGTCGTACTGGTCCATCAAGGCAATATCGTGGGTCGCAATCACAACCGATGTGCCAGACTTGTTCAACTCGATAAACAGGCGCAGCAACCGCTGTGCCAGGCTCGGATCGACATTTCCGGTCGGTTCGTCGGCGAGGAGGAGCTGCGGTCGCGCGATCACCGCGCGTGCGATCGCGGCGCGCTGCTTCTCACCGCCGGAGAGCACCGGCGGCAGCGCCCAGATGCGCTCGCCGAGTCCGACCCAATGCAGGAGCTCACTGACTTGCTGACGGTACGACGCCTCGCGCTGCCCGAGCACACGCAACGGCAGCGCGACGTTCTCGAACGTGGTCAGATGGTCGAGCAGCCGGAAGTCCTGAAACACGATGCCAATACGGCGGCGCAGGGACGCGAGCGCATCCTTGTTGAGTGTGGCGATGTCCTGGTCGAACAACGTGATCAAGCCGCGCGTCGGCTTGAGGGAAAGAAACAACAGGCGCAGCAGCGACGTTTTTCCGGCTCCCGACGGGCCGGTCAGGAATTGAAACGAATGTGGTTCGATTCTGAATGTCAGGTCGCGCAGCACCTCCGGTCCGAGGCCGTAGCGCAACCCTACGTTTTCGAAACGGACCAAGGTTGTCTCCGCAACGGCCGCACACCTGATGGTACGCACGGCCGATTCTTCAGGCGCGCGACCTCCTTCCGCAATATGCTCAATCAGCGCCAGATTAACGAATTGCTGCCGAAAAAGGGGATTTTGAACCGCGCGTGGTTTACGAAAGGTTAGCGATTGCGGCGGCTCAATCGGACGAATAGGGCTTTGGAATCGGCGGCAGCGCCGGATGCGGCCGGCCGAAGTCGGGGGCTGCCGAGTCCTGGCCGATGTCGACGATGCCGCGGCGGATTGCGCGGGTGCGGGCGAAATGATCGAACAGTGCATCGCCGTCGCCGCGCCGGATGGCGCGCGTGAGCTTTGACAGATCCTCGTTGAACGTGCCGAGCATTTCGAGGACGGCGTCCTTGTTGCTCAGGAACACGTCGCGCCACATGGTAGGGTCGGATGCGGCGATGCGGGTGAAATCGCGAAAACCGCCGGCGGAGAATTTCATCACTTCGGAACTTGTCACCTGACCGAGCTCCTCCGCGGTTCCGACGATCGTATAGGCGATCAGGTGCGGTAAATGACTGGTGATCGCCAGCACCAGGTCATGGTGATCGGGCGACATGCGTTCCACCCTGGCACCAAACGCCCGCCAGAACGCTGCGAGCCGGTCGACGGCAGCGGGGTCAACCGTGTTCGCCGGCGTGAGGATGCACCAGCGATTGATGAAGAGCTCGGGAAAGCCGGCGTCCGGGCCGGAATGCTCGGTCCCGGCCACCGGATGCGCCGGAATGAAGTGGGTGTGTGCCGGTAAATGCGGGGCCATATCCCGCATGACCGATCCCTTGACGGAGCCAACGTCGGAGACAATGGCGCCTGGCGCAAGGTGTGGAGCAATTGCGCGCGCGGCCTCGCCGCATGCGCCGACCGGAATACAGAGGATCACGAGATCCGCGCCGGCCGCAGCTTGCGCGTTGGTCTCGACAACCTCATCAGCAATAGCGAGTTCGACCACGCGCTGGCGCGTTTGTGCGGAGCGTGCGGTCGCGACGATGGTCTTGACCACGCCAGTGGCGCGCGCCGCGCGCGCGATCGACGAGCCGATAAGGCCGACGCCGATCAGGGCCAGTCGATCAAATAACGGCGCGCTCGTCATGCCTTGCTCGCCGCACCGCGGACGCCCGTCGTCATCAATGCGTCTTTCCCAGGAACTCGGCGAGCGCGGCGACGACGAGACGATTGGCTTGCTCGGTACCGACGGTCATCCGCAGCGCATTGGGCAGTCTGTAGGCCGACACCCGGCGCAGGACCAGGCCACGCTTGGTGAGGAACGCGTCAGCATCGGCCGCGGTGCAGCCCTTGGTTTCGGGAAAATGGATCAGGACGAAATTGGCAACGCTCGGTGTCACCGTCAGTCCGAGCTTGCCGATCTCTTCCGCGAGCCAGGACAGCCAGCGATCGTTGTGGGCGCGCGAGCGTTCGATATGGGCACTGTCCTCGACCGCGGCGATGCCCGCCATCATGGCGGGCGTGTTGACGTTGAACGGACCGCGGATGCGATTGAGCGCGTCGACCACGTGCAGGGGGCCATACAGCCAGCCTAATCGGACCGCCGCCAGACCATGGATCTTGGAGAACGTGCGGAGCATCACGACGTTCTCGTTGGTGGCAACAAGTTCGATGCCGGCCTCATAATCGTTGCGGCGGACGTATTCCGCGTAGGCCGCGTCAATCACCAGCAGAACCTGCGGCGGCAGTTCGCGATGCAGGCGTTTGATTTCGTCGAATGGCACGTAGGTGCCGGTCGGATTGTTGGGATTGGCAAGAAATACAATCTTGGTGCGCGAGCTCACGCGCTCCAGGATCGCGTCGACGCTCGCGGTAAAGTTCGTCTCCGGTGCCACTACTGGGGTCGCGCCCGAGCCCAGGATCGCGATCGGATACATCAGGAAACCGTGCGTGGTGTGAATCGCCTCGTCGCCGTCGGTCAAATAGCCGTCGGCCAGGAGGTTGATCAGCTCGTCCGATCCGGCACCGCATGCAATACGCGCCGGATCGAGTCCGAATACTCGACCGATGGTCTCGCGCAACGCGGTGGCCGCGCCGTCCGGGTAGTCCTGCAAATGATCGGCAACCGCCCGATAGGCGGCAATCGCCTTCGGGCTCGGTCCAAGCGGGGTCTCGTTGGACGAGAGCTTGAACACCCGCTCGGCGCCCGGTGCATCGCTTTTACCCGGCACATAGGCGTCGATCTTGAGGACGCCCGCGCGCGGTCGGGGATGCAACGATGCCGTCATTCGAAGGTTCTCCGGCTGTTGGAGCGTGACGGTTGTTAGTGAGAGACGGTCCCGTCGGCGCCGACCGTATAGCGTCTCGCGTGGCTCCCGACGAGTGCCTGCGAGCGCACCGATGCGCCTGCTTTCACCAACGCCCCGATCACCTCCGCGAGCGGTTGTCCGCTCGGCACCGACACCAGCAACGCGGCTCCGTCAAACGCCCCGTCCGGCACCGCGATCGCTTCGGTCACCGCGGCCAGCGCCTGCGCCGGTCGCGGTCCCCAACCCGACACTTTTATGCTCCACATTTCCACGTCGGTGACGAGCGCATCGGGATGCGGGCGGGCGATCGCAAAGACCGGCAAGCCAGCCGGGTGGTCGGCGCGCTCCAGGAACGGAAGCCGCGCGATGATCTTTGGCGCGCTGCCTTCGAGCGCGGACCACCATGCGCCGGAGCCCACGATCGCGGCTGCCGGCACCAATCCCAGATCGCCTTTCGAGCGCGCGACTGCCGCTACCACGCCAGAAGCCCCGATGTGCGTTACGAACGGCACCGTGAAACCGAAATGGAAGCGGGCCGAATCGCGCATGGCTGCGTCCCCAGCCGACAGATCGGCGTGGACGCGAAACGGGGCCTGCACATACGTGAACGTCGCGATAATGACGCGCCAGATGCTTTCAGCGGTGTCGAGCGGGAGGATTCCATGGTGCCGCTCGACGAGGCGGCGCATCATGTCGGCTTCACGGGCCGGGCGAAACGCCGACCCCGTTTCGGCCGTGTGCTTGACCTTGATGAGGCGGTCGATGATCTCGCCGCGCTCCATCAGCAGCTCATGCATCGCGGCGTCGATACGATCGATCTCGGCCCGCAGATCCGCGAGCGATAACGCCGGGGCAGTCCTCTCCATGTTGCGGTGCGCCATTTGGGGGTCCTGAAACGGGCCCATTGATAGGTCGCGCGTTTACCGAAATCAAAGAAAACATTGACTTAGGTCTGGCGCCCTCTATCTAACCCCGGCCTTTCGGCATGTTCTGGTTGCCCGATTTCGGGCAATATCCATTGCAGCACGCAAAGGGCCAGTGCCGGCCGATTTGAAGTTCCTACAGCGGGGCACTGGGTGGGAGGTCTCCGCATGTTGCGGTGACCACGAGGTTTGCAGGATGGCCGAGGCGCGATTGAAGACCGATTTGCGCGATCGCGTAGGCGAAGCGGAGACCCCGCACTCGCATGTGGTGAGCTTTGGTCCCGACAAGCCGCTGAAACTCGATGCCGGGGTTGAGCTCTCGCCGTTGCAGATCGCCTATCAGACCTACGGAACGCTCAACGCGGCCCGCTCCAACGCGGTGTTGATTTGCCACGCGCTGACCGGCGATCAGCATGTAGCCAACCTTCATCCGGTTACCGGCAAGCCGGGCTGGTGGGAGACCATGGTCGGGCCGGGTAAGCCGATCGACACCGATCGCTATTTTGCGATCTGCCCCAACGTGGTCGGCGCCTGCATGGGGACGACGGGACCGGCCTCGATCAACGCCAGGACCGGTCATCCGTACGGGCTTGAGTTTCCTGTCGTCACGGTCCGCGACATCGTGCGCGCGCAGGCCATGCTGCTCGACCATCTTGGAATCGACAGCCTGTTTGCGGTCGCAGGCGGCTCCATGGGCGGGATGCAGGTGCTGCAGTGGGCGGCGAGCTACCCGGATCGGGTGTTCGCCGCGCTTCCGATCGCGTGCGCGACCCGGCATTCGGCGCAGAACATCGCCTTTCATGAAGTCGGGCGACAGGCCGTGATGGCGGATCCTGACTGGCGCGGCGGCCGCTATCTGGCGGAAGGCACCAATCCGCGCCGTGGGCTCGCCGTTGCCCGCATGGCCGCGCACATCACCTATCTTTCGGACGCGGCGTTGCATCGCAAATTCGGCCGCCGCTTCCAGGATCGCGCCAATGCGACCTTCTCGTTCGATGCCGATTTCGAGGTTGAGAGCTATCTGCGCCACCAAGGCTCGTCATTCGTCGAACGTTTTGATGCCAACAGCTACCTCTATTTGACGCGCGCGATGGACTACTTCGATCTCGCCGCCGACTATGACGGGATACTCGCCGAGGCGTTCCGCGGTACCAAGACGCGTTTCTGCGTGATATCGTTCACCAGCGACTGGCTGTTTCCGACGGTCGACTCGCGCGCCATCGTGCACGCGCTCAACGCGAGTTCCGCGCGCGTCTCGTTCGCGGAGATCGTCACCGACAAGGGGCACGACGCGTTCCTGCTCGATGAGCCTGAATTGTTTGCGATCGTGCGCGGCTTTCTTGGATCCGCCGGCGCGGCGCGCGGGCTGCCCGGATAACCGACGGTCCATTGACGAATGCTCAACCGTCCGCAGCGTGATCTCACCATGGCCAATACGGCGCGTGCGCCCGGTGCCGCTCGCGTCGATCATCTGGTCGTGGCCGAGATGGTAGCGCCCGGCTCGCGCGTGCTCGACGTCGGGTGTGGCGACGGCGAACTGTTGCGCCTGCTCGAGTTGCGCGGCGTCGACGGCCGCGGCATCGAACTGTCGCGTGAGGGCGTCAACGATTCGGTCGCCAAGGGGCTCGCGGTGATTCAGGGCGATGCCGACACCGACCTCGCCGACTATCCCGACGACGCTTTCGACTACGTGATCCTGTCGCAAACCCTGCAGGCCACCCGCAAGCCGCGCGAGGTTGTGGAACATATGCTGCGGATCGGGCGGCACGCGGTGGTTTCGTTTCCGAATTTTGGGCACTGGAAAATCCGTCTGAAGCTTTTGTTCGGTGGGCAGATGCCGCGTACCAACAACTTGCCGGAGACCTGGTACGCAACGCCGAACATCCATTTCTGCACGATCAAGGATTTTCGCCAGCTGTGCGGAACGGTCGGCGCAAAAATGGAAAAAGCGGTCGCGCTCAACGCCTGGGGGAAGCCGCTGCGGCTGCCCGCGCCGTGGTGGTTCTGGAATCTGATCGGGGAGCAGGCAGTATTTTTGCTGAGCCGGCGAAAATAATGCCTGTTTTCAATGCACCGGCTCGAGCGCGTGCACCTGCGGCGAGATGATCGGGGCGCAATGTTTGTCGTCCCCGGTCTTGCGTAGCGCCGCCAATTCAGCGCGCACGGTATTGAGTTCGTCCTGATAAACGATCGCATTCACGACCGGGCCGCCGGCGCCTTCGGCCGCGCGCGTCATGAGTTGCGTCAGTTCAGCTTCGCGGGCCGACGCCTTCTTGGCGCGCTCGGCGATGCTCGGGCAATCCAGAAAGTCGAACTTGCCGGGTGCCGCGTAGATGCTGTCGTCCAGGGCGATCGAACAGCCGCTGGTCAGCACGGCAAGGCACACAGCGGCAAATGCGAGGCGCATGAGGTTCCTTTTCGGCGGCCGCCATGGTCCAAGTATGGCCTCTCGCGGACGAAGCCCGCAACATTATGACGCTAGCACCGGGCGTCATAGGACTATTTTGCTAGCTCGGCCGGCGCTGGGCCACCAGCAACGCGCCGCATCGTTCGGTGTTCGCGAGCGCGCAGGGCAAGGGATCCGGCCGACGGCTCGCGCATTGCTCTTGCGCGCGAGGCCCGTGTATGGTCTCGCCCCATTCCCGCCGGACCCTGCATGGCTCGCGATCAGATCGACATGACGCCCATTGAATCGCGCGACGCGCTTGTCGCGTGGTTCGAGGCCGGGTCGAAGCCGCTCGAACATTTTCGCATCGGTACCGAACACGAAAAGTTCGCGTTCACCCTCGAAGGCCATGACCCTGTGCCCTACGCGGGGCCACGCGGCATCAAGGCTCTGCTCAACGGAATGCGGCATCTGCTGGGCTGGGAACCGATCATGGAGGGCGACAACATCATCGGCCTCTACGACGTGACCGGCGGCGGCGCGATCTCGCTCGAGCCGGGAGGTCAGTTCGAGCTTTCGGGCGGCCCGGTCGAGACGGTGCATCAAACCTGCAGCGAGCTGATGGCGCATCTTGCGCAGGTGCGTGAAATCGCGCGTCCGCTGCGGATCGGATTCCTTGGTATTGGCATGACGCCGAAATGGTCGCGTCGCGATATGCCGGCGATGCCGAAAGGCCGGTATCGGATCATGACCGCCTACATGCCCAAGGTCGGTTCGCTCGGACTCGATATGATGTATCGCACCTGCACTGTGCAGACGAACCTCGACTATTCGTCCGAAGCCGACATGGTCAAGAAGCTGCGCGTTTCACTTGCGTTGCAGCCGGTGGCGACCGCGCTATTCGCCAACTCGCCGTTCACGGATGGAAAACCGAACGGGTTCCTGTCGTTTCGATCAGAGATCTGGCGTGACACGGACAATCAGCGTGCCGGCATGCTGCCTTGGGCGTTCGAGCCGGGAATGGGCTTTGAGCGTTGGGTCGATTACGCGCTCGACGTGCCGATGTACTTCGTCAAGCGCGGAGACAAGTACATCGATGTCGCCGGACAATCGTTTCGCGACCTGCTGGCCGGCCGGCTGGATGCGGTGCCCGGCAAGCGCGCGACCCTGTCGGATTGGGCCAATCACGTCTCAACCATATTCCCGGAGGTCCGTCTCAAGCGTTTCCTGGAGATGCGCGGCGCCGACGGCGTTCCATTGCGCATGCTGCCGGCATTGCCGGCGTTCTGGGTCGGCTTGCTTTACGATCAGGACAGCCTCGATGCGGCTTGGAGCATCGTCAAGGACTGGACCGCACCGGAGCGCCAGAAGCTGCGCGATGACGTCCCCAAACTAGCGCTGAAGGCGACGATCAGAGGTCGCCCGATGCTCGATCTCGCCAAGGAGTGCCTCGCGTTGGCGCATGCCGGCCTCAGGCGGCGCGCCCGCTACGATCGCGAAGGCCGCGATGAGACCCTCTATCTCGAGGCTTTGGGCGACATCGTCACGCGTGGCTTTACCCTCGCCGAAGAAATGCTGCGGAAGTTTCACGGCGAGTGGCACGGCTCCGTGGAACCGATATTCACTGAATACGCGTACTAGCCGCGCGTGGTGCCGGCGAAAGTGGTTCTCTGGTCGCGCTATTCCGCGGCCTGGGCCGGCTGCGAGAGGTTGTCCAGCGACGAGATGATATGGCCGGCGAGCGCGTCGGCGAGCGCGGAACTCTCGTGGGTGTTGCGCAACAGACCGATGTCGCACGAGGGCAGCTCCGGAAATCCGTCCGCTGTTGTCAGCAGCCGCATGCCGGGTCGCACGCCCGATTCCGGGAACACCGAAACCGCGAGGCCTGCCAACACCGCGGCGGCGACGGCACCCGAATTGGCGCTGGTATAGAGGATGCGATGCTGACGGCCGATCGCTCCGAGGCGTTCAATCGCCGAGCGTCGCCACATGCAGGTCGCGCGACCGAGCGCCAGCGGCAGCGGCTCCTCGCGATGGACCGAGTGGCGATTGGACGTCACCCACCACAAACGCTCCCGTCGAAAAATCTCGGCTGCCCGGTTGCCCTCGCAGGTGGTGATGATTGCAAGATCAATGTCACCGCTGTCGATCTGAACAATCAAATCGACGGAGGGTGCGCAAACGACCGTAAGTTCGGCACCCGGATAGACGCGAGAGAACCGCGCCATGATCTCGGGCAGGTATCGATCCGCATAATCGTCCGGCACGCCGAGGCGTACGCGCCCCGACAGCTCGGCGTCGGAGAACGCGGCCAGTGCTTCGACATTGAGCTTCACAATACGGCGCGCGTAATCGAGCAGACGCTCGCCGTGTTCCGTGAGTTTGGAGCCGCGGCCGTCACGCACAAAAATCGGGTGGTCGAGCCGTTCCTCAAGCTTCTTGATCTGCATCGACACCGCGGATTGCGTCTTGTGCACCACCTCACCGGCCTGGGTGAAGCTGCCCGTTTCAACAATCGCGACGAAGGTGCGCAATTGCTCAACATCGATCAGCGCGGTCATGGCGACTCCTTGCGGCAGGACACTTGTTAGGCATTCACATCATCATATTTGATAGCTTAGATCAGAAACATTCGTTTTACGAATTGAATCGCGGGTTCCATAAAGCAAACAGGACGGAATCGCGGCGCCTCGAGTGCGGACCCCCGCCATCCGTCCCTTGCCGTTGGAGGATGCCATGTCGACGACGGGCTGCCGCTGGATCGCTGGTTTCGGTGCGCAATTTCGTCAGCGCCTGGAACGTGGCCTGGCTGGCGTACGGCATCGCAAAGGCTTGGCAATGCTTGCGAATTTTGACGATCACGCCTTGGCCGACATCGGCCTGACCCGCTCGGATCTGTACGACGCACTGGCGCAGCGGCTCTGGGATGATCCGACCACCATGCTGGAGTGCCGTCGCACGGCGCGGCGGGACGAAGCGCGGCAGTTTACCGCGTCGGCGGCTCCGAAGCCCCCGACGCAGATGCTGGGCGTCCGCGCATTGAGCCCTCCGCCGACCGATCGTCCGGCGCGCTATTTCGTCTGAAGGCACGCCATTCGAAAAGCCGCCGCCTCCCGGTCGGCTTCCCCCGGCCCAACCGCCTAGCCCCCTCGAGCGGTTGGTCCCGCGCCCGCTGGTCCTCTCTCCGGCGGGCGCTTTTCGTTAGTGGTCACCTGTATCGATTGACGAACTCACACGGCGCACGACGCGTATGGGCTGCGGAGAAACTCGCAATCGTCCTCGCTTCGGACGCGCGCTGTCTTTAAAACTGCTACGGGGTTTGCGAAGCCGGGCCAGGCGGCGATGCGGTTGCGATCAAGGCTCGCACAGATGCTTGCGCTGCTGCTGGTTGCGTCTTCGGCGCACGCGCAGGTTGGCTTTGATCGTCCAGGTGCCGATTATACGAACTTCGTGGTGAGGCCGGCCGATCCAGCCATCTGCGCTGCGCGCTGCGAGCGAGAAGGACGCTGTCGCGCCTGGACGTTTCAGTATCCGACGGCCGACAACCCGAACGGCGTGTGCTGGCTCAAGAACACGGTCCCGACGCGCACCAAGGCCCCCTGTTGCGTGTCGGGGGTCCGGGGTGCTGGCGTGATTGAGCCGCGCGGGGGACCGCTCGAATACTCGATCGACCGTTACGGCGGCGATCTTCGCAACCTCGAATTGCCGCCGGACCCCACGGGGAGTGCCTGCAAGGCCGCGTGCGAAGCCGATAGCAAATGCCGGGCGTGGACTTATCTGAGGCCCGGCTACGCAGGGCCAGCGGCACGCTGCTTTCTCAAGAATCAAGTGAAGCCGCCCCGCCGGCGGCCGTGCTGTATTTCGGGAGTGGTGCGGTAAGCGCTCGAAACCGTCTGTCAGCCCGTCCCACCGACCGTGATGCGGTCCATACGCAGCGTCGGCTGCCCGACCCCGACCGGCACGCCCTGGCCGTTCTTGCCGCAGGTGCCGATGCCCTGGTCGAGCGCCAGATCGTTGCCGATCATGCTGATGCGGTGGAGGTCGGTCGGCCCGTTTCCGATCAGCATCGCCCCCTTGAGAGGCGCGCCGATTTTACCGTGCTCAATCCGGTACGCCTCCGTGCACTGAAAGACGTACTTGCCCGACGTGATGTCGACTTGGCCGCCGCCGAAGTTGACCGCGTAGATGCCGTTCTTGACGGAGGCGATGATTTCTCCCGGCTCGCGGCTGCCGGCCAGCATGTAGGTATTGGTCATGCGCGGCATCGGCACATGGCCGTAGCTTTCGCGCCGCCCGTTGCCGGTCGGACGCATGTTCATCAGTCGCGCGTTTTGCCGATCCTGCATGTACCCCACGAGAATTCCGTCCTCGATCAGGACCGTGCGATTGGTCGGCGTGCCTTCGTCGTCGATCGAGAGCGAGCCGCGGCGATCACCGATGGTGCCGTCATCGACGACGGTAACTCCCCTGGAGGCGACCTGGTGGCCCATAAGGCCGGCGAAGGCTGACGTCTGCTTGCGGTTGAAGTCCCCTTCCAGGCCGTGACCGACGGCTTCGTGCAGCATCACGCCGGGCCAGCCCGGGCCAAGCACCACATCCATTTCCCCGGCCGGCGCCGGGACCGATTCGAGATTGAGCAGCGCCTGGCGCACGGCATCGTCGACGGCGCCGTGCCATGCACCGGCGGCAATGAAGCGCGCGTAGCCCTCGCGCCCGCCGTAGCCCTGGCTCCCGGTTTCCTGGCGGTCGCCGTCACCGACCACGACCGAAACGTTCACCCGCACCAACGGCCGGATATCGCGGTAGATCTGACCGTCCGGCCGCAGGATTTCCACGATCTGCCAGGACGCCGCAACGCTCGCCGAGACTTGTCGCACGCGTTCGTCCTTGCCGCGCGCGTAAGCGTCGATGTCCTGAAGAAGCTTGACCTTGGCGTCAAAGCCGGGGGCCGCAAGCGGGTTGTCGTCCGTGTAAAGGCGGACATTGGTGCGCGCCGGAGCCTCGGCAAGTTCACCCGAATAACCGCCCTTGACGGCGCGCACCGCATCGGCCGCGCGGGTAAGTGCTGCCTCCGAGACGTCGGTCGCATGCGCGTAGCCAACCGCCTCATCCTTGACCGCGCGCAAACCAAAGCCCTGGGACGTGTCGTACGTGGCTTGCTTGAGGCGGCCGTTGTCGAACAGCAGCATCTCGGACTGCCGGTACTCCAGGAAGAGTTCGCCGTCGTCGGCGCCGTCGAGACCGCGCGCGACGATTTTGGAGACCTTCGTCTTGTCGAGGCCGGCGCGGTCGAGCAGCGAAGTGGTGGCGTTCATGACGGCAGTCCCGATTGGATTCGGCGCAAATATAAGCGCGCCAGGGTCGGAAGTCAGGGATGGGATGTGCGCAACCGGAACCGGCTTGCGCTGTGCTCAGCGGCGCGCTCGACTCACGGCAGTTTGTCGTAGCCGGGTCCGAAGCCCTTGAGGCTCATGGGAAAGCCGATGCCCTCTTCGGGCGTCTGGAAAATGAAGAACGTGGCGGTGGTACCGGAGCGCAGCTTTTTGATGAGCTCGTCGTCCATGACGACTTCCGCATAGCAGCCCTTCGGAAGACAGCGCACAAAGCCGGCGCGCCCGACGTCGACCTGATCGACCTTGAGCCCCAAGCCTGCGGGCAACAGCACCCCAAGCGGAGCCTGGATGCGCATCAAGCGCGATTTTTGATCGGCGGTTTTGAGAACCAGCACCGTGATGCCGACATTGGCCCGATCCTCGGCGACGACGCTCTGAAACAGGGCGCACTGTTCGGCCTGCGCACCGGGCGGTGTCTCACAGCGAATTTGCCAATCGTCATGGACGGAGCGCACGACACCTTGCGCCGCCGCGGGAGCCAGAGCCGCCCCGAGCAGTGCAAGGGCGAGCGCAGCCGTCGTTGCCGCAGGGACCACGAAAAACCGAGTTGGCCCGTTCATCGGCAGGTCCTTTCGATCAAGAATTGCGCTCGATCAAGAGTGCTTGCGACCGCGGAGCGCCCCCCAACCGTGCATAGCTTCCCATGGCGACGAGCCCGACCCCCGAATCGCATCCATTTGGCTCGGCACCGCACTGCCTACATCGCGTAACCGCCGTGTCAAGCCGCCGATTGGCCCGATAAAACCGCCAGAACTGGCCTTGCAGGCTCGCCGCCGTTTGTCGCATACCGGGGGCAGTTCGGCCACATTGCGAGCGCGGCGGAATTGTGGTTTTGAGAAGCCGCGCCGCTTCCGAGGAACGGCGTGGCGAGCTGACGCGGCAGGGCGTCACGGGTGCATCCTCCCTGCGGACCAAACGCACAGCCGTCACCCGCCGAAGGAGCAAATGACGTGCAAGCTATCGGACTTTTCGCTGCGGCCTTGATCTCCGCGCTCGGCGTTGGCGGCGGGTCGGCCTGGGCTGCATTCGGCCACCCGGTCGACTGGCAACTCGGCCTTCAGGACGCCGCCTCGCCGGTGATGGAAGATATCGTCTGGTTCCACGACTACCTGCTGCTCGGAATCACTACCGCCATCGCGGCGTTCGTGCTTGCGCTGCTGATCGTGGTCATGATCCGGTTCAATGCGGGCCGCAATCCGACCCCGTCGCGAACCACGCACAACACGCTGATCGAAGTCGCCTGGACGGTGGTCCCGGTAGTAATCCTGATTGTCATCGCCGTTCCCTCGTTCAAGCTCCTGTTCAAACAGCTCGACCTCCCGCCCGCTGATCTCACCATCAAGGCGACCGGCAACCAGTGGTTCTGGAGCTATACCTATCCCGACAACGGCAACTTCGAATTCAACTCGATCCTGGTGCCGGACGACAAACTCAAGCCCGGCCAACCCCGTCTGCTCACCGTCGACAACGAGCTGGTGGTGCCGGTGAACAAGAATGTGCGGGTGCAGACGATCGGCGCCGACGTCATTCATTCGTTCGCGGTGCCCTCGTTCGGCATCAAGATCGACTCGGTCCCGGGCCGGCTCAACGAGACCTGGTTCAGGGCGACGCGCGAAGGCGTCTACTACGGCCAATGCTCAGAGCTGTGCGGTCGCGACCATGCCTTCATGCCGATCGCGGTCCGCGTCGTGAGCGAGCAGCAATTCAACGATTGGCTGGCGGACGCCAAGAAGAAATATGCCGCGGTTCCGACCACGACCCGGATCGCGGCGACCGGGCAGTGACCGCCGCCAAGGGCCGGGTGCGGACAGCGGTAATCTGAAGGACTTGTGACAATGGACACAGCGGTAGCGCACAACGGACATGACGAGCACGCCCTTCCGCACGGATGGCGCCGGTTCGTCTATTCCACGAACCACAAAGACATCGGGAGCATGTACCTGGTGTTCGCGATCTTTGCCGGCCTGATCGGCGGCGCGATGTCGATTGCGATCCGCTTCGAGTTGATGGAACCGGGAATTCAGCTCTTCGACCATCACATCTACAATGTGTTCGTCACGGCGCACGGCCTGATCATGATCTTCTTCATGGTGATGCCGGCGATGATCGGCGGCTTCGGCAACTGGATCGTGCCGCTGATGATCGGGGCGCCCGACATGGCGTTCCCCCGCCTCAACAACGTTTCGTTCTGGCTACTGCCGGCGTCGTTCACGCTGCTGTTGTCGTCAATGTTCTTCGAAGGCGAGCCGGGCGGCAATGGCGTGGGCGGGGGCTGGACGCTTTATGCGCCGCTATCGACCTCGGGCCATCCCGGCCCGGCGGTCGATTTCGCGATCCTGTCGCTGCATCTTGCCGGCGCGTCGTCGATCCTGAGCTCGATCAACTTCATCACCACCATTTTCAACATGCGCGCGCCCGGCATGACGCTGCACAAGATGCCGCTGTTCGTGTGGTCGATCCTGGTCACGACGTTCCTGTTGCTGCTCGCGTTGCCGGTGTTGGCTGGCGCGATCACCATGCTGCTGACCGACCGCAACTTCGGCACCACTTTCTTCACGGCCAGCGGCGGCGGCGACCCGGTGCTGTTCCAGCACCTATTCTGGTTCTTCGGCCATCCCGAGGTCTACATCCTGATTCTGCCCGGGTTCGGAATGGTCAGCCAGATCGTGGCGACGTTCTCGCGCAAGCCGGTGTTCGGTTATCTCGGCATGGCCTACGCCATGGTGGCGATCGGCGTGATCGGCTTCGTGGTGTGGGCCCATCACATGTACACGGTCGGCCTCTCAACGGCGACGCAGGCCTATTTCGTGTTCGCGACGATGGTGATCGCGGTGCCGACCGGAATCAAGATCTTCTCTTGGATCGCGACCATGTGGGGCGGCTCGATCGACTTCAAGACGCCGATGCTCTGGGCGGTGGGGTTCATCTTCCTGTTCACGGTCGGCGGCGTCACCGGCGTCGTGCTGGCGAATGCCGGCGTCGATCGCGTGCTGCAGGACACCTACTATGTCGTCGCGCACTTCCATTACGTGCTGTCGCTCGGCGCCGTGTTTACGATTTTCGCGGGCTGGTACTACTGGTTCCCGAAGATGACCGGCTACATGTACAACGAGTGGATCGGCAAGACGCATTTCTGGGTGACATTCATCGGCGTCAACCTGATCTTCTTCCCGCAACACTTCCTCGGGCTCGCCGGCATGCCGCGCCGCTACGTCGACTATCCCGACGCGTTCGCCGGCTGGAACCTGGTGTCGTCGATCGGCTCCTACATCTCGGGCGTCGGCGTCCTGATCTTCCTGTGGGGGCTAGTGGAGGCCTACATCAGGAAGCGGCACGCGGCCAACAATCCGTGGGGACCGGGCGCGACCACACTGGAATGGACGCTCTCGTCACCGCCGCCGTTCCATCAGTACGAAGTCCTGCCGCGCATCCGGTGACGCGCGCCATGGCGCATTGGAGAGGAGCGCGGTCCGTTGCGGCGCGCTGACCTAAAGTTCAAGGTAGTTGACCGATGTCGTTGATGAGCCCAGGCGTCGGTTTGCCGTCGCACGCGGTCGCGGACAGCGCGCACCTCGAGCCTTCCCTCGCGGGCGTCGATGATTTCATCGCCTTGATGAAGCCGCGCGTGATGTCGCTCGTGGTGTTCACCGCGTTCGTCGGGCTTCTGGTCGCTCCCGGTCATCTGCATCCCGTGCTCGGCGTCGGTGCGCTGATCTGCATCGCGGTCGGCGCCGGCGCCGCCGGCGCGCTCAACATGTGGTACGACGCCGATATCGACGCGCTGATGGCGCGCACCGCGCGGCGTCCGATTCCCGCAGGGCGGGTCACCCGCGGCGAGGCGCTCGGCTTCGGAATCACGCTCGCGTTCGGATCGGTGGTGGTGCTCGGGCTGGTGGCTAACTGGATCGCAGCTGGCCTGCTCGCGTTCACGATCTTCTTCTACGCAGTGATCTACACAATGTGGCTCAAGCGCCGCACGCCGCAGAACATCGTCATCGGCGGCGCCGCGGGGGCGTTCCCGCCCATGATCGGCTGGGCGGCCGCGACCGGCGGAACTGGGCTCGAAGCAGTATTCCTGTTCCTGATCATTTTCCTTTGGACTCCGCCGCACTTCTGGGCGCTGGCGCTGTGCCGCGCCGGCGACTACGAGCGCGCCGGCGTGCCGATGCTGCCGGTGGTGGCGGGCACGCGGGAGACCGTGCGCCAGATCCGGCTCTACGCAATCGCGCTGCTGCCGGTCGCAATCGCGCCCTGGCTGATCGGATCGGCCGGCCCGCTCTACGGCGCAACCGCGGCGGGCGCGGGCGCCGCGCTGCTGGTGCTGGCGTGGCGCGTTACTGGCGGCGGTCGGGAGGCCAAGGCCTTGTTCGGCTATTCGATCCTCTATCTGTTCGTTTTGTTTGCCGTGCTGCTCATTGATCATGCGCTGTTCGGTTCGTTGGCGGCCGGCGCGCAGGCAGTCGGATGAGCTCTGCGAGATGGCATGGGCGATAGGCGTGATGGCGACCAGGGCGATAAGGGCGGCATCGTCCTCACCGAGGAGCAAAAGCGTCGCCGACGCGCGCGCTCGATCGCAATTGCACTCGTGCTCGGGGCGCTGGTGCTGCTGTTCTATGCCATCACCATCGTCCGGCTCGGTCCAAACGTGCTGACGCGACCGCTATGAAACCAACCGCCCGCGATCGTAATCTGATAGTCGCCGCCGCCTGCGGTGCGGTCGTCGGCGCGATGGTGGCGCTCTCGTATGCGGCCGTGCCGCTCTACAACTGGTTCTGCCGCACGACCGGCTTCGCCGGCACCACCCAGGTCGCGACTGCCGCGCCCGGGTATCAGCTCGATCGCAAAATCACCGTGCGCTTCGACGTCAACGTCGCCTCCGGCCTGCCGTGGCGCTTCGAGCCCGAGGTGACCGCAATCGACCTCAAGCTCGGCGAAGTCGCAACCGTCATCTATCACGTCACCAACCTGTCGGCCCGCGATACCGCCGGGATCGCTGGCTACAACGTCACGCCGCTGACGATTGGCGCCTATTTCCAGAAGATCAACTGCTTCTGCTTCACCGAGCAACGGCTTAAGGCCGGCGAGAAGCAGGACATGACGGTGGTGTTCTACGTCGATCCCGCGCTCGCCAAGGATGCCGAGCAGGACAGCCTCGGCACCATCACGCTGTCATACACTTTCTATCCAATACGCGAGCCGCAGGGCGGCGTCGCGCAGACCCCCGTATCGGGGCGGAGTTAAAGCGTGTCCCGCAAGGATACGCTCAAGGCGAGTTGAGAACGGAGACGGGCATGGCCGACGCGCACGCGAAACAGCACGACTATCATCTGGTGGACCCGAGCCCTTGGCCGATCGTCGGCGCGGTCTCGGCGCTCGTGCTCGCGGTCGGGCTGATCTCGTGGATGCACCACATCTTCGCCGCAGCGCCGCTGGTGTTCGGCGCCGGCGCGATCGGCGTCGCCTACACCATGGTCGGATGGTGGCGCGAGGTCATCATCGAAGCCGAGTACCGGCACTTTCACACCCAGGTGGTGCAGATCTCGCACCGCTACGGCATGATCCTGTTCATCGCCTCCGAGGTGATGTTCTTCGTCGCCTGGTTCTGGGCCTATTTCAACACCGCGCTGTTTCCGAACGAGATCGTGCAGGTTGTGCGCGGCGAGTTCATCGGCGAGGTCTGGCCCCCGAAGGGCATCCAGACTTTTGATCCCTGGCATTTGCCGCTGTTCAACACGCTGATCCTGCTGACGTCCGGCACGACCGTCACCTGGGCGCACCACGCGCTCCTGGAGAACGACCGCCAAGGACTCAAGTGGGGGCTGATCTGCACCATCATTCTGGGCCTGTCGTTCACCGCCGTGCAGGCGTTCGAATACCACCACGCAGCCTTCAGCTACGGCGGCAATATCTACGGGGCGACTTTCTTCATGGCGACCGGCTTCCACGGCGCACATGTCATCATCGGGTCGATCTTCCTGATCGTCTGCCTCGGGCGCGCGCTGGCCGGGCAGTTCTCGCCGACCCAGCATCTCGGCCTCGAGTTCGCCGCCTGGTACTGGCACTTCGTCGACGTCGTCTGGCTGTTTCTGTTCGCCTGCATTTATGTCTGGGGCGCCGGCCCGCCGATTCCGGGCGCGCACGGCGGGTAGCGCGCCGACCAACGAAACGGACGAGGGCGGCTGCGGGCCGCCCTTGTTGTTTGCTCGTGTGCTTGCGATCGGTCCGGTTCGGCGCTTTGACGCGCGTGTGTTAGCCTCGCCCCGGCTGCGCAACGGAGAGCAACGCCATGCCCCACTTCGACGCCATTGTGATTGGCAGCGGCCAGGCCGGTCCGACATTGACCTCGCGGTTGACCGGCGCCGGCATGAGCGTCGGCTTCATCGAGCGTGAGCATTTCGGCGGGACTTGCGTGAACGACGGCTGCACGCCGACCAAGACGCTGGTTGCGAGCGCGCAGGTTGCGCACATGGCGCGCCGCGCCGGCGAGTACGGCGTCCGCGTCCCCGGGCCGATCGCGGTCGATATGAAGGCGGTGAAGGCGCGCAAGGACGCCGTCGTTGGGCGTACGCGCACCGGGGTCGAAAACTGGCTGCGCGGCATGCGCGGCTGCACGATTTTCTGGGGGCAGGGGCGCTTCACCGGACCGAAGGAAGTCGCGGTCAACGGCGAGAGCCTGACCGCCAACAAGATCTTCATCAACGTCGGCGCGCGCCCGACCGTGCCGCCGATCCCCGGGCTCGACCAGATTCCCTACCTCACCAACGTCTCGATGATGGCGGTCGATTTCCTCCCCGCCCACCTGGTAATCCTCGGCGGCAGTTACGTGGGCCTCGAGTTCGCCCAGATGTACCGGCGGTTTGGCAGCGCCGTCACCGTGATCGAAGCGATGCCGCGCCTGATCGCGCGCGAGGATGAGGACGTCTCAGCCGAGGTTGCCAGGATTCTGGAGCGCGAGGAGATCGCACTGCGGCTCGGCGCCAAGGCGCTTTCGGTTGCCCGCCGCCACAACGGCATCGCGGTCACGATTGAGACCCCGCAAGGTCGTGCCGAGGTCGAAGGCACGCATCTCCTGGTCGCGATCGGGCGGCGTCCGAACACCGAGGATCTTGGTCTCGACAAAGCCGGCGTCGCGCTCGACGCGCACGGCTTCATCATCGTCGACGATCAGCTGCGCAGCCACGTTCCGGGCATCTGGGCGCTGGGTGATTGCAACGGCAAAGGCGCGTTCACGCACACGTCCTACAACGACTACGAGATCGTCGCCGCCAATCTGCTCGACAACGATCCGCGTCGGCTGAGCGACCGCATCATGGCCTATGCGCTCTACATCGATCCTCCGCTCGGCCGCGCCGGCCTGTCGCAAGCCGAGGTGCGCAAGCGGGGGCTGCCGGCCCTGGTCGCGAACTGGCCGATGGAACGGGTCTCCCGCGCGTTCGAGCGCGGCGAGACGCAAGGCTTCATGCGCATCCTGGTCGATCGCGAGACGAAGCAGATCCTGGGGGCCACGCTGCTCGGACTGAGCGCCGACGAGGTGATGCAGGACGTACTCGATCTGATGTATGCGAAGGCGCCCTACACGACCTTGCAGCGCGCGATGCACATCCACCCGACGGTCGCGGAATATCTGCCGACGATGCTCGGGTCGCTCGAGCCACTCGCCTAGGGAAACCTGTGCGACAAGTCGCCCGTGACGCCTGCGCGGTTGAGCGCTAAACACCTGCGCAATGTCGCAAGCCCTTAAGCCGTCGCCCTATGTGGCCGGTCTCCTGTGCCGCTGCCCCAACTGCGGCAAGGGGCACCTGTTCGCGGGATTTCTCACGCTCAAGCCGCGCTGCGAGGCGTGCGGCCTCGACTACGCCTTCGCCGACGCCGGCGACGGTCCGGCGGTGTTCGTGATCATGATCGCCGGGTTCCTGGTGTGCGGGGCTGCGCTGTTTGTTGAGATGCGCTACGCGCCGCCGCTCTGGGTCCACGCCGCGCTGTGGCTGCCGCTGGTTCTGCTGACCACCATCGGCCCGCTGCGGCCGCTCAAGGGGCTGCTGATCGCCCTGCAGTTCCACCACAAGGCCGCCGAGGGCCGGCTCGAGCGGCGCGCGCCGTGAGCGCGCCCGGCACGCGGCCGCGGCTGCTCGTCCCGACGCTGATCGCGCTCGCCGCGATTGGGCTGGCGAGTGCGCTCGGCGCCTGGCAGCTCCAGCGCAAGACCTGGAAGGAAGGCCTGATCGCCGCCATGGATACGCGGCTCGCCGCTGCACCGGTGCTGCTGCCGCCGGCATCGCAATGGCCGTCATTCACCGCCGAGGATTCGGAGTTTCGCCGCGTCAAATTCCGCGCGCAGTTCGTGGACGGGCAGGGCGTCTACGTTTACGTGGCTGGGTCCGCGCTCCGCGACGACATCAGGGACCCGGGCTATTTTGCGTTCCAGCCGGCGCGCCTCGCCGACGGACGCACGGTCGTGGTGAACCGCGGCTACGTGCCGATGGACCGCACCATCCCCTGGGTCGGCGACAGCCTCGATATCGTCGGCTACCTGCGCTGGCCGGAGACGCGCCCGTGGTTCCTCTCCGATACGAACAAGTCCTCCGACACCTGGTTCATCCGTGATCCGGGTGCGATGGCAGCCGCGAAGGGCTGGGGCGAGGTCGCGCCGTTCTATGTCGACCAGGAGAGCCCGGTGCCGCCGGGCGGTGTGCCGCGCCCCGGCACCCTCAAGGTCAATTTGCGCAACGATCACTTCCAGTACGCCCTGACCTGGTTCGCTCTCGCCCTGGTGATCGCCGTGATGTTCGGGATTTGGCTGTTCAGCCGCGGCCGCAAGGTATCCAGTGAGGGCGGTGCCTAGCCTGAAGGCGCGGGCGGCCGCTAAACCGGGCCACAAACCAGGAACCAGTCTCGGCTAACGGGGCGGCATTCCTCCCCTGCGCCACGGTGTCACCCTTTGCTTGTGTGAACGCGAGCTTTCAGCATAGTCTTGGCAAGCGGTGGATCGATCCCGGCTGCCGCGGTGAAATGCTATTCCAATCAGTGGCTTAGCGTGAGCGACAGGGCCGGCCGCGGGATCGGGCGGCCCTGCGATCGTATCTCTTTCCGGTTTCGGAATAAGGACTTAGGAGCCGTGCGTTACGTCTCGACCCGGGGCGACGCCCCGTCACTGAACTTTGTCGAGGTGACGCTCGCGGGGCTCGCCCGCGACGGCGGACTCTACGTGCCCGAGACCTGGCCGCAGCTCGACGCCGAGACGATCGCGGGATTTGCCGGCAAGCCTTACGCGGAAGTCGCCGCCGACGTGATCGGCCCGTTCGTGGGCGATGCGATCGCGCCCGGAGATCTCGCCCGCATGCTGCGCGAGGCCTACGACACGTTCCGCCATCCGGCGGTGGTGCCGCTGACGCAGCTCGCACCCGGCACGTTCGTGCTCGAGCTCTTTCATGGGCCCACGCTCGCCTTCAAGGACCTGGCGATGCAGCTCATCGGCCGGCTGATGGATCACGTGCTCGCCAGGCGCCGCGAGCGCACCACCGTGGTGGTTGCAACCTCAGGCGACACCGGCGGCGCGGCGGTCGAGGCGTTCCGCGGCCGCGCACAAGTCGATCTCGTCGTGCTGTTCCCGAACGGGCGCATCTCCGACGTCCAGCGCCGGATGATGACCACCGCCCCCGAGGATAACGTGCACGCGCTTGCGATCGACGGTACCTTCGACGACTGCCAGGCGATCGTGAAGGGCCTGTTCAATCATCACGCGTTTCGCGACCGCGTGCGGCTCTCCGGCGTCAACTCGATCAACGTCGCTCGCATCGTCGCCCAGGTGGTCTACTACGTCACCGCCGCGGTCGCGCTCGGCGCACCGGCGCGCAAGGTCGCGTTCACGGTGCCGACCGGAAACTTCGGCGATATTTTCGCGGGCTACGTCGCCCGCCGCATGGGCGTGCCGGTCGATCGCCTGGTGATCGCGACTAACGTCAACGACATCCTGGCGCGCGCGCTCAAGAGCGGCGCCTATGAGGTGCACGCGGTCACGCCCACGGCGTCGCCCTCCATGGATATCCAGGTCGCCTCCAACTTCGAGCGCGCGCTGTTCGAAGCCATGGATCGCGATGCCAAGACGGTGCGCACCATGATGGCCGCGCTCGTGCAATCGCGCCGCTTCGTCATTCCGGCGCGCGCGCTCGCCGATCTGCGGGCCGTGTTCAGCGCCGACTGCGCCGACGAGCAGGAGACCGCCGCCACTATCCGCACCGTCAAGCGCGAAGTCGGCTACCTCGTCGATCCGCATACCGCGGTCGCGATCGCAGTGGCCGAGAAGGAACACCACGACGGCGCGGCGCCGATGGTCGTGCTGTCGACCGCGCATCCGGCCAAGTTTCCGGCCGCGGTCGAAGCCGCCTGCGGGGTGCGCCCCGCGCTGCCGGATTGGCTCGCGGATCTGCCGCGCAAGCCCGAACGTCAAACCGTTCTTCCCGCCGATCAGGCGGCGGTCGAGCATTTCATTTCGAGTGTCAGCCGCGTAGCGCGCGAAGGAGCAGCCGCATGAGTGTCGAAGTCTCCCGTCTCCGGTCTGGGCTGATCGTGGTCACAGACGCCATGCCGCACCTGGAGACGACGTCGCTCGGCGTCTGGATCGCGTCCGGCAGTCGCAATGAAGCGCCGGAAGAGCACGGCATTTCGCATTTCCTCGAGCACATGGCGTTCAAGGGCACGACCCGGCGCAGCGCGCGCCAGATCGCCGAGGAGATCGAGGCGGTCGGCGGCGACCTCAATGCGGCGACCGGCATCGAGACCACGGCCTATTACGCGCGCGTGCTGCGCGCCGACGTGCCGCTTGCGCTCGACGTGCTCTCCGACATTCTCTCCGAACCCACCTTCGACCCCGACGAGCTGACGCGCGAGAAGAACGTCATCATGCAGGAGATCGGCGCCACCGAGGATACGCCCGACGATCTGGTCTACGAATTGCTGCAGGCGACCGCGTTCCCCGATCAGGCGATCGGGCGCTCGATCATGGGCACCCGCGCGACCGTCAAGAACTTCGATCGCAAGCGTTTGCGCGCCCACCTCGTCACCCATTACCGCGCGCCCAGCATGGTGGTCGCCGCCGCCGGCGCGCTCGAGCACGACGCGGTCGTCGACGAGGTCAACCGTCGCTTCGCGGCGTTCGCCGGGGAGGCGACCGCGCGGCCGGATCCGGCGCGCTTTGCCGGCGGCACCCGCATCGAGAAAAGCGACCTCGAGCAGGTGCACGTGACGCTCGGGCTCGAAGGCGTGCCGCAAACCGATCCGTCGAGCCACAGCCTGCAGGTGTTTGCGATCGCGCTCGGCGGCGGCATGTCCTCACGGCTGTTCCAAGAGGTGCGCGAGATCCGCGGGCTCTGCTATTCGATCTACGCGTTCCACGCGCCCTATCAGGACACCGGGCTGTTCGCACTCTACGCCGGCACCGATCCGGCCGATGTCGAAGAACTGATGCGGGTCGCGGTCGGCGAGATCGTGATCGCGTCGGAAACCATCACCGAGGCCGAGGTTGCCCGCGCCAAGACCCAGATGAAGGCCGGGCTGCTGATGGGATTGGAAAGCTCCGCCACCCGTGCCGAACAGCTTGCGCGGCAGATTATCATCTACGATCGGCCGATGCCGGTCGACGAGATCGTCGGCAAGATCGAAGCCGTCACCGTGGAAAGCGTGCGCGCCGCCGGTCGCGCGCTGGTGCGAAGGAGCCGTCCCGCGGTCGCGGTGCTCGGGCCTGGCACGGGACTTGAAAGCGCTGCTGCAATCGCGGAAAGTCTCGCGCGCCGAACCGCATGAGGCGTGCTTGCGGCGCTAGTGTCCCGATTCCGAAGTTTGCAGCATGGCGTTCTTCCGTTCCGTCACGACCGACCGTCCGCCTGCAATCGAAGGCGAGGACGTGACGTTGCGCGTACCGGTGGCCGCCGACTATGCGGAGTGGGCGCGCTTGCGCGAACTAAGCCGCGAGTTCCTGACTCCGTGGGAACCGGTCTGGCCGGTCGACGATCTCACGCGCGGCGCGTTCCGCCGGCGCATCCAGCGCTACGTCGAGGATCAGAATAACGATCTGTCGTACTCGTTCTTCGTGTTCCGCAAGGAAGACGACGTCATGGTGGGCGGGCTCACCGTCGCCAACATCCGGCGCGGTGTCGCCCAGGCCGGCAGCCTCGGCTATTGGATGGGCGAGCCGTTCGTCCGGCGCGGCTACATGACCGACGCGGTGCGTGCGGTCGCACCCTTTGCGTTCGGGGCGTTGGCCCTGCACCGGCTGGAGGCCGCCTGCATTCCGGGCAATACCGCCTCAAGCCGGCTTTTGGCGAAATGCGGCTTCGTGCGCGAGGGTTTGGCGCGGGAATACCTCTGCATCAACGGCAAATGGCAGGACCACCTGCTGTTTGCCCGCCTGCGTGACGACCCCGCGCGGTCGAATTGACGCCATTGTTTCACCAATAGTTTAGGGCTTGGGATATAGTCGGGACGCCCGCCGGGAACGGGGCGCGGGCTGGCATCGGGACAACGCTGGTTACTGGGCAACGGGACTTGGGGATGCTCATGCGTCATCGCTCGGACGGGCATGCCGGCAGGCGCTGGACGACCGCGCTTGCGGTCGCAGTGGCCTTGGCGGCGAGCGCCGGCTCCGCCTCGGCGCAGCAGGAGCCCTCGTGGACTGACCGCATGGGCGACTTCTTCAAGCGCTTCGTGCCGGGCGGCGGTCCACCCGAACCGGCCCAGCAGGCACCGGCCGCCGAAGCCCCGCCCGGCCCACCGGCGCCGACCACGCAGGCCCCGGCGGCACGCACACCGTCGGCACGGACGCCCGCCGCGCAAGCACCCGCCGCCCAGGCGCCAGCCGCCGCTCAGGCGCCGGCCGGGCAAGCCGCACCGGCCCAACAGCCGGCCGCGGAAGCGCCCGCGCCGCCGGCCCGCGCGTCGCGTCCGGAGCCTTCGCTCGCCGACCGTGTCGGTGATTTCTTCCGCCGCCTGCGCCCGGGCGCCGATGCACCGGAGCCGGCGACGAGCGGATCAGGCGAAGCGGTTGCCAACGAAGAGTTTGACTGTCCGCTCATCGATATCCGCGAAGGCGCTTCGACCTTGATGGTGCAGTCTCCAGGCGAGCCCAACGCGCTCTCGCTGCGCTACCAGGCCTCGTTCGTGCGCGCGGCGCGCGAATGCATCGTCAAGGGCAAGGACGTCACCATCAAGGTCGGGGTGCAGGGCCGCGTCATCCTCGGGCCCGCGGGCGGTCCCGGGGAGCTCAAGGTTCCGCTGCGCTACGCGCTGGTGTTGGAGGAGCTCGGCCGCACCAAGATGATCTGGTCGAAGCTCTTTGTCGTTCCGGTCTCGATCGGCGAGCAGCAGTCGAATGTCGAGTTCAAGCATGTCGAAGACGAGATGACGGTTCCGATCCCGAAGGCGTCGGAGCTCGAGAACTACATGATCTACATCGGCTTCGACCCCAACGGCGCGCCGATTGAGCCGCGCAAGTCGCCGCCGCCCAAGGCAAAGGCGAAGAAGCCGCCGCCCGGCTGAGCGCGCGCCGCGCGCTAATTCAGCTTGGTTTTGACGTCGCGGAGGCCCTGATCGATCAGGCCGTCGGCGACCTTGCCCTGCACCGTTTGGCTGAGCACCTTCTCGGAGGCCGCGACCGCGGCCTCGGCCGCCGCGGCGCGCACTTCGGCGACCGCCTGGCTCTCGGCCTGGGCGATTTTCTGCTGCGCCATCGCGGTGCGCCGCGCGACGAACTCCTCGGCCTTGGCCTTGGCTTCGGCGGCGACCCGCTCAGCCTCCGCCCGCGCGCCCGCGATGATGTCCTGCGCATCCTGCTCGGCCTGCCGGCGCTTCTTCTCCGACTCGGCGAGGATCGCCTGCGCCTCGTCGCGCAGCTTGCGGGCCTCGTCGAGTTCGGACGCGATGCGCGCGGCGCGCCCGTCGAGCGCCGTAACCGCTTTCTTGTGCACGCCGAGCTTGAGCAGGATCAGCACAAAGATGACGAACGCCACCGCGACCCAGAATTCGGCTTCCAGCAGCTGTTCCATCATGACTGGTTCTTTGTTTGGTGCCTGATCTGGTCCGAAAACCGGTTCCCAGTTTTCGGGATCATGCGCTATCTCTTCAGCACTGTATCGAGCGCGTCGCTGACGACGCGATCCGGCGGTGCGCTGCCGGTCAGCTTGGCGACGATCGCGGCGGCGGCCTCGGCCGCGATCCCGCGCACGTTGCGCATCGCGCCGGCCTTGGTGTCGCCGATCGTCTTCTCGGCCTCGGCGAGCTTGGTATTGAGCTCGGCCTCGAGCTTCTTGCGCGCCTCTTCGGCTTCCGCATTGAGCTTGGCGCGGGTCTCCCCGCCGATCGTCTGGGCGCGCGCCCGCGCCTCCGCCAGCGCCTTCTCATAGGCCGCCATCGCGGCCTCGGCATTGCTCTTGAGTTGCGCGGCCGCCGCGAGATCGCTCTCGATTTTCGAGCGCCGCGCCTCGATGATGGAACCGACCCGCGGCAGCGCGAACCGCGCCATCAGCAAATAGAGTACAGCGAAGGTGATCGCGAGCCAGAACAGCTGCGAGGCGAACGTTTCCCTGTTGAACGGCGGAAACGCGATGTGGCCGCCGCTCGGGACTTCGGTATGCGCCTTCTGGGTTTCGGCCATGGTCCTATCTAGCGCATGGTCTTATCGGAAACCGTGACCAGCTTTTCCGAAACATGCGCCCTTACAGCGCGAACAGCAGGAGCAGCGCGATCAGCAGCGAGAAGATGCCGAGCGCTTCGGTCACCGCGAACCCGAAGATCAAGTTGGCGAACTGGCCCTGGGCGGCCGACGGATTGCGCAATGCTGCGGCCAGATAGCTGCCGAAGATGATGCCGACGCCGGCGCCGGCCCCGCCCATTCCAATGCAGGCGATGCCAGCTCCAATGTACTTTGCGGCAACCGGATCCATGAGCAAAACTCCTTTGCGAAGATGATGCGGACCTTAATGGCCCGGGTGGATGGCATCGTTGAGATAGATGCAGGTGAGGATGGCGAAAACGTAGGCCTGCAGGAACGCGACCAGGAGCTCGAGCGCGGTGAGCCCGACCGTGAGCCCGAGCGGCAGCACCGCGCCGGCCCAGCCGACGATACCGAACGCGCCCAGCATGGTGACGAATCCGGCGAAGACCTTGAGCGTGATGTGGCCGGCCAGCATGTTGGCGAACAACCGCACGCTGTGCGAGACCGGGCGCGACAGGAACGACAGCACCTCGATGAACACGACCAGCGGCAGGATATAGATCGGGATGCCGTGCGGGACGAACAGGCGGAAGAAGCCGAGCCCGTTCCTGTAGAAGCCGTAGATGATGACGGTAAAGAACACCAGCAGCGCCAGCGCCGCCGTGACGATGATCTGGCTCGAGACCGTGAACATGTACGGGATCAAGCCGACCACGTTCGAGACCAGGATGAACATGAACAGCGAGAACACGAACGGGAAGAACTTCATGCCTTCCTCGCCGGCGGTGCTGCGCAGCGTGTTCGCCACGAACTCGTAGCACATCTCGGCGAGCGACTGCAGCCGGGTCGGCACCAGCCGGCGGCTGCCGGTGGTTCCGAGCAGCAGGATTGCGGTAATCGCGACTGCGATCACCATGAACAGCGCCGAATTGGCGAAGTGGATCTCGACACCGCCGATCTTGGCGACCGGCAGGAGGTTGTGGATCTCGAATTGATGGATCGGATCGGTCGCCATTGTTGTCGTCGTCTCTTCAGTCCGGTCCTTGTCGTCTCTGTCGGGAAGCTAGTGCCGCCGATTTGAAGTTCCTGCACCA